>CALMTT010000428.1 GCA_937872615.1 uncultured Verrucomicrobiaceae bacterium | reverse complement strand
GGGCGAGCGGAAGCTGCAATGCGAGTAGTAGCCTTCGTTGAGCCCTTCCTGGTTCTCCTTGTGCGTCTGCGGCATCGTCGCCAGTTCCAGCGAGGGCAGCGAGGTGAGACCGCCGAAGTAATTGGCAAAGATTTGGTCCGCCGAGATCGCGATGTTGATCTGGTTTCGCTTCGCTGCATTCGGCAGCGAGGCCGTGAGCCACGTCGAAAGTTCTAATGCATGCGGGGCACTGCCAAACGGCGTGATGGGCACACCGGAAATGCCTTTCACCAGCATGCACTGATCCAAAATCGGCCGCAGCGACTCCAGCGCGGGCGGCGGCGAGTTGCGGAAGCTCTCCGGCGTCTTCGGCCAGAATTGATCCATGATCACCCCATGCGGCATATACATGAACCCCAGCCGCACCGGCGGCTTGTAGCCCATCTTGCTCTTGGCGGGCTCCGCCCAGCCCATGGTTTCGAGCAAAGGAAGACCAAGAGAGGCTCCGAGGCCTCTGAGGCAGGCGCGACGATTGAGAAGGTGGGAGGACATGAGGCGAAGGGGTTACTCTTTGACTCTACGGTTCAAAAACGGATAGCTTGTCACGATCTCGGTGATGAGCGTCTGCATCTTGTGGCCGTCGGCGGCGATGGTTTTGAGCATTTGATCCACGATGACGTGGTCGTAGCCATCGAGCTGGCGGCAGAGGGCGTAGGCGAGGAGCTTTTCAGTGAGGTTGCGGGTCAAATCGGTCTCGCGGGCGGCGATGAGGGCTTTGAGCTCTTTGGGTGAGGAGAATCGTTTGCCGCCGGGCAACTCACCCACCGCGTCGATGGGGCCACCGGACTCGTCCTTGTCGCGCCAGCGGCCGATGGCATCGAAGTTCTCGAGGCCGAAGCCAATGGGATCGAGGAGCTTGTGGCAGTTGGCGCAGACAGCGTTGGTGCGATGCAACTCGGTGCGCTGGCGCAGCGTGAGATTGGCGACCTTCGTTTGATCCTGCTTCTCCAAAGCGGGCACATTCGGCGGCGCGGGCGGGACGCGCTCGCCGAGCACCTGCTCCAACACCCACACACCGCGTTTCACGGCGCTGGTGCGTGTGGCGAACGAGGTGGTGGCAAGCACGCCTGGCATGGCAAGGATGCCTCCGCGGTTCGGATCGGTGAGCTTCACTTTTTGCATGTCCTTGCCGCTGAATTTCTTTTCGAGGCCGTAGATCTTTGCCAGCGTGCCATTGAGGAAGGTGTAGTCACTGTTCACGAAGCTGACGACGCTGCGGTTCTCACGCACGATGCTTTCAAAGAAGAGCCGCGCCTCGTCATACATCGCGGAGCGCAGTTCGGCGGTCATTTCGGGAAACTTGGCGGCATCGAAGGTCTTATCCTTCAATTCGGCCGTTCCGAGCCATTGCGCACCGAAACCGTCAAACAAAGCTCGTGAGCGTTTGTCGGCCAAAAGGCGCTTGGTTTCTGCCTTGAGCACATCGGGCTCATGCAGCTTGCCTTCGTCGGCGAGCTTGGACAGCTCCGGGTCCGGCATGGTCGCCCAAAGCAGATACGAAAGGCGGCTGGCAATTTGATAGTCATCGAGCGGCGCGATCCTCTCGCGTTCCGGGGCGTCTTTCGACGGTGTGATGAACAGGAACTGCGGCGAGACAAGCACGGCCTTCAGCATGAAGCGCAGCGCAGCATCGCGGTTGAGCTTGTTGGCCGTGCCGAGCTCAAAAACCTTCACGAGCACGTTGAGTTCGTCCTCGGTAGGCGGTCGGCGGTAGGCGGTTCGGGCAAGCTTGCGGGCGATCTCGCGGACATCGGTCTCTTGGTCACCAAAGAGACGTTTTTCGACCTCAGCGGGCATCTTTTTCAGCGCTTCATTCGCGATGCCGAGATACTGCTCGGTCTGCATCGGCGAGAGTGAGTTGAGGTAGCCTTCGCCCGGCACTTCGTCCGGCAATTCCTTCGCGAGGCTCGCTTCGACACCGAGGAAGTCGTGCAGCGTGTTGCCATACTCGACTTTGGTGAGGCGACGGATGACAAACGGGCCCGGATCACGTGCTGCGAGGTATTTGATCTGCGCCAGCGCATTGAGGAAGCGCTGCCGTTCCTCATCGGAGGGCTGGTCGGCATCCTCCGGCGGCATGTCATGAGCATTCACATTCGCGATGGCCTCCATCCACTTCCGAGCAAAGGCAGGATCACCCGGCTTGCGCACCGCGACGCGCAGATTGAGCCCCGCCTTTGGCCGGTCGCCGTGACACTCAACGCAGTATTTGGCCACAAACTTCTCGACGTCCTGCTTGAAGGCCTTTTGCGCCTCGGCTTGGCGTGCAGCCAGCACCTTGTCCTCAGCACCACCGGCGAAGAATGAACTGAGCAAGAACATAATCAGAAGAGGCACAAGCCGGAGAGGCAGGTTAAGGCAAGAAGAAATCTGGGCAGCGCCAATCATGTGAAATGGAAAAGAGATGAGCAATCGGAGGAAGCAATGCCAAAGACCTACCTTGCGCGCATCCACGCGAGGATGTCAGCGATGTCTTGAGGTTTGAGGAGGGATTCGAGGCCTGCGGGCATGAGGGATTGCGTGCCAGGCGTGCTTTTCACGATGTCCGTGCGCAGCAGCACCTCGGTGGCGACACCGAGCTTGAGGGTGACACTGTTGGCCGTTTCCTCGGCAAGGAGGCCGCTGTGGTCTTTGCCATCTTTGGTGCGGATCGTGTGCGTGAGGTAACGCTGCTCGACGGCACGATTCGGATCGAGAATGGCCTCCAAAAGCTGCTCATCGGGCTTGGCGGCCACCGTGCCCAAATCGGGACCGATTTCGTTGCCCTCGTTTTTAAGTCGATGGCAGGCGGAACAGGCCGCGAGATACAGCGTGTGACCTTTGGCAGGATCGCCGGTGAGCTTCGAGACGCCCGCGTAGGCTTTGACGACCTTGTCGCGGTCCGGATTGTGATTCGTGATGATTTGGAGTTTGGGCGTGCTGGAGCTTGGCGGCGATGCTTTGAGGGCTTTTTGCCAGTTGGAGGCTTCAGGATGATTTGGCGAGGAGGAGAGGGCGGCGATGAGAAGGTTTTTGTTGGCGGGATCAGCCTTCACCAGAGCACTCAAGGTATCATTCGAGGCTTCACCGAGCGAAAAGGCGAGCTGGGTGCGCACGCGGATGTCCGGATCGTTTTGCAGTCGGATGAGGTCAGCGGTCATGTCACGGCCCTCCGCCAAGCGAATGGCATGCTCACTCACTTGCGCCGAAGGTGATTGGAAGGCTGCACGAAGGTGTGAAGGCTTCAGCGTGCCCAGCGTGTGCATCGTCCAAAGCTGCTGCACCGCGATAGCGGGGCTCTCGTGAAGCGTGTCAGTGCTCCAGGTGGCTTTTTTCTCGATGAGGAGGCGCTGTGCCATATCTCTCATCAGCCCGTTGGGAGAATCGAGGGCCATAGGACCTATGCGTCTCATGTGTCCTATGGGACCTATGCGGTAGATGCGGCCTTTATCTCCACCGGCATACAGATCGAGATGCGCCAGCATCTGCGGTGGAATCCACTCGGGGTGCTCAAGGATGAGGCGGTAGAAGTCCACCACATACAAACAGCCGCCCGGCCCGGTGCGTGCCTGCGTGAAACGGCTCCAATGATCCTCGCTGGCGAGGAACTCGCGATCCGCCTCGTCTTCCGCACGACGGCTGGTGAAGCTGATGCCATCCGGCACGAGCACTTCGCGATGCACGAGGTTGTTGGCTGGCTCGCAAATGAAGATGCTGTTGGCATACTCAGGTCCGAAAAGGATGTCGCGATAGGGAATGACGCTGCAACCGGAGGTCAGCGTGTTCACCGACTGCGGCTGATTGAGGCGACGCACCGGCGTGCTGACGGGAAAGACCTTCGTTCCACCGGGATTGAGGTTTTGCTTGAGCGTCGGCACCGCAAGCTTCGGGTTTCGCGCGAGGTAGCGATCATCGAGGAAGTAATGCCAGCCGAGGTTGCTGTTGTTCCCGGAGAACCAGTTTCCAAAATCATCCCGCCAGCGGCCATACTGGGCACGCCCGGCGAGGAGTTGGAACTCGTGCGTCTCGGGATGAAAACGAAAATCGCGGCCGCTGAGATCGAACTCCTTGCCGCTTTTGACTTCGACGACCTTGCCACCACTGTCGCCATTGCCGCCGTAGAGCCAGCCATCGAGTCCCCACGCGAAACCATTCACCAAATGCTGCGGGTTGCCTTTGTGAAAGCCTGTCAGGATGGGCGTGCGCTTGTCGGCACGGCCATCGCCATCGGTGTCCTCGGCAAAAAACACCTCCGGCACGCTGGCGATGTAAGCGCCGCCCTTCCACAAGGCGAGACCGGTGGGATAAAGCAGGTCATCAAGGAAGGTGGCGGCGTTGTCGTAGCGCCCATCGCCATTTTCATCGGTGAGGATCTTCACGCGACCGCTGCGCGTGACGCCTTGATACTCGTGAAACGGATAGTCAGCCATCTCGACGACCCACATGCGACCTTTGTCATCCCAATCGACAAAGATCGGATCCTGCACGAGCGGCTCCGCGGCGACGAGTTCGATCTGAAAGCCCGGTTTGAGATGAATGGCCTTCATCGACTCCTCGGGCGTGCGTGGTGCCGGAGCGGGCGGACGCAGCAGCTCGGCATAGCTGAGGAATTTCTTCCCGGCGGCCCACATGGCTCCGTCTTTGAATGCCACATCATCGCGCGTGGTCAGCGGCAGCGCATGGGCATCCCCTGCCCTGCCTTCACGCATCACATGTGTCCAACCGCGGAACCAGCCGAGGTTCTTTTTCTCGACATCGTTGAAGATGAAAACGCCGTAGCGTTCGCTGTTCGAGAAAACGAGATCGTCGAAGCCATCGCCATTCAGATCGACGAAGCGTGCGCCGTTCTCGACCGACACGCCTTCCGGCAGCGGAGCATCCGGTTTGACGGCGTGGAGAGTGGTGGCAGCGAGGAGCGGCAGGAGCAAACGGCGCATGAAACGGATACAGCGCATGCAGCGCGATGGTTTCAGCCCATTCTACGAAACCCGACGCACCGCAACGACCTCAATTTCATAGCGAAGCGAGGGCGGAAGGCAGTTCGTGATCGTCGTGCGTGCCGGACGTGGCTCCGTGAAATACTCGCGGTAGAGCTGGTTGTAGAGCGGGAGGTCTTCCGCATCGCGGACGAAGTTCCTCGTCTGCACGACGTGAGCGAGATCACTGCCAGCAGCCTCGAGCACGCGGCGCACATTTTCGACCGAACGACGAAACTCGCCCTCAAAGGTATCACTCACGATCTTTCCCTCCAGATCCACCGAGGCCTGGCCAGAGACGAAAATGAGATCACCCACCACCACACAAGGGCTGAAGGGCAGATGCGAGACCGGCGTGCCGGGCAGCTTCGGATAGGAGACGATGGGATTGGTCATGGTGGAAAAGAAAACGCGCGGCTGTTGAGGCCGCGCGTTTCAGTAAACGATGCTGATCAGGGCTTCTTGTCAGCCGCGGGCTTGTCCTCGGCCTTGGACTCCGATTTCGGAGCCGCGTCAGAGCTCGGCTTGGCAGGCGATTTTTCAGCCGGAGCCTCGATCTTAGACTCAACCTTGTTCGCGGCCTGCTGAGTAGGCGGCACGCGGAAGAGTTTGCCGGAATACGGGCACTTCACGGTCTGCCCAGCGGACATGCCAGCGACATCGACGAGCTGCGATTTGTTCGCGTAAGGGCTGTTGACCATGTTCGGACGGCCCGGAACGACGCTGCCATACGGCAGTTCCTTTTTCGGAGCCGATGCGACGGGCTTGTCGGAGGACGAAGCATTGCTGGAAGGCTTCGACGAAGGCGGTTCGACCGGGATGTTCACCGTCGGTTCTTTGCGCGAGGCCACGGAGGACGACTTGGAGCGGGTGGTGACCTTCGGACGCGGTGCCGGGATGCTCGTCACGGGAGCGTAGTAGCGATTGCCCGACAATGCTGCGGTGGAGGAGTGTGAGAGAGGCTGCGGCGCCACCGAACGAGTGGGGCCGACGTAAACATTACGCGAGGTCGGCGTGTTCCAATCCTGCAAATAGCGAACGTTCGACGGGCGATAGGCCAGCGACTGACTGGACGAGCGCATCAGCGGCGGGCTGGGGCGGCCGAAGTGCGGCTGGTGACCGGAGGCGTAGGCCCAGTAATTGAAGAGGCCGTCACGCTGGATCATGGTCCACGCCTGACGCGGAGGCATGGAGCACGAGGAGAGGAGGGCGGTGGCTCCCAAGGCAAGCAGCACACGGGAGGCGATGGCTGTTGGTTTTGAGGTGGTCTTCATAGCGATGAATCAGGTGCGAATTTCGTTAACTCGACACGATGCTGGCAGCTTCATCGGAAAACATCAAGACGGGAGACAAACGAATGACATCACTGACCACGGTTTGACATAAATTCTGTAGCCAATCGACCGAGTGCATGCGGTCAGCACCCCTTTGGCGGTTGATGATTTGGAGGTCTGAATCACGAATCACGCCGCCCGGGTATCTCCGTGCTGGCCCCGCTGCCGATGATCTCCCCTTCGTTGAGCGTCAGGTCATAGCCAGCCACCTCCACCTCGCCGCGGCGCACCTTCTTTTTCGCCATCGCCACGGACAGCCAGCGGAATTCCTCGGTGTTGTCGAGGATGACCTTCATCACCATCGTGAGCGGCACGGCTAGGAACATGCCGAGCGGGCCCCACAGCCAGCCCCAGAAGATGACGGAGAGGATGACAACGAGCGGCGAGATGCCGAAGCGGTTCCCGAGCAGGTGCGGCTGCACAAAGTTATCGAGGCAGAAGTTGATACCGCCGTAGCCGATGGCCACGACGACAGCGTGTCCCGGTCCGTGCTGCACGAGCGCCTCGGCGATGGCCGGAATCGACGCGGCGGTGCTGCCGACCGCGGGGATGAAATTGAACACGAAGGCGAGAATCGCCCAGAGCAGCGGATACTGCAGATCGAAGAACCAGCACAAAACACCTGCCAGCACACCGGTGAGGGCGCTGATGAGCGTTTTCACGCCGAGATACTTTTGGATGTCATCGGCGGAGCGCATCAGGCCGGAGAAGTCCGGGCCGCCGGAGAGTTTCACGGCTTGCAAACGCGTGTGCGTGCCATGCGCCTCCATGAGGACAAACATCATGATGAGCAGGATCATGATCAAGCCGACGAAAACCGTGCTCACCGCTCCGAAGGTGCTGCCCAAGGCCGCACCGAGGCCGCTCATCACTTTCTCCTGCGTGCTCCATTCCACGACGGTGTTCCAGTCAAACAGACGGTCCACCTCGGCCTTCACTCCGGTGGCTCCTTTGCCTTCCAACCACAGCGCCATGTCCCCAAGCTGTCTGTTGAGTCCACGGGCATAGCGCGGCAGGTCACCGGCGAAGCTCACGATCAAGCGCACGCCGATGGTGACCAGTCCGGCGACGACGGCGAGGTTCACAAACATCGTCAAGCCGAGTGCCACCGGCATCGGAAACCGGTGACGATGCAGCCAGCGGGCCAGCGGATAGCTCAAGACGGCCAAGAAGAAGGCATACACGATGGGCAGCAGGAGGTTCGCGGCCAGTTTCATGCCCGCGAGGACGATGAAGAGACTCGCGAGGGTCACCACGACCTGCGAGCCGCGGCTTCCCCAGTCCACATGCCGTTCCGGTGTGTCGCCAAATTCGCTCATGACACCGACTTTCCGCGAAGAAGACGCAAGGCGCAAGTTTCCACGGCTTGCGATGCGAGGTGTTCGTGCTCAATACACGCCCGCATGCAGGCTGAAACCTACCAAAACCTCCTCGCGCACGGCGCGGCCGTGAATCTCTCCACTCGCGCCAAGTGGAAACTCTCCGGCGGTGACCGCGTGCGCTACCTGAACGGCCAGGTGACCAACGACGTGCGCCGCGCCGATGACCGCCACACGATCTACGCCTGCGTCACCGACGTGAAGGGCCGCATCGCGGGCGATGTGGTCGACGGCGGCGAAATCCAGCCCCAGGATCGCGGCCATGGCGCCCATGCCCACCGGCACCGCCTCCTGCATCGCGGTGCCGCGCAGGCGCAACAGCCGCGCCGTATCGGCAAGGCTCAGCGCGCCGGCCGCGCAAAGCGCCGAATATTCGCCCAGCGAATGTCCAGCGACGAAATCGGCGTCCCTGATCCCGAACCCCTCTGCCTCCAGCGCCCTCAACGCGGCGATCGAGGTGGCCATCAGCGCCGGCTGCGCATTCTGCGTCAGGGTCAGCGTCTCGATATCGCCATTCCAGATCAGGTCGCTCAGATTCTCG
>CALMTT010000427.1 GCA_937872615.1 uncultured Verrucomicrobiaceae bacterium | reverse complement strand
GGGCCGGTGGGCGGCTACGGCCATCCCGCCGGCTACGAGATGCCCGCGGCCGGCGGCGCGCCGCAGGGCGGCGGGCAATGGTTCAACGGCGTGCGCATGCTCGCGCCCCAGGAGCTGATGGGCATCGCCAGCATGCTGCAGGGCGACGATCCGGAACCCTACGTCCGCGCGCTGACCGAGGAGGCGGACCGGCCGTTGTCGGCGGTGATCCGCGACCAGATCGTCAACGGCTCGCGCCAGATGGGCCTGGACCCGACCCAGACCCGCTTCAACGAAGTCGACGAGGATGCCATCGACCTGGTCGGCATCCTGTTGCAGACGCTGGCCCGCGGCCATGCGCCGATGCCGCGCTCGCGCGCCATGTACGGCCGGCTGGTGCCGCCCTACCTGAAGCTGGCGCTGAGCGACGACGGCCTGTTCGACCAGCGCGGCCACCCCGGGCGTCGCCTGCTGGAAGCGCTGAGCGAGGCCTGCGACGGCAACAGCGGCGAGACCCCGCAGGACCAGCAGACGCTGACCCACGCCGAGCTCGCCGTGGACAAGGTCGTGGAGGAGTTTCGCGACGACAAGACGATCTTCGAACTGGCCGCCGCCGAACTGCGCGAACACCTCGACCAGCAGCGCAAGATGCGCGAGGTCGCCGAGCAGCGCGCCAGCGAGGCGGTCGGCGGGCGCGAGCGCCTGCAGCACGCGCGTCGCACGGTGGACGAACTGCTCGCGGCCAAGATGGGCCAGCATGCGCTGACCGAGGGCATCGCCGAATTCCTGACCGGGCACTGGCGGCACCACCTCGTGCAGACCTGGCTGCGCGAAGGGCCGAGTTCGGCGCAGTACCTGTCCGCGTTGTCCATCGGCGACGGCCTGATCCAGGCCGACCTCGACGCATCGCGCTGCGAAGGCGGCAAGGTCGCCGATCGCATCCTGGAACTGCAGGGCCCGCTGGGCCGCTGCTACGCCAGTTGCGGCCTGGATGCGTCCGCCGCCCGCGATTCGCTCGCCCGGATCGTGTCCGCGCTGGCCTTCCCGGACCAGCCGCGGCAACTGCATCCGCTGGCCGTCGAGGACCCCGTGCCGGAGGTCAACGATGCCGTGCAGTGGGGCGGCCTGCGCCCCGGCGCGGGCGCCGACGCCGACCCGGCGCTGGTCGCCAGGATCCGCCGGCTGCGCGTGGGCCAGAACCTGCGCCTGGTCGAAGAGGACGGGCGCGAAACCTCGGCCCGCATCGCCTGGGCCAGCCCGCTCAGTGCGCGCTTCCTCATCGTCAACCGGCGCGGCATGCGCAAGCTGGTGCTCTCGCCGGAGGAGATGGCGGTGCTCGTGGCGCGCGGACGGATCGTGCTGCGTTCCTCAGACCCCCCGTTCGACGAAGCGATGCGCGAGATGTGGCAGCAGCTCGAATTGCCGGACATGGCGCCATCCTCGTCCGCGCCGCGCTCTTCCTGATCCCGCATTTCCCGCAGGAGGCCCCGCGTCGGGCGCCGGCCGCCCGCCGCCGGCCCGTGCCAGTGGGTGAAAAAGTCCGGCGCACGTTCTAGGATGCGGACAACCGGTTCGGAACGAAGGGGTCCAGGCGATGACGGAAGCGGCGGAAGCGGCGCAGCAGGCGACGGCCCCGGAGACGGCGGACCTTCTGGTCTTTAACACCTGCAGCGTCCGTGAGACCGCGGAGAACAAGCTGCGCATCGAGGTCGATAAGCTGCGCCCGCTCAAGCGCGCCCGCCCGTCGCTGCTTATCGCCGTCGCCGGCTGCGTGGCGCAGGCCGAGGGCGCCGAGCTCGGCGGGGGAGTCCTCCGGCTGCATGCGCACGATTTGGAAGAGGGTGCCGTCACAGCAAAGGCCACAGGCCAGGCACAATCGCGAGGCTGCGGCGGCGGTTTCGGAGGTCATGGCTGCACAGGTGGAATGCATTTTGTGTTTGGCAAACGGCAGCGGGGGCGGGAACGTACCCTCATGAAACTCTCCAATCTCCCCATGCTGATCGTCGCCGTGCTGCTGGCCGGAATGGTTTGGATCTTTTTCGACATGTCGCGTCCGATGCCGGCCTCCCACGGCGCGGCTGCGGGCACGGTGGCCTCGGCGATTGCGCAATCGACAGCAGCGAAGCCAGTGATGGTGGAGTTTTACGCGGACTGGTGTGGACCGTGCAAAGAAATTGGGCCGCAGGTGGAAGAATTCGCTCGCGAGGTGGCTTCAAGAGCCCGCGTGATCCGGGTGAACGTGGATGAAGATCCGAAACTGGGCTACGACCTCGGCGTGCGTGTGATCCCAACCTTCGTTGTGTTTAAAAACGGCAAGGAATCAGCCCGCGAGACCGGTGCGATCCCGAAAAGCCGCATGCGCGAGCTGCTGGCGCAGTGAGTTTGCGGTTGCCAGCGGGCGCGGTGTGTCATTGAATCGCCGCTCTCATGAAACCGCTTCTTTTGCTCTGCTCATTCGTCTTGCTCCCGCTGGCTGTGAAAGCCGTGACTCCCGATGGGAAGCGGAAACTGGTCTTCATCGCCGGAAAGCCCTCACATCCGCCGGGCATGCATGAGTTTCGTGCCGGCACCATTTTGCTCGAAAACTGCCTGAAGAGCGTCCCGAACCTCGTGGTGGACCGCCATGAGATGGGCTGGGTGAAGGATGAGGCTACCTTTGCGGATGCGGATGCTGTTGTGATTTATGCCGATGGTGGTGCGAAGCACCCGGCAGTGGTGGACGGGCATCTCGAAACGCTGCGGGCGTTGATCGCGAAAGGCGTTGGCTTTGGCTGCATGCACTACGGCGTGGAAGTGGTGGCGGACCAGGCGGGCAAGGAGTTCCAGGAATGGCTCGGCGGGCACTATGAGAATTCCTTCTCCTGCAATCCGATCTGGGACGCGAACTACACGAAGCTGCCTGAGCACGCGATCACCCGCGGTGTGCAGCCTTTCACGACGAAGGACGAATGGTATTTCAACATGCGCTTCCGCCCGATCTTCAAAGACGGCATCGAGCCAGCCGTGGACAAGGGCGCGACCTTTGCCCCGATCCTCACCGCGACGCCTTCGGATGCGACGCGTGATGGTCCGTATGTGTATCCGAAAGGGCCTTATCCCCACATCCAGGCCGAGAAAGGCCAACCGGAAACGACGATGTGGGCCGTGGAACGTGCGGATGGTGGTCGCGGCTTTGGTTTCACCGGCGGCCATTTCCATGACAACTGGGGCAATGACAATGTGCGCAAAGCCGTGCTGAATGCCCTCGTGTGGGTCACCAAGGCCGAAGTGCCTGCCAGCGGCGTCGAATCGAAAGTCACCGAAGACGAACTCAGAGCCAACCTCGACCCGAAACCGGCTCCGAAGCCCAAAAAGACGGCCATGGAGACCCCGAAGGTGTTTTTGCGTCTCGCACAGCAGTGAGCCTTGGTGGTAACGGGGACATTCTTGTCCCCCTACGGCGTGATCTCGTGCTTGCCCGCCTGCACCGTGAGGTCTTTGAGGCCGCTGCCGCTGATTTGATTGCCTTTCACGATCTGGCCCTCGCCATTGAGGATAATGCCGTTTTTGCCTGAAGCCGTGATGACATTCCCGATGACGCTGTTTTGCGCCGTGTTCGAGGCGATCTGCACGGCGTTGCCGCGAGTCTGATCGAACTGGTTGTCTCGGATGATGTTCTTTTCGTTGAGGCTGGGCTGCTTGCACCAGCGCCAAAGGTTGATGCCCGTCTGGCAGGCGAGGAAGTCGTTCTGCTCCACCGTGCAGGCGATGGCGTCGTTGAGCTCCACGCCGATGAGGCTGCGGGCGATGTGGTTATGCCGTGCGATGCTGTTCGTGGTGAAATGGTCGAAGTCGATCGCTTCGTCCGATGTGTCGCGGATGGTGCAATTCTCGATGAGAGCGTCTTCGCAGGCGTAAAGGGCGATGCCGCGGCCATGGCAGTTTTGAATGAAGCAGCGTTCGATGTGCAAATTCTTCACGAGCGGCCCGGTGGGGCCTTTTTCATAGCTGTATGGCCCTTGGGCAAAGATGCCGCAAAGCTGTACATGACCGCGCACGGGCGGATTACCCTCCACGCGGCCGCCATCGAGGGTGAGCTTGCTGATTTGCACGTCCTCTATCTTGCCACGGATCTCGAAGATGTTGGGTGCCTGCGGATCGCGGATGAGCGTGCCGGACGGAGCGGGGAAATCGAGCGGCTCCACGAGGTGGAGGGTGTTGCCATCGATTTTCGCGATTATGGCGAGGTGGTAGGGCTTGGGCTTCTTGGTGAAGGAGTCCACGGCACCGTCCGCCTCGATGTGGAGCTGCATGCCTGGCTTGAAGGACTGGTGGCGTTTCACCCGGATGGCCGTGTCGCCCGCTTTGGCAGCATCCGCGACCTCTGCAAAGGCGAGGGGTGGGAGTTGCAGGACGGTCGTTTCGGCGTCGAGGCCGGCGATGCGGAGCTTTTTGGCGTTTTGGATGACGAGCGAGTGCTCCAGCAGGTGTTTCCCGGGGGAGATGACCACTTCGGAGCCTTTTTCGGACTTCACGGCCTCATTGATGAAGCTTTGCAATTCATCCGCGGTGAGGCCCAGGGCGGAGGTGGTGAGGCAAACTGCGGCAAAAAGTGATCGAATTATCATGAGAACGCGTTTATACGGTCCAGCCCGCCCGAACCTGCCGACAGACCGCAAGATGCAGTCGCACGCACGCAATCGATGTGGAGCAAAGTACTCCTGCCAGCGCAAAGCCAAAGTCAATGACCTCTCAGAGCCCCGAATCGACCGTTACCGCGACCCCGAAAAAAACGAAGCGCGACACCAACACCTGGAAAACCATCGTCCAGAAGTATCAGCAACCCTCCCTCCCGCGTGCCATCTGGCAGCTTGTGGACACTTTCGTGCCCTATGCGCTGACTTGGTATCTCATGTATCTGAGCCTGTCGTGGTCCCTTTGGATCACTGCCGCGCTTGTGGTGCTGGGCGGCCTGCTCGTGGTGCGCCTTTTCATCATCTTCCACGACTGCTGCCATGGCTCGTTTTTCAAATCGAACACGGCCAACAACGTGGTGGGCTTCATCACCGGCATGCTCACCCTGACGCCGTTTCACCACTGGCGTTGGGAGCACAACATCCACCACGCCAGCTCCGGTGCTCTCGACCGCCGTGGTGTGGGTGACATCTGGACGATGACGGTGAAGGAGTATCTGGAGGCCTCCCGCTGGAAGCGCTTCTCCTACCGCATCGTGCGCAATCCACTCGTCCTCTTCGGCATCGCCCCGGCCTATCTGTTTATCATCTGGCAGCGTTTCTCGATGCCCAAGGCCAGCTCCCGCGAACGCTGGTCAGTGCGCTGGATGAACGTGGCCGTGCTGCTTCAAGCGGCACTTTTGAGCTATTTCTTCGGCGTCTGGACTTATGTGCTGCTGCACCTTGGGGTGGTCTTTGTGGCGGGTGGCGTGGGCGTCTGGATGTTCTACGTCCAGCACCAGTTCGAGGACGTCTATTGGGAGCGTGACGGGCATTGGGACTACACGGAAGCAGCGCTGAAGGGCAGCTCCTACTACAAGCTGCCGCGCATCCTGCAGTGGTTCTCCGGCAACATCGGCTTCCACCACGTCCACCACCTCAGCCCGCGCATCCCGAACTACAACCTCGAGCGCTGCCATCGCTCCGATCCGCTCTTCCACGGCGTGAAACGACTCACGCTGCGCGGCAGCCTTCGCCTCCGGAGCCTGCGTTTGTGGGACGAGTCGACGAAGAAGCTGATCTGCTTCCGCAC
>CALMTT010000426.1 GCA_937872615.1 uncultured Verrucomicrobiaceae bacterium | reverse complement strand
AAACTTGACGACCTTGTCTTCGATGGACGGGCAATAGCGGGGCCCGGTGGAGGCGATCTGGCCCGAATACATGGGGGCCCTGTGCAGATTCGCCCGGATGATGTCGTGGATCTGGGGATTCGTGGTGGTGATGTGACAGTCAAGCTGAGGAGCTTGAACCCTCTCGGTGAGGAAGGAAAACGGAACCGGCTCGGCATCGCCGGGCTGAGGTTCCAGTCTGTCGAAATCGATGGTCCGGCCGTTGAGCCGGGGAGGCGTCCCGGTCTTGAACCGGCGCAGCTCGAACCCGAGTGAGCCAAGGCTGGCCGAAAGACCCTGCGCTGAGGCGTCTCCCCCCCGGCCGCCGGGAGAAGCCCCAGCCCTGGCTCGTCGTCGGGAGAAAGGCCGCCGTGGCCATCGCGCCGAGGCTGGCGGATGGGCGTTTCGTGCTCATTTCGCAGGAGCGGTTGCCGGTGCGGGAGACGATGTGGGAGTTTCCCGCCGGGCAAATCGACACCGAGACGACCTGCGAGACCATCGTGGCCACTGCCCTGAACGAACTCCGCGAGGAGGCCGGGCTGGCGCTCGATCCCGCCGCCGGGCGGCTCACCCCGATGGGCTGGTATCTTCCTTCGCAAGGTTTCACCGACGAGTGCGTTTATCTTTTCCACGCGGAACCCGTGTGTGTCGTGAGCCAGCCGGAACCGGAGGGCAGCGAGCACATCAGCTCCGTGCGTTTCGTCAGTGCAGGAGAGCTGCGGAGGATGATCGCGGAAAACGAGATCACCAACGCCCTGTCACTGGCGCTTTTCGCGCGGATGGCGGCCAAGGGTTTGCTTTGATTCAATTCATCGCTAGCTCTCCGTCCCCCAAATCTCCCCCATGTGGCAAGGTATCCTCAAAAAAGTCTTTTCCGTTCGTGACAAGGTCGCGCTGAACCTCGGCGGCGAAACCGACGCGGAGAAGCCCTTCATCGAGCACCTCGAAGACCTCCGCACGATGATCGTGCGCATGGTCAGCACGCTTGTGATCAGCACCATCGGCACTTTCGTTTTCTACCAGGAGCTGTTCCGGGCCATCCAGATGCCCATCATCTTCGCCGGACTGGCGAAAGACGAGGCCGCGGCCAGTCAGCTGCTCCAAAACATCGACGTCGCCGGTCCTTTCATGATGGCGATCAATGTGTCGATGATCGCGGCGATCATCATTTCCTTCCCGCTGCTGCTCATCTTCCTCCTGCAGTTCATTCTGCCCGGTTTGAAGCCCAGCGAGAAAAAGCTGCTTTGGCCTGCCATCGCCATTGGGACGGGTCTTTTCCTCGCCGGAGCCGCGTTCGCCTACTGGAGCGTGCTTCCGCGTGCTTTGGCTTTCTTCGACGAGTTTGCCAAGTCGGTCGGTTCGCGTCAGGACTGGACGCTTTCGAACTACGTGACCTTCGCGACGCGTTTCGTGCTGGTCTTCGGCATTGCCTTTGAGCTGCCGGTGATCGTCATGGCCTTGGTGAAGCTCGACATCCTGAACTTCACGATCATGAAGAACACCTGGCGGCATGCGTTGGTGGGCATCACCCTCTTCGCCGCCGTCATCACGCCTACTCCGGACGTTCTGACGCTCATGCTGATGAGCGGTCCGTTGTATGTCCTGTATGCGATCTGCGTGGTCCTCGCCTGGCGGATGGAGAAGAAGGACAAGGCTGCCTACCCCGAATACTACGCCCAGCTCGAAAAAGACGAGAAAGAGCTCGAACAGGCAAACAATGACGATTGGGACAACGACAGCTACAACCCGTGGTCCACCGCTGGTGATGAAGACGATGATCTGAAGGACGAATACCAGAAGCCTTCCGCCACGCCTTCCGCGCCGCCGCCCGAGGTCGAAAAGCCCTCCACCGGCACCACCGAGCCTGCCGCCGTCGATTACGACAATCTCGACGCCGGTGAGGATCAAAGCTCCGTCATGCCCGATGACGAGCCGCGTGCTCCCGAGCGCGAAAAAACCACCGAAGACCTCGCCCGCGAGGACGAGGAACGCTCGCGTGGCGAGAAGTGATCTGTCGCAGGGCACCATGCGTTCGTAGTTCGGGCTTCAGCCCGCGCTGGGAGCGTCGTTGACGGGCTGAAGCCCGAACTACGAACTCCCCGCTGCCCGCCAGGCCTTCCAGCATGTCACGAATCCCTTCGCGAAGTCCTGCGGTCTCGCATTGACCCAGGCATCGATGTCCTCCGGCTTGAACCATTCACCACAGGCGATCTCCTCCGGCAGGCAGCGGACGGGGCCGTCATGCTTGGCGAGGCGTAGTTCGACGAATTCATGATCCGTGTTGTCACCCGCAGGGATCTCAGCGGCCAGCTCCGTCTCGCTCACCGCGATGCCGATCTCCTCGTTCAATTCTCGCACGGCGGAGTCGGCGTAGCTTTCGCCCGCATCGAGATGCCCGGCGGCACTGCTGTCCCACTTCAGCGGGGACACATCCTTCAGATGCGATCGCTGCTGGAGGTAGATTTTGCCGCGTGAGTTGATCACGAAGATGTGAACCGCGCGGTGCAGCAGTTTTTCGCGATGCACTTCGCCTCGCGTGCGCTGGCCGATGACCTCGTTACGCTCGTTCACCACATCAAAGACCTCGCTCGCCTTCTGGCCGGCATCCGCTTCGGTGCGGTTTTCATACCAGCGGGCGATTTGCACCCACTGCGGCAGGGAAAGCTCCTCCGCGCGGATCGCCACCGGCACGCCAAGCGACTCGACGAGTGCCTGCCAGCTCTGCGGCGGCTCTGGCAGCAGGTTTTTGAGCTGCTTCCGGCGTTGGGAGAAACCCATGCGCACCAGCCGGTCAAACAACACACGGTCAAATACCGGCAGCGAGGCCGGATCACGCGGCGTGATGCGGATCACGGCGGAGTCCACCTTCGGCCGCGGACTGAAAACCTCCGGCGGCACGATGCGCAGCGTCTCCACCTGCCAGTCCTTTTGCACCAGCAGCGAGAGGCCGCCGTAGGCATCATCACCGCACTTCGCGGCGAGACGGTCACACACTTCCTTTTGCAGCATGAAGACGGCGCTGCTCACCGGCGTGGGCAGAGCCAGCCAGTGCTTCAAAATCTCGCCACCGACCGAGTAGGGCAGGTTGCCGATCAATTTCACCGGGCCATGCCGGAACCACGGTCGCAGGTCGATCCGCGTGGCATCTTCCGCGATGACTTCGATGTCATCACGGCCCTCAAAACGGCGCTGAAGCTCCGGCGCGAGCTGGTGGTCCTTTTCGATGAGCACCAGTTTCCGCGGCCGGCCGATGAGATGCTCCGTGAGGGCTCCCATGCCGGGGCCGATTTCCACCACGAGCGGGGCATCATCCGGCTGGATCTGGTCCGCGATCCACTTCGAGATCGACTCATCGACGAGGAAATTCTGGCCCATGCTCTTGCGCGGGGCGATCTCCGCGCCTTCACGGCTGCGCAGGGTTCGGCGGGGGGAAGGGGACTTCATGCGCGGCATCCATGCGCGGGCGGGGAGCATTCGGCAACTCCGCCGTCGGCCCGGCGGCATTTTGAATGCGCTGTCGCGGTGGCCGGGACGCATTTCAGTGAATCCAAAACGGCTTCGTTAACGCAAAAACTTGTGTGATCACCGAAGCTCTGTCATGGAAGTCGTCCCCGGGTGGCTCCGCCCGGCGTGGAAACCTCGTCTCGTCGAGTCCTCGCGCCGTCGTCCGCCCGAAAACCTCCCCCATGAGTCCGGACGAACCCACCGAGGAAGAATTGCTCCAGCGTGTCGCACGCGGAGACTCGCGTGCCTTTGACACGCTCTACGACCGTCTTGCGCCCCGCCTTTACGGCCTGCTGCGCCAGATGCTGCACGATGACAGAGATGCCGAGGACGTGCTGCAGGATGGTTTTGTGCAGCTTTGGGACCACGCGGCCAGCTACGATCCCTCCCGCGCGAAGGCCTTCACCTGGGCCGTGATGATTTTCCGCAACAAGGCCATCGACCGCATGCGGGCGCTTGGCCGTCGCACGCGCCTCGTCGAGGCTGCCTCGCTGGAGCACGCCACGCTGGGTGATAATGACGTCCTGCCCGGCGCTGATGAGGACGTGCAGTCCCGCGAGCGGGCGGACATCGTTCGCGGCGCCCTCCAGCAGCTCCCGGCGGAGCAGCGGAAGCTGGTCGAGCTGGCTTTCTTGAAGGGTCTCACTCATCACGTCATCGCCGAGACGCTCGGCATGCCGCTGGGCACGGTGAAAACCAACATCCGCCGCGGCCTCATGCGCCTGCGTGACCTGCTGAAAGGAGGCCGGGATGGAGGAGCGATTTGAGGAGCTGGCCGCTCTGAATGCCTTTGGCATGCTCGAAGGCGATGAAAAGCGCACGCTCGATGGTGTGATGCTCCGGGATCGTGCCCTCAAAGACCTCTGCGCTGAGCTTGAGGACGCTGCCGCACATCTCGCCGGTGCCGTCACACCCCTCGCGCCGCCTTCCGCTCTGAAAGGTCGCATCCGTGCCAAAGTGCGCTCGCGTCGCAGTGGCGGCGCGGTGGCTTATTCGAGCGGTGGCAGTGGTTTTTGGACCTTCACCGGCTGGGCGGCTGCCGCAGCCTTTGCCGCGTCCTCCGCCTGGCTGTGGATGGAACGCGAAAAGCTTCAAACGAACCTCGCCTCCGTCAGCGCCACCGAGCGACGGGTTCAGCATCACGCCGTCAAACACCCACGAGGAGTTGTCGCGCATAAACAGCGTGTTGGGCAGTGGCCGGACCACGAACCCGGCGGGGTTGTAGTCCTTGAGCGCCGCCAAGAAGGAGCCTCCGATGTCGGACGGCACATCTTGGTAGCCAATGCCACCGATCAAGTACTGCGCCAGTTGCACCGCCGGCATCTCATC
>CALMTT010000425.1 GCA_937872615.1 uncultured Verrucomicrobiaceae bacterium | reverse complement strand
CGTCATCGACGCCGCGCGAGTTCCGCTGCTGGCGAAATCGGTGGTGGGAGCGTCCTTCTCCCCGTTTACGGGGAGAAGATCCCGGCAGGGAGATGAGGGGCAGCGCGCCCGGTTACGGCGAGCCAGACGCGCGATGACTGGAGGGGACCCGTAATGAAAACCATCGCCATCGACCGCGCCAACGCTCTGTGCGGCGCGATCTTCATCGCCTTCGGCCTGTTCTTCGCCATCAAGGCGTCGGCGCTGGAGATCGGGACCGCGTTCCGGATGGGGCCGGGCTACTTCCCGCTGGTGCTGGCTTCGCTGCTGGCCTTCCTCGGCGTCGTGATCGTGCTGCAGTCGCTGCGCGTCGCCGGCGAGCCCATTGGCCCGCTCGCCTGGCGGGGCATGCAAGTGCAGTTCTGGGGACGTGACGCGGCCCTGATGGCCGAAATCGCCACCACACGCAAAAACCCGCGTTACCTGCCGAATCTCGAATTGCCCGCGAATGTCGAGGTGGTGGCTCACGCAGCCGATTTGAAGCCCGTGGACATGCTGGTCTTTGTCGTGCCATCGAAAGGCATCCGCGAGGCGGCGCAGCTCATCGCGAGCAGTCCGGCCGCGAAAAGCCGCGTGGCCGTCTCGTGCGCCAAAGGCATCGAGATGAACACCGGCCGCCGCATGAGCGAGATCCTCGCTGAATTCCTGCCGCAGAGCACCATCGCCGTGCTCACCGGGCCGAATCATGCCGAGGAAGTCGCCGCGCAGCTCGCCACCGCGGCCGTCGTGGCCTGTCACGATGAGGAAACGGCCAAAGCCGTGCAGAGCTGCTTCACGCTGCCCTTTTTCCGCTGCTACACCACCGATGACATCTCCGGTGCCGAGTGGGCTGGAGCGATGAAGAACCCTTACGCGATCGCCGCCGGCATCGCTTTGGGATTGAAGCTCGGTGACAACGCCATCGCGGCTCTCGTTACGCGAGCCCTGGCTGAGATGGTGCGCCTCGGCGTCGCGATGGGCGGACGTGCGGAGACTTTTTACGGCCTCAGCGGCGTGGGTGACCTCGTCGCCACCTGCTACTCCGCGCACAGTCGGAATCACCGCGTGGGCTTGCTGCTCGGCCAGGGGCAGCCTTTGGAGCAAATCCTCTCCAGCACCCGCATGGTCGCTGAAGGCGTGCTGAACACCGCCAGCCTGCATCAAGCCGCGAGAGCCCGTGGCGTGCGCACACCGCTGCTCGACGAGATCCACGCCGTGCTCCACGAAGGCAAATCCGCCCGCGAAGGCATGAAAGCGCTGCTTTCACGCGATCCGCGACCCGAGACCGAGTAACCGGGGCATTCCTGCCCCGTTGGACTTTGGAGACGGTTTGAATCAATGCAGCTCGCTGAGCGCCTTCCGATGCTGCGCGGCGATCATGCCGACCATGCGGCTGAGCATGATGAAAAGCACCAACCCCGCACCTGCGGCCAGGAGATCACCCACAAAGGGGATCTTTTTCAAACCGTGGACCGCCACCATCGCCACCGCGGAAAGGCCGAGGGCCATTTTTGACCCGGGCATGCAGCGAAACATCGCCGGCAGGGACACCCACGGCGCACAGGCCGCGAAACGCTCCTGGAAAACGATCATCATCATCGCAAACGGGAAGTACACCGCCGCCACGAGGTAGCTGATCCACTCCGCCACGGGATTCATGCCCACGTGCGAGTCCGTGTTCAGCCACACAAACAGCCACACGATGTGCCCCACGAGAAACGCGGAGGTGATACGCACGCCCGGCTTGATGAGCTCCTCCACCGGCTCGCTGGTCTTGGGCCAGTCCGGTGGCGTGTCAGAGCCTTCGAGCGTCGAGTGAACCACGCGATACAGGAAATCGCCCGTGTACACTGCGGCGATGATGGTCAGCAGGATGCCGGCGAGCGGCAGCTTGGCGCCAATCGCAAACGCCAGCACGATCAGCGAGCCCGTGCGCAGCAGATGATCGCGACCACGACGCCAGGGATAGGTCTTCGCATCTTCCTTCGAGGCAGCGGCATCCATCAAAGGACGCTCGGCGATGGCCTCCTCGATCTGTTTGGCCACTTTCGCGGCCACGTTCGTCTCCACCGGCGCACGCTCGAACTGCGAAATGACACGCTCACTCCCGTTGTCGGCTGGCGGTGGCAGATTCGGAGAAGGCAGATTCGGCGGCGGCAGCCCGCCGGGAGGCGGAAGGTTTCCTGGAGGCGGCAGATCGGGCGGAGGGATGTTCATGCGAGGCGCGAGGTATAGGCGGTCCGTTCGATTTTGCCAAGCACGACGATAGACCTCTTGCCTTAGCCTGCGGTTGCAAAACGCCCGTCGTTCTCGTTCTGGCGAACGAGCCTACAAGACGC
This sequence comes from uncultured Verrucomicrobiaceae bacterium, assembly GCA_937872615.1. Classification (GTDB taxonomy): domain Bacteria; phylum Verrucomicrobiota; class Verrucomicrobiia; order Verrucomicrobiales; family Verrucomicrobiaceae; genus Prosthecobacter. The sequence continues at coordinate 980 of CALMTT010000425.1, read as the reverse complement.
GGTGTAGGCGCATTCGCCAGAATGCGAGGGCTTTGCCACTCGCTCCCTGTTTGCGGTCACCGAACGAAAATCCGACTGAGCACTGAGAACTGAGCACTTGGCTCCCAGCAGCGAGCCGAGTATGACAAAGGCTCAAGCGACCTGTTAGCATCACGAATTTCAATCCCTCACCACCCATGCCCTACCTCATCAGCCAGAATGGAGAACAGCTCGGCCCGTTGGATCGTGAAGAAGTGCTCCGCCGCCTTGTCGCCGGGGAATTGAAAGGCAGTGACCTCGGTTGGCAGGAGGGCATGGCCGAGTGGGAGCCGCTTTCCAAGCTCATCCCGCCGCCCGTTGCGGCCTCCACGCCACCGCCGGTGTTTGCCAGCAGCGCTCCGGCACTGCCCCAAGCCTCCACCGGCACCTCCGGTCTCGCCATCGGCACCTGCTCGTTGTGCGGTGGCACGGTGGCATCAAGACCAACTCGGACGGCCAGGGACGGTGGGGCACAGCGGTCGCTCGACTCTCCTGCCGCACTAGAGAAGTACCGCAGCTACTACTCCGGCGATCGGAAAGCAACGTTCGAGGCCTACGTGGAGGTCTTCTTCCGGCTCGCTGGTGCGCGGAACTTCCCCGGTGGATGGACGAGCTTCTCGCGATGCGCGAACGCTGAACCGGCTCTCGTCAGGGATGCTCCCAATCTCGTGCGCCGTGCCGAGGAGCTAATGCGGCTCGCCGGCTACGAAGCGAGCGATGCCGGGCGGCCCGCGAAGGGGCGATGCTGGGTCAAGGTCGACTGATCTGAAAGCCTCACGTAGGCCGACCACTGGAACGAACCCGGTCACATCTCCGGTCGCAAACACAAGATGACAACGAAGCACCAAGCGTTATCAGGAGTCTGCGTAGGGCTAGCCCTAGACCGAATCGCCGGGGGAATCGGCACTCGTCGTCACCGGGCACCACCGATCGCGTCAGAGTTCAAGTCCCCCCTCGCCCAC
>CALMTT010000424.1 GCA_937872615.1 uncultured Verrucomicrobiaceae bacterium | reverse complement strand
AAGCGACCGCGGCGGTGGCCTTGGCGAGCTCTTGCGGCGAGAGGGCGTTCAGCGAGCGGTCGAGCCACTCGATCCGACGGATGGTGGAGTCACGCTCGATCTGAGCCTCCACGCTCGGCGCATCGGGATTCGGCTTGTAGAGCGCGACCATGCTGTCCCAGATCTGCTCGGCGCTCATGCGGCGGAGCACCGGCCCGGGGAAGTGGTAAAGCTCACCCAACTCCACGTCCTTGGTGTAGGCGGCACGCTGGTAGGCGGCGCTGTTGTAAATGGTGCGGAGGAAGGCCTTCATGTCGTAGTTCAGGTCCTTCATCGTCTGCTCGAGGAAGCTCATGAGCTGCGGATTGCTCGGCACGGTGGAGTCGGTGATCTCATCGACAGGCTCGATGAGGCCCATGCCCATGGCTTTCTTCCAAAGACGGTTCGCGATGACGAGTGTGAAGCGCGGGTTGTCCTTCGAGGTCATCCAGTCGGAGTAGGCAAGGACGGGCTTCTCACCTTCCTTGGTGATTTTGCCATCCTTCGAGAAGGCGGCCGGGATCACGGGCTCGATGATGGACTTCGGCTTCGCGTCGGAATACTGGTAATCATGCGGCAGGGCCAAAGCCTTGCTGTCCGTGCGGTCGAGGACGGTGTTGTAGCGCAGCGGGCGGAGGATCTCGCTCATCGCCTTGCTCATGTCCTTCCGCTCAATGCCTTTCGGGATCATCGCGGCGATGTCTGCCGTCTTGGACTTCTTGCTCTTGGTTTTTGAGCCTTTGTCACCGTAGCCACCGCCAAAGACGCTGGCGAGCAGCGGATTGCTCAGGCCGTTCGTGCCGGTCATGCCGTAGGTGTGCGCGGCCATCTGGTAGTAGTCCATCTGCGTCCACTTATCGAACGGATGGTTGTGGCACTGGGCGCAGACCATGCTGGTGCCGAGGAAGATCTGCGTGGTGACCGCCATGTTATCGAGCGGCATGTTGTAATCGCGCAGGTAGAAGCCCACCGCGCCGTTTTCATAGGTCTTGCCGCTCGCGGTGACCATCTCACGCACCATCTTGTCGTAGGGCACGTTGTCGGCGAGGGCCTTGCGCAGCCAGTTGTTGTAGGCGGCACCGGCGGGCTGGCTGTTGCCAACCGAGAGCTGGGAGCGCAGGCGGAGGATGTCCGCCCAGTAGTTGAAAAAGTTCTGCGCATAGCCGTCGGAGGCCAGCAGGGCATCGATCAGCTTGGCACGCTTGTCCTCGGCCTTGTCGGCGAGGAAGTCGGTGGTCTCCTTGATCGTCGGGATGCGGCCGACGACATCGAGGTAGATGCGGCGCACGAAGATCTCGTCGCTCACGGGGGCGTTCGGCTGAATCTTCTCCTTCGCCAGCTTGGCGAGGATGAGTTCGTCGATCTTCGCCGCGGTGGCCTTGAGATCAGGCGCGGCGGCAGCGGACAGGGCAAAGCCAAATCCACAAAGGACGGCGAGCAGGCTCCAAGAGGGCTTTTTCATGAGGGGGATCAGGTTTTGGGGGGGACGGGGCGCGAAAACGAAGGTCTGCGGGCCCTCTTTCTCCATTTTGTGGCAAAAATAGCCAAAAGAGGCTCAACGCCCCAAGCAGAACTCATGCCCCAACACCGCCAGCGTGCTGATGGCGGCCGTTTCAGCCCGCAAAACGAGCGGTCCGAGCGTCACCGGCACAAAGCCGGCCTTTTGCGCCTCGGCCTCCTCTTCGGCGGTGAAGTCCCCTTCCGGGCCGATGAGCACGGCGACGGAGGCTGGGGGTATTGGCGGGACGATTTGCTTCAGCGTCCGGGAGTGCTCGCTGAGCGCCGGAATGAGCTTCAAATCCGCATCGATGCCCGGCACGAGGCTGCGGAAGGTCTTCGGCGCCTCCAGCCGCGGCACAAAGGGCGTGTGGCATTGCTTCGCACTTTCGATCATGTGCCGCCGCCACTTGGCGAGCTTCTTTTCCGCCTGTGGGCCATCGAGATGCACCACCGTGCGCTCGGTGATGACGGGCTGCACGCTCGCCGCGCCCAGCTCGACGGCTTTTTCGAGCAGCCACTCAAAGGGCTCGGCCTTGATCAACGCGGGAAACAGATGAATCGCGGTCGCGAAGGGCTCCACGCGGCTTTCCGAGGTCACGCGGGCCTGCACGACATGCTTGGAAATGTCCGTGATCTCGCACACAGCCACGCGTCCCTGGCCGTCGAATATCTCGATGGCATCGCCGGGCTGCTTCCGCATCACGCGGGCGCAATGCGCGGCCTCGTCCTCCACCAGGGTGAGCTGATGGGAACCCCATGCGGAGGCTGGAAGATGGAAACGCGGGAGGGACATGAAGATCGGCCACGTCCAGTGCCTTCGCTTGGCGGTGTCTTCAAGCTGAAGCCGTGCCCGTTGCGGAGGACGTGGCGGCATCTATGCTGGCACCTTGCTTTACGACGCCCACAACCATCTCCAGGACGAACGCCTCGATCCTTGGCGTGAGGAAATCATCGCGATGATGCCCGGCACCGGCCTGGGCGAGATGATCGTGAATGGATCGTGTGAAGAAGACTGGCCACAGGTGGCGGGGCTCGCCCGCCGGCTGCCGTGGGTGCGCCCGGCCTTCGGTTTGCATCCGTGGTATGTGAAGGAACGCAGTCCCGCCTGGCTCACCGCCCTCCGCGAGCATTTGGAAGCCCATCCGCGGGCCGTGGTGGGTGAGACGGGCCTCGATCGCTGGATCGAGAATCCCGACATCGAGGCGCAAATCGAATGCTTCAAAGCCCAAATCGCCCTCGCGGTGGAGCTCGACCGTCCGATCACGATTCATTGCCTGCGGGCGTTTGGCCTGCTCGACGAGGTTTTGAGGTCCGTGACACTGCCACGACGAGGTTTCCTCCTGCATTCGTATGGCGGACCGGTGGAGATGGTGCCGGGCTTCGTGAATCTGGGGGCTTACTTCTCGATCAGCCCTTACTTTGGCCATCCACGGAAGGCGGCGCAGCTTGCCACCTTCGCCAGCATCCCGCTGGATCGCCTTTTGGCCGAAACCGATGCGCCAGACATGCATCCGCCGCCGGAGCTGAATCCGCATCCGCTCACTGATGCGTCTGGCAAGACGCTAAATCACCCCGCGAACCTCGGCGTGAGCTACGATTTGATCGCTGAACAGCACCGAATCACCCGCGAGGCCGCCGAGGAGGCCGTCGCAACCAATTTCGCACGGCTTTTTGGAGCTTGAAGCGGCCCGCTCCCTGCTTCATGCCAAGAACTACCCCAACCGTCATGCCCATGCGCAAAACCAAAATTCTCTGCACCCTTGGCCCAGCCACCGAATCACCCGAAGTCATCGCCGAACTGATCGCGAAAGGCGCGGAC
>CALMTT010000423.1 GCA_937872615.1 uncultured Verrucomicrobiaceae bacterium | reverse complement strand
CACCACGCTGAACATGGCGCAGAGTGCCGGCGGTGGCACGGCGGACACCGGCGGCACGCTGGATCTGGCCGGGTTCAATCAAACGCTCGCAGGCGTCAATGGTGCGGGACGGGGCATTGTGAACACGGGCTCGGCGGCCACGCTCACCCTCAGTGGGGCTGGGACATACTCCATGAGCTCCGTCATCGGCATTCCGGCGAGCACCACGAACCTCAGCGGTGCCAACAACAACATCGCGGTCGCCAAAAGCGGTCTTGGCACCCAGACGCTGGCCGGAGCCAGCACCTACTCGGGAGGCACCACGCTCTCGGGTGGCACCCTGCAGGTGACAAACACCAGCGGCTCCGCCACTGGCACCGGCAGCGTGACCACCGCCTCCAGCACGACACTCGGTGGCACTGGCACTCTCGCGCCGACAGGCAGCAGCAGCGTCATCTTTGGCGGAGGCGTCACACCCGGCGTCACAGGCTCCGCAGGCACGCTGAACTTCACGCCGGTGGATGGCAGCGTGGCCTTCCAAAGCACCAGCAACATTGTCTTCGAGCTTTTTGGGAATGGCAGCAATGACAAGATCATTCACGCGGCGACGGGGGCTGGAGTGCTGGATTTCTCTGCCATGACCGCTGGAAGCATCAGCGTGGTCTTTGTGGGTGGATACACGCCCGGGCTGGGCCACACGTTCGATTTGCTCGACTGGAGCGGCATGAGCGGGCTCAGCGCGAGCCAGCTCAGCCTCAGCACCGCGGGCTTTGATCCTTCGTGGGCTTGGGACCTGTCTCAATTCACCACGAATGGCACGCTCTCGATCGTGCTAGTGCCAGAGCCTGGCCGTGGTGCGATGGTGATGGCGGGTTTGGCAGCCTGGCGGATGCGTCGTCGGCGTTGAGTGGGCTTGCCACGCGGGTGAATCCGCGCATGGCTGGCGGCCCAACCTGTGAACCTGCATCTCCAAAATCAATCTGTCGCCATCATCGGTGCCGCACGCGGCATCGGAAGAGCCATCGCTGAAGGCTTTCGTGCGGAGGGCTGCCACGTGCGGGCTTTTGACCGCGAAGCCAATGCCGATTTCATCACGGCGGGTGATGTGACGGACTTTGAGGCCATGAAGGCTTTCGCGGCTGGTTTTGAGCAGGTGGATCATGTGATCTTCTGTGCTGGCATCGGCTCCGGGAAGTTTGGTTTTCCGTTTTGGAACCTCCAGCCCTCCGACTGGCCTCGCGTGCTCGAGGTGAACCTGCTCGGCGCAGTGCACACGGCGCATGCTTTTGCTCCGAAGCTGGTCGAACGCGGCGGCGGCAGCATGCTGTTTCTCGTGAGCGTGGCCGGGCAAATGGGCTCGCAGACTGATCCGCCTTACAGCGCCTCGAAAGCTGCGCTGATCAATTTCATGCAATGTGCCGCCAAGGACCTCGGGCCGCACAACGTGCGTGTGAATGCCCTCGCACCTGGCATGGTGAAGACGGAGCTGAATCAATCGATCTGGGCTGCGGGACAAAAACTGCTGCCTGAGAGCGAGCGACAGAGCTTTGATGATTGGGCCGCTTCGAAGATCAAGAAGGTGTCCCACCTTGGGCGCTGGCAGATGCCGGAGGAGTATGCCGCCATGGCCTGCTTCCTCGCTTCCGACCACGCGAAGAACATCACCGGCCAGACGCTGAACATCGACGGCGGCCAGGTGATGCATGCTTGAAGCCCTTCGGGAATGACGAAACCCGAATGGCGAATGACGAATGAATGACGAACGCCGAATTTCCGGCTTGGGAGCTTGATTCGGCATTCCTCATTCGGGTTTCGTCATTCATTCTTGCCCCTCGCTCTACGCCGTTCTACCTCCCCCAATGCCCCGCGAATACACGCTGCATCACGCGCACGAACCCTCCCACCGCATCGACTACAAGGCGGAGCTCAATGAGCAGCAATACGCCGCTGTCGTCAGCCCGCCGGGGCAGTCGCTCGTCATTGCGGGAGCGGGTTCGGGCAAGACGCGCACGCTGACGTATCGCGTGGCGTGGTTGCTGGACAATGGCATCCAGCCGGAGTCCATCCTGCTGCTCACGTTTACCAACAAAGCCGCCCGCGAGATGCAGGAGCGCGTGCAGGCGCTCGTCACGCAGGATGCCAGCCGCATCTGGGGCGGCACCTTCCACAGCATCGGGAACCGCCTCCTGCGCTACAACGCCGAGCGGCTCGGCTACCGCAAAGGCTTCTCCATCATGGATCGCGAGGATCAGAAGGACCTCCTCGAAACCGTGATCGGCGCCAGCGGCATCGACACGACGACCTATCGCTTCCCGAAGGCCGAGGTGCTCGGCGACAT
>CALMTT010000422.1 GCA_937872615.1 uncultured Verrucomicrobiaceae bacterium | reverse complement strand
CTCCCCGCCCACGCACAGGATGAAATCCTGTGCCACGTTCCTCACGGTGCCCTGCCGCTGGCTTCATCGCTCCAGGCACCGGGACCGGCGCTGCCGATGGCACGCACGCGGAAGGCATACAGCGTGCCGGGCGTCAGCGCGGGCACGAGGATCTTCGCGGTCGTGCTCGTCTTGATCGCCTCCCAGGGGGCGGAGACGTTGTCGTGCACCTTGCACTCCCACTCGTAGTGAGCTTGTGCCGAAAAGGCGGACACGAAAACCAAACCGAACTAGGAACCGTGTCCCATGAACCGAACAACAGAACCTACCGAGAACCGAGCGCGTGCCGCACAGTATGACGCCGCCTTCAGAGAGCAGGCGGTCAGCCTGCTGGAGGAAGGCACGCGCAGCATCACCGCGCTGGCGCGCGAGCTGGGCGTGAGCCACAAGACTTTGAGCAAATGGAGGCAGCGCCACCGGGCTGCGGCAGCCGCGGCGCACGGTGAGCAGACGAGCCTGCGAGTCTGCTCACCAAGCGAAGGCGCACGCGGCCCGGTGGCGCTCGCGGCGGAGCTTGCCAGCCTGCGCGCCGAGCTGCGCCATGTCACCATCCAGCGCGACATTTTAAAAAAAGCCTTGGCCATTGTAAACCAGACATCCCCCACCGCCACGCGATGATCAGCGCCATGAACTCACACCCAGGCAACACCCACAGCATCGCCGCCATGTGCCAGACGCTCGAAGTATCACGCAGCGGTTACTACGAACACACGCACAAGGCGCGCCGCCCGCGCCGGCAGCAGGATCAACTCATCGCCACGAAGCTTGTTGAAGGCTTCAAGCTCAGCCGCAAGACCTATGGCAGCCCACGCCTGCGCGAAGTGCTCAAAGCGCAGGGTCTCGGCGTGGGCCGCAGGCGCATCCGCCGTTTGATGACCGCTCACGGGCTGCATCCCAAAGCCAAGCGTCGCTTCGTGCCTCGCACCACGCACAGCAATCACTGCGGCCCCATCGCCGCCAACTTGCTCCAGCAACGTGAGGCTCCACCCACGCGCCTCAACGAGATCTGGGTCAAGGACATCACTTATGTCCCGACTGGCGAAGGCTGGCTCTATCTTGATGCCACGCTGGACTTGTGCAGCCGCAGGGTGCTCGGCTGGCACGCCTCCGCCTCCATGCCTGCGCAACTCGTCATCACCTCGCTGCGCCAGGCGTGGCGCAATCGTGGGGTTCCCTTGCACGGCCTCATCGTTCACACCGATCGCGGCTGTCAGTATGCCAGCGAGTCTTACCGCAACGATCTGCGCCTGCGCCACGCCATCCCCAGCATGAGCCGCAAGGGCAACTGCTACGACAACGCCGCCATGGAGTCCTTTTGGGCCACCCTCAAAACCGAGGCCTTCGGCACTCACATCCCCGCCACCCGCGCCGCCGCCATCACCATGATTTTCGATTACATCACCACCTTTTATAACCCCAAACGCCTCCACTCATCCCTCGGCTACATGTCCCCACTGGACTTCGAAGCCTCCCTCAACTAACAACCCAACTGTCCGCTTTTTCGAGGCAAGATCACCTCATCCCGCCCCGCTGCTCCTGCCGCCCCACCTTTGCCCTTGCCCGGCCGGTGGTGGATCACAGCGAGGTCGATGGCTGGCGCTGGCGCTTGGAATTCGCCGGGCAGCGCTTCCAGCTTCCGCGTCGGCAGATCCACAGCTACCGCCCCGCCTTGCCGGAGCCCTTCACCCGCACCCGCCGCACCCTCCACCTCTACGCCAGCGAAGCCCGCCGCCATGGCGGCCAGTCCTTCTTTGGCAGCGTCGAGCCCGGCATCCAGCTCCACGCCACCTGCCCCCTCCTCCTCGTCCGCGAGGTCGAGGCCGCGCTGAAGCGGCGGCTGTATCCGGGTTGATTGGCAATCCGACTCCGACTCCCGCTCGTCCGGTTTCAAGTTTCAGGTTTCAAGTTTCAAGTTCCCGCCCGCGTGTCCAAGTCTCAAAGTCTCGCGGCCCTGCCGCCCTCCCAGTCTCCAAGCCCCGCCTCCCGCCTCGTCCCAAACCCTTGCCATCCGTCTCGCTCCCTGCTTGGATAGGAAAACTCCCGCATCGAAATGGATGAATAAGAAAGACCTCAGCGAGCGCGACATCTGCACCAAGTTCATCACCCCTGCCATTCAGGCGGCGGGCTGGGAGCAGCATCAGTTTCGTGAAGAGGTGAAGCTTACCAAAGGACGTGTCATCGTTCGGGGACAAATGGCGTCGCGCATCGAGAATCCCGAGGCCAAAGGTGGCCCAAAGCGGGCCGATTACGTTTTCTATGGGCTGCCGAATCTCCCGCTGGCCGTGTTGGAGGCGAAGCGAAACATCTATGAGATCGGCCAGGGCATGCAGCAGGCGCTTCTTTATGCCGAGATGCTGGATGCGCCCTTTGCCATCAGTTCGAATGGAGATGGTTTTCTCATTCACGACCGCACTGGCATCACCCAACCAGTCTCGTGGGAGGTCGCGCTCGATCACTTCCCGACCTATGCCGAACTGTGGGCTATCTACCAGCAGTGGAAGCAGCTCACCAAGCCTGAGGAGCTGAGCCTCATCGCCCAGCCCTACCACACCGATTCCTCGGACAAGGAGGCGTACTACTACCAGAAGGTCGCTATCAACCGCACCATCGCGGCCATCGCCAGGGGTGTTCAGCGCATCATGCTCGTGATGGCCACCGGCACTGGCAAGACCTACACCGCCTTCCAGATCATCTGGCGGCTGTGGAAGTCGAAGACCAAGAAGCGCATCCTCTTCCTGGCGGACCGCAACATCCTGGTGGACCAGACCATCCAGCAGGACTTCGCCCCGTTTGGCGAGAGCATGCACAAGATCACCAACCGCGAGGTGAAGAAGAACTATGAGATCTATCTCTGTCTTTATCAGGCGGTGACCGGCAAAGAGGAGTGGAAGCAGATCTACAAGCAGTTCCCTGCCGATTTCTTCGATCTCATTGTCATTGATGAGTGCCATCGCGGCAGCGCGGATGAAGACTCCGCTTGGCGGGACATTCTCGACTACTTTACCTCCGCCACACACATCGGCCTCACGGCCACGCCCACGGAAACAAAAGACGTTTCCAACGAGCATTACTTCGGCAAGCCGCTCTTCACCTACTCACTGCGCCAAGGCATCGCCGATGGCTTCCTCGCTCCCTACAAAGTGATCCGCGTCGTCACGGATGTCGATGCGCTCGGCTACACGCCTGAGAAAGACAAAGTGGATAAGCACGGCCAGGTGGTCGAGCAGCGGCAATACAACACCAAGGACTACGACCGGAACCTCATCCTCACCAAGCGCACCGAGTTCGTCGCCAAGCGTGTCTGGGAATACCTCCAGGCCACCGATCCCATGGCAAAGACCATCGTCTTCTGCGACGACCAGCCGCACGCCGAGCGGATGAGGCAAGAACTGGTGAAACTCATCCCCGAGGCGGCCAGCAACCGCCGTTACGTCGTCCGCATCACCGGAGACGACACCGAGGGCAAGGCCCAGCTCTCCTACTTCATCGACAACGACGAGCCTTTCCCCGTCATCGCCACCACGTCAAAACTGCTCGCCACCGGCGTCGATGCCAAGACCTGCAAGCTCATCGTGCTTGATCAGAACATCGAGTCCATGACCCAGTTCAAGCAGATCATCGGGCGAGGCACCCGAATCCGTGAGGACTACGGCAAACTCTTCTTCACCATCATGGACTTCAAAGGGGCCACCCGCCTCTTCCAGGACAAGAAGTTCGATGGCGAGCCCGTGATGGTCTATGAACCGAAACCGGATGAGCCCATTGTGCCTCCCGATGGTGAAGGCAGTGGCAGTGGGGTTCACGAAGACCCGCCTGACTATGGCGATGGCGACGGTGAAGACGATGAAGGTGGCGGAACCGACGGTGGGAACACCGGTGGACGCGTCCGCTATGTCATTGATGATGTCGCCGTGGGACACGGGGTCGAGCGTGCCAGTTACCTCGATGAAAACGGCAAATTAATCACCGAGGACTACCGAGTCTATTTGAAGGACGACATTCAGAAGACGCTCCGGCAGCAGTTCACAAGCCTGGATGACTTCCTCATCCGTTGGAATGACGCCGAGAGAAAGCAGGCCGTGGTGGACGAGCTCAAGGAACAGGGCATCCCGCTGGACATCCTCACTCAGGCCGTGCCCAACGGCGCAGACTTGGATGTATTTGACCTCGTGGCCCATGTTGCCTTTGATGCCAAGCCGCTCACCCGCAAGGAACGGGCGGAGCAGGTGAAGAAGCGGAACTACTTCGCCAAGTATGGCGATCAGGCCCGTGCCGTTCTTGAAGCGCTTCTGGAGAAGTATGCTGACCACGGCATCACCGACATCGAAGACCCCGCCATTCTGGAGATTCCTCCGTTCACCTTGCTGGGCTCAAAGACCCAAATCCGCCGTGGCATCTTCGGGAGCAATGAAAACTACTCCCGGGCCATCACCGAACTCGAACACGCACTTTACGACCGTCAGGCCGCCTGACCTCAGTCACTAGACTCCATGAATCTCTCCTCCACCATCAAGTCCATCCAGGACATCATGCGCAAAGACGACGGCGTCGATGGGGATGCCCAGCGCATCGGCCAGCTCACCTGGATGCTCTTCTTGAAAATCTTCGACCAGTGTGAGGAAACCTGGGAAGATGATGCCGAAGACCGCCGCCAGAAATACAAGTCACCCCTGCCCGAGGACTGCCGCTGGCGGAACTGGGCCAAATACATCGAGGACGACAAGGGCAAGAAGAAGCCCCGCATCCAGGCCAGCGAGCTGATCAAGCACGTCAACGACGTGGTCTTTCCCGGCCTCCAGCAGCTCGACATTGAGGGCAATCCCAAAGCCAAAGTCGTGCGCGATGTCTTCCAGGACACCAACAACTACATGAAGTCCGGCACTCAGATGCTGGCCGTCATCGAGAAGTTGGATGAAGCCGTCAACTTCCACGACATCAAGAGCCGTGGCCAGCTTGGGGACGTGTATGAGCAGATCTTGAATGACCTGCGCAGCGCAGGCAATGCCGGGGAGTTCTATACCCCGCGTGCCATCACCGAGTTCATGGTGAAGATGGTCAACCCCAGCCTCAAGAAGCGGGAGACCGTGCTCGACCCCGCCTGCGGCACCGGCGGCTTCCTCACCGCCGCCATCGCGCATCTAGAGGGGCAGATCAGCAAGAAATCCGGTGCGGAAGACCGCAAGGCCATCGCCCAGTGCATTCGCGGCATCGAGAAGAAACAGCTCCCGCATCTGCTCTGCGTCACCAACATGATGCTCCATGGCATCGACGTGCCCAGCATGATCGAGCATCGCAACACCCTCGCCACCGGCTGGAACGACTGGAAGCTCACCGAGCGCGTCAGTTGCGTCATCACCAATCCACCCTTCGGCGGCATGGAGGACGACGGCGTGGGCAATGATTACCCCTCCGACATCCGCACCCGCGAGACAGCGGACATGTTCCTCGTCCTCATCGTGAAAAAGCTCCTCGCCGTCAAAGGCGGGCGCGGAGCCGTCGTCCTGCCGGATGGCACGCTCTTTGGCGAAGGCGTGAAGGCCAAGGTGAAGAAGCTGCTCATGGAGGAGTGCCACCTCCACACCATCATCCGCCTGCCGAATGGCGTTTTCGCCCCCTACACTGGCATCAAGACCAACCTGCTCTTCTTCACCAAGGGCAAACCCACCGACACGATCTGGTTCTACGAGCACCGCTACCCCGCCGGTGTAAAGAGCTACAGCAAAACCAAACCCCTCCGCGTCGAGGAGTTTGATCCCATCGTCGAGTGGTGGGGCAGCGAGTCCGACGGCTTCGCCTCCCGCACCGAGTCCGAGCAGGCTTGGAAAATCGACTTCAAAAAGCTCAAAGCCGACGCCGAGGCCAAAGCCAAGCCCCACTGGGACAAAGCCGAATCTCTCAGCAACGAAGCCGCCACCCTCCACGCCACGCTCAAAGACCTGCGGGACGACCTCAAAGGCGAAAAAGACGCCGCCAAGCGTGACAAAGCCGCCCGAAAGATCGCCACCCTGGAATACGACCTCGAAGCCCTC
>CALMTT010000421.1 GCA_937872615.1 uncultured Verrucomicrobiaceae bacterium | reverse complement strand
GATGGCTTTCTGCATTTCAGCCTTGAGCTGGGCGAAGAGGGCGCGGAACTGGGTCATGCGGTGCAGGTTGGGAAATCGGGCCATTCATGCCGAGCGGCAGGGGAATGTCGAATGGTGAAACGCCGCGGGAGGCATCACTTCTTCGTGAACTTCTCATCCGTCAGCGTCCGCAGGAAGGCCACGAGCGCTTTTTTGTCGTCCGCGCTGAGCCGGATGCCGGTGGCTGGATGCTTGGCGAGATTCGGATCGAGTGTGGGGCCTCGGCGGAGGTTGTGATCGTAGTGCTCGATGACTTCTTCGAGCGTCTGGAAGCGTCCGTCGTGCATGTAGGGCGCGGTGAGGGCGATGTTGCGCAGGCTGGGCGTGGAGAATTTGTAGAGGTCACGCTCGTCCTGGGTCACGCGTTCGCGGCCGGTGTCGGTTTCGACGGGTGAGAGGCCGTTGTTGTGAAATTGATGATCGCTGAAAAGTGGTCCGCCGTGGCAGTGAAAGCAGTCCGCGCCCTTCTGGCCCATGCGCGGCTCGTATTCGGTCATGAAGAGTTCAAAGCCGCGTTTTTCCTCGTCGGTGAGCGTGGCCTCGCCGCGCATGCTGCGGTCGAATTTCGAGTCGAAGGAGGTGATCGTGAGCAAAAAGCATTCGAGGGCCAATCCGATGCGCTCCGGCGTAACGACATCGCTGTCGAAGGCGCGGGCGAATTCGGCCTTCGAGGTCTTTTCGAGCTTCGCGACCACGTTTTCGAGCGTCTCGTCCATCTCCAGATGATCCTGGATGGGTTTCAAAGCCTGCTCGCGGAGCGAAGGCGCACGGCCATCCCAGAAGAAACTGGTCTTCCACGCCAGATTGAAGAGCGGCATGCCATTGCGAGTGCCCGTGCGGCCTTCGACGCCGATGCTGAAGCGTCGCGGATCGGTGAAGGCATTCGCGGTGAGGTGGCAGCTCGCGCAGGACAGCGTGCCATCGCGGGAGAGCGCAGTGTCGTGGAAGAGTTTTTCGCCGAGGGCGATGCGTTCTTCGATGAGCGGATTGTCACGCGGCAGCGGCGGGATGGGAAAGTAGCTGCTCATCGTGAAACGATACGGCGTGGTCTTCGCTGGAAGGTAGAGCGGCTTCACTGGCGAAGGGCGCGATATGGCGGGAAGACTGCTGGAGATGGCTTTCAGCGTGAAAGCGGCCGGCAGATTGGTTTTGAGCGCCGCGACGACGGGGTCGCCCTCATGCGAATGGGTGGAAAGACCGTCTTTGGCGAAGGAGAGCGGCGTTTTCGCATTCAGCAAAGCAGGCACGTCGAAGGTGAAATCGGCCGCGGCATCGGCGGTGAGATCAAAATCGCCGTCAAAGGTCAACGCGGTGCGGTTGGGGCTGCGAGCCAAATGATACGAGTAACCGCTCGTGGCACCGTTTTTGGCCCGAAAGGCACCTTCGAGAGCGAGGAAGATGTAGCCGCCCTGCCAGCTCCAGTGCAGGCCGCAGAGGTTGGGATTGAGCGGATGATCCGGCGGATACTGCGAGACAGGGGCGGCATTCGTTTTCTCGTCGAGGCCGAGGTGGAGGCGCAGGGCTTTGTATTGGCCTGCGGGGATGTTTTCGAGCGTGGTGGTCAGTCGATGCTGCTGCGCATCCATCCACGCGATGTGAGGCGACTCGATCCAGCTTCCATCAGCTTTTTGGAGCGCGAACCCGCTGAGGAGGAAGCTGCAGCGGCTGATGGAAAAGGTCTCGCTGGCGGTCGTGGAGTAACGCTGCGAGTCGAGCAGCAGCGGCGCATCGCCCGCCACAGGCGTGACGGTGAGGTGAAGGGTGCTGGCGTGAGCAGCGAAGGCAAACGTCAGCGTGAGGAGAAGCCGGTGAAGCATGGCGGAACTGAGAATGGAAAACGGAAAATGGCAAATGGCCCGGAGGGGTGGGAAGAAGGTTGCTTTTGAGCGTTTGCACGGCATTTCACGGGCCGCATGCCGCCACCCAAACGCCAGGAACTGACCACCCACCTCGGATCACCCGCGGTGGAGGACTACCTGGAGCAGATTCATAACCTCATCGCGCAGAAGGGTTATGCACGCGTGGTGGACATCGCGGGTAATTTGAAGATCTCGCAGGCCAGCGTGACGAACATGATTCAGCGCATGGATGCGGACGGGCTTGTGGTTTATGAGCGCTACCGCGGCGTGGTGCTAACCGAAACGGGCCGAAAGGTCGGCGAGGAGATCGCCCGGCGCCACGAGGTGCTCACTCGGCTGCTGGCGGGCTTCGGTCTCGATGCGGAAACGGTTCATCAAGATGTGGAAGGCATGGAGCATCACATCAGCCGCCAGACGCTGGAGGTGCTGACGCTCCTGATGGAGGAGCTGGAAGGCAATCCGAAGCTGCTGGCGAAGCTCAAAGGCCGTCTTGATGCCTCAAACGGCGCGTGAGGCCTTCTCCGGCCTGCGGAGCAGTTCAGCCGGCGCGGCCTCGATCTTGTCGCGGAAGCGTTGGGGAATCTCGATGGCCTTCATTTTGCCCGTCGTGGGATCACGGCGCACGCACGCAGCGGTGATGCGCCCCTCGGCAGCGAGCTCGCCATCGGCCTTCCAGAAGCGGATCAGGTGTCGCAGGACCTTGCTGCGCACTTCCTCGACGAGAAGCTCGCATTCAAACTCCTCCTCAAAGCGCAGCGGCGCGAAGTAGTCACACGAGGCATGCACCCGCGGCCAGCCCACGCGTTCCTCCGCCTGCGTGGGTGGATCGACGATCGAGAAGCTGAGGCTGCGGAAGAACGCATGCTCGACCCGCTCCATGTAGCGGAAGAAGTTCGAGAAATGCACGATGCCCGCCATGTCGGTATCGGAAAACTGGACGCGCTCGGTGCAGGTGAAACGGTGTGCCATGGCTGTAGAGGGAAGTGAGCCCGAACACACCGCGAGGAGCCGGTGTGCGCAACCGCATTTCACAGCTTCTCCGAGGGCTCAGAGCGTCTGGTGAATGCGGCCGAGTGCCATGAGGATGTAGCTCGTGGTCAGCACGGGATCGCTTTCCATCCAGCGGCCCTGGTCGTTGATCCATGAGCCATCGCCTTTTTGGAGGTTGAGCAGCTTGCCGGTCACGTCCGCACGCCAGTCAATGGTTTTGCCGTCCTTCGTCTTGATGAAATCGACATCGGCGATGGCGAGGGCCTTGCTCATCGTATGGTAGTAGTAAAACAGGCCCTGCGCACCGAGGCCGGGGTTCTCCTCGACGGTGTAGTTGTTGCGCAGCCATTCGAGCACGGCCTTCACACGCTCGTCTTTCTTGTCGAGACCGGCGTAAATGAAGCTCAACAGGCCGGCGTAGCTGATGCTGCCGTAGCTGCGGAGGGCCACGCGACCGTCCGGAAGCTCCACTTTGGCACCGCGGGTCTCGGTTGGGTTGTAAATGAAGCCACCGGCATCCGCGGGGTCCTTGCTCACCCAGCTCGATTTGTTGCTCTCGGGGCGGTTTTGGCAGCGCTGGATGAAGTCGATGGCGGCGGCGTAGTTGAGCTGCGGCTCGTTCTTCGCGGCATCGCCTTTGTCCGCGAGCAGCGACTGGGCGTAGTAGAGGGCTTCGAGGGCGAATGTGGTGTTCGAAAGGTCGGCGTGCGTGGCCTTTTCCTCGCCGTAACCAATGCCGCCATCGGTGGCGGCATCGTTCTTGCCTTTCTCATCGAGGTCGAGTTGGCGAGTGACGAGGTAGCGACGGGCTTTGAGCATCACTTCCTCGTTTTCCGGCTTCGGATTGAGCATGAGCGCGGTGAGGGCGATGGCGGTGTTGTAGGTGGCGCGGGCCTTGATGGTGATGGAGCCATCGGGCTTGGCATTGCTGAGCAGGTAACGCGTGCCGGCCTCGACCTCGGCCGGGACGGCATCGCCGGACTTGCGGTTCGGATCGAGCATGAAACTGGCGATGGCCAGGCCGGTCATGGCCACCGGCTCGGCTTCGCCCCACTGGCCGGTTTGCTTGTTTTGAGTGCTGCGCAGGAAATTCAGTCCACGCTCGACGCTGAGGCGCAGCTCCTGTTTCAGCGATTCATGACGCGGAGCCTGCGTGGCGGCCTGGCCAAGGGCACAAGCAGTGGTGAGGATGAGAAAGAAGGAGGGGAGCTTCATGGCTGAATGGGAGGTCGGAAGGGGGCCGCGTCAATCCTCAAGGCGGGCGGTGGGGCTGTGCGGACGATTCTTGACCACTTGTGGACATGAATCGGCCGTTTTTTGATCATGTTACTTCGCCGGGGTGATGATGAGGGTGACTTTGGTCTCCTCGGCGGGGATGTTGGAGGGCATGCTGATCCAGAGGTCGTCGCGATGGTTACCTTTGGCAGCGGAGTTGATGACGGCCTGGCGGTCCACGTAGGTGGAGATGATGGAGCCGGTCATTTCCGCATTGAAGCCGTCTTTGTCGATGATGGAGCCGTTGAAGATCCACGTGTCGAGGTCGGGCGGTGTCTGGCGTTTGTCGCTGTCCTGGATGAAATCGGACAACGGGACCTTTTTGACCTTTTCGCCTTCTTTCCACTCGCAGTGGATGGCGAGGCGATTGGCACCCGGAGTTGCGGGCGCGGTGTCCGAGGCATACGGACGCTCTTCCTTGGCATCGAGCTTGTCGAGGATGCCCTTCGTCCCGGGCTGATAATTGGCGAGAAGCAGGGCGAGCTGGACCTCGATGGGCCGCACGGCGGTTTGCAGGATGGTTTCGTGGACTTTTTCGCCAGCCTCGTGGCAGAGGGCGTATTCGATGGGCAGTTTTTGATGCAGCACGCTGCACGGGATGCGCAGTTCACGCGTGGCGGCATTGATCTGGATGCCGTTGAGGTCAAACTGGCCCGGCGAGACCTCCTTGAGCAGCTTCTTGGCCTCGGCGAGCTGGGTAGCGGCATCTTGGGCGGTGGCGAGGCCGGTGGTCAGAAGCAGGCAGGCGGTGAGTCGGAGCAGATTCATGGTGGCGCATGCTACGAGACGGCGTCGGAAGGGCAAACGCTGGAGCGTGTCATTTGGCCGCCGGAGCAAATTTTGTCCGCAGGGTTGCACGGGGATGGCATCCCCGGTAAAACAAGCCGCTCACTCACCTCGCATGGCCTCGCTTTTTGACTGGATCGCCGCCGCCCGCCCGAAAACCCTCGGTGCCGCCATCGCGCCTGTCGCGGTCGGTTGGGCGCTCGCCGCGAAGGTGGCGGGCAAGGCGGACACGAAGCTAGCGCTGTGCACGCTGGGCAGTTGCATGGCGCTGCAGGTGGCCACGAACTTCTTCAACGACGCGCTCGACTCGCTCAAAGGCGCGGACACCAAGGCCCGCATCGGCCCGCGACGCATCACCGCCGCTGGTCAGGCCTCCGCGGGTGCGGTGAAGCTCGCCGCGTGGGCCATGCTCGGCATCGCCACGCTGCTGGCGCTGCCGTTGTTTGAGCTGCGAGGCATGCCCATCCTCTTCATCGGCATTCCATCGCTCTACTTTTGCTTTGGCTACACGGGCGGGCCGGTGCCGCTGGCCTATCGCGGGCTCGGCGAGCTGTTTGTGATCCTGTTCTTCGGCTTCGTGGCGGTCACCGGCACGGTGTTTGTGCTCACGGGCGAATGGCTGGTGGATAGTTTTTTGGCGGGCTTTCAAATCGGATGCCTCAGCACGGTGCTCATTGCCATCAACAACCTGCGTGATGCGAAGGAAGATGCGCAAACGGGCAAGCACACGCTCGCGGTGCGGTTTGGCACTGGCTTTGCCAAGGCCGAGATCGTGCTGCTCATCGCCGCGGCGCATGCGAGCTGCTTCACCATGAAGCTCAGCTTCGTGCTG
>CALMTT010000420.1 GCA_937872615.1 uncultured Verrucomicrobiaceae bacterium | reverse complement strand
GCCGCACTCGAGCATCGTGCCTTTCATGCCCGAGAGCACCTTGCCGCCGATGGTGGCGCGGTCCGCCATGCCTTTGCCGGTGCCGTTGTCGCCCATGAAGATGACGAGCGTCTTCTCACGCAGCTTCAGCGCATCGAGTTCAGAGATGAGTCGGCCGACGAGCTTGTCCATGTAGGCGATGTTGTCCGCCATGAGATCGTCGCTACCGGGTGCACTGTCCGGCGTAGGCATCAGCTCACCATGCACGTGCGACATCGGGTAATACACAAAGAACGGCTCATCGCGATGCTCGCGCACGAATTTCACAACGCGGTCGTGGCACATGTCCGGCATGTATTCGCTATCGGCGAGCTTCTTGTCGTCGCCATTGATTCTGTAGCGCTCTGGCTTGCCGCCCTCGACGTTGCGATACACGCCGCTGCCGTTGAAGCGCATCCAGTCATCGAAACCATGATCGCCCGGCTCACCGGGAAGCTGGCCCCATTTGCCCACGCAGGCCGTGGCATAGCCCGCGGCCTTGAACAGACGCGGCAGCACGATCTCCTTCGGATCAAGGTTCGTGCACGCGTCCTGATTCGTCGCTCCATTGCGGAAGGCATAACGCCCGCTCATGATCAGCGCCCGCGATGGCCCGCAAAGCGCCGCCGTGAAGCAATGCGTGAAGCGCGAGCCCTCCGCCGCGAGCTTGTCGATGTGCGGCGTCTTGTAGCGATCCGAGCCGTAACAGCCCACGTTCCCGATGCCGAGATCATCCGCGAGGATGAAGATGACGTTGGGCTTCTCCGCAGCGGTCAGGACGACAGCCATCAAATGAAGCGCGAAGGTGAGGAAAACAAAAGGTCGGAGCATGGTGCGCCTGCAAACGTCGGGAACTGAATGCCGTTTCATGATTATGCACCTCACCCGCCGCCATTTTCTCCAAACGACCAGCCTCGCGCTCGCCTCGGCTCACACGCACGTTTTCGCCGCCGAAGATCCGCTCATCGAGTCCATCGAGAAAGTCGTGCTGAGGACGCCCGCACTGCCCAAGGGCACCTGGTTTCATCCGCGAGCCTGCATGGTCGGAAAGAAGGCCTTCATGACCACGCAGCCCATCATGGGCTCCGATCACTTCGGGCATGTGCACTGGACCACCTCCGATGACCTCGGCCAAACCTGGAGCGACTTCATGCCCGCGCCGCCGCTGGGTTGGGAAAAGCTGCCCGATGGCTTGAACGAGGCCGTTTGCGACATCACGCCCGAGTTTCATCCGCAGACCGGCAGCGTGCTCGCGCTCGGTCACAATGTCTTCTACAAGGACAAAGGCTTTGATCGCAACCAGCCTCCGCGCTGGCCGATCTATGCCGTGTGGAAAGACGGCGCGTGGGGACCGCGACGCAAGCTGGTGTGGGACGACCCGCGTGCCACCGAGATCTACTCGAACAACTGCGGCCAGCGCCATATGCTGCCGGATGGCGATGTGCTCATGAGCTTCACCTTCGGCGTCAAAGGCCAGACGCGCTCCGTGTGCGGCGTGCGCTGCTCCTTTGATGGCGACCAGCTCCTCATCAAACAAACCGGCAACGCGCTTACGAACAGCGTCGGCCGCGGACTGCTCGAGCCTTCGCTCACGCGGTTCGGAGGCCGTTTTTACCTCACCATCCGCGCCGAGGATCGCAAAGGCTACGTCGCCGTGAGCGATGACGGCCTGCACTACGAGCCGCAGCAGCCGTGGACCTGGGACGATGGCACCCCGCTCGTGACCAACAGCACGCAGCAGCACTGGCTCACGCACTCCGACGGCCTCTTCCTCGTCTATACGCGACGCGATCCCACCAACGAAAAGGTCATCCGCTGGCGTGCGCCGCTCTGGGTGGCGCAGGTGGACCCCAAAACGCTCCGCCTCATCCGCGCCACCGAGCGCGTCGTGCTCCCGCTCATCGGCGATGGCGTGAACGCCGCCGATCTCGTCGCCTTCAACGGCAACTTCGGCGTCTGCAATGCCAGCCCCCGCGAATCCTGGATCACCGACGGCTCCTGGTGCCCCAAAACCAACACCGGCGAACTCAACCTCGCCCGTGTGAAGTGGCGGAAGGCGAATGGGTTGGTGGAGGCGTAGCTTATCGACGCTGGGCCGCGAGGTTATCGGCAACACAACACTCTTCGCCTCACGGATTCCAAACCACGCGATAAAACGCTCTTTGCCCATTCACCCGCGCAGGCAGGTTGTCGGTGTAGGTGGCGTTGGTGTTTGTGTTGGTGAAGGTGAGGGTCTCGATGGTAGTCCAGGTGATCAAATCGGTGCTCCATTGGATTTGGTAGGGTTTGTTGGGGATGGCGTTCCAGCGGAGGCCGACTTGGCCGGGGGCGACGTTGGCGACTTCGATGGGGGGGCTGACCTTTGGCGCGAGGACGAAGCTGTGGGAGATGCTGCGGTTGATGCGGGTGGGCGTTTCGTCGTTAAAGACGCTGGTGGCATCGGGCGGCATGGGGTCGGTGGCGGTGCGGTAGCTGCGGACGTAGTCGGCCACGGCTTGATCGGGGCCGACGGTGACGCGGATGTGGCCGCTGTTCGGCAGGAGGTAGCTGGTGCTGTTGGCTCCGAGATTGACGTATTGGCCGTCCACGGCGCTGCCGAAGCTGGTGTAGTTCGGCGTGCCGGGCTGCGGGCATTCGAGATAGACGACGCCGTCGCGGGTCTGGTAGCCGTAGAGGTGATCGTGGCCGTGGAAGACGACGTTCACCTTGTTCATCACGAGCAAATCATGGATGGGCATGTCCCAGCCGGGGCGCTTGGTGGCAAAGCCGGGGCTGCCGTCGATGTTGTTGCCGCCCCACTCGTATTTGTCGCTCACTTCGATGCCGCCACGAGCGGCGAACTGCGGGGTGCCGTTCGCCTGCTGGGTGCTGCCGCCGACGATGTGGTGCATGAAGACGAACTTGTATCTCGCGCTGCTGTTTTTCAGCGTGTCGCGCAGCCAGTCATACTGCGCTTTGCCGAGGCTCCAGTTCCAAGCGTCGTTGGAGGAGTTCGGATTGGTCATCGTGTTCCAAAACGGATCGAGCATGATGAAGAGGGCTTCGCCCCACTCGAAGGCGTAGTAGTTCTGTCGCAGTCCGACACCAGTCGCGGGAA
>CALMTT010000419.1 GCA_937872615.1 uncultured Verrucomicrobiaceae bacterium | reverse complement strand
GCGCCCGCGGTCTCCACCACGATCAGGGAAATACCCTTGGCACCGGCCGCCCCGGCACACGCAGCATCAGCTTCACGGTGTTTTTGCAGCACCCCGGCACCTATCTGCTCGATGACGTGAAGATTGAGGAGCTGGGAAGCGTGAAATAGACCGCCATGAAGCTCCTCACTTTCTTTCTGCTTCTCTCATCGTCCGCGTGGGCCGCGGCTGATCCGTATCAAGAAAAGCCGTCCGCCTCCGTGCAGGACACGGTGAAGGAGCCGCTGAGGGCGGAGTTCTCGCTGGAGGCCGCGGCGGGGTATCTCGACAACCGGGCGCATCTCTCGGAGAACAACTGCTATGCTTGCCACTCGACCTTCACCTACCTGCCGGCGCGGAGTTTGATCGATCCGCTGGCCCCGGAGGTCATGCGCACGCGGGTGATGCTGGAGCGCCTCCTCACGAAGCTGCATGATCCCAAAGAAGCGCCGAAGGTGAAAACGAGCCACATCCCGCGGGTGCGCCTGCTCGCGGCGGTGGAGCTGGCGCGGCATGATGCGGCCACGACGGGAAAGCTCAGCGCCATCACCAAGCAGGCCTTTGACTTCATTTGGACGAAGCTGCAAACCAAGGACGGCGGCATCGACTGGCTGCGCGTGCGCGAGGCACCGCAGGCCATCGACAACTGGTGGCCGGTGGCGATGATCGCGCTCGGCGTGGAGGCGATGCCGCAAGGCGATGCGCAGAGCGAGTTGACGAAAAACGGCACCGAGAAGCTGCGCGGATGGTTTCGCGCTCAATCGCCGCAAACGCTGCACGAGCGGGCGTTGACGCTTCTGGCGCAAGCGGCGATCGGCGGCATTTTGGATGAAAAGGCCCGGGAGGAACATGTCGCGGCACTTTTGGCGAAACAGCATGCCGATGGCGGCTGGAGCATGGTCGATCTGGCACCGTGGCAGCGGAAGGACAAGAAGCCGCTCGATCCGCAGCTCACCGATGGCTATGCGACGGCACTCTGTGCGTATGTTTTGGCCCGCAGCGGTCAGCGAAATAAAACGGCCATCGCCTGGCTGAAGACGCATCAACGCGAAACCGGCGGCTGGTTCACGCAGTCGCCGTTTGCGCGGGATCGCATCGCCAGCAACACCGGCACGTCGTTTGCCGTGCAGGCGCTTGCTGCGAGCGGCGAGATCACGCCGCCGAAGGTCACCGCGGAGCAATTTGAAGCCGCGAAGGCCAAATCGGAGGCAGAGGTGCCTGCGACTGTGTTTTTGCCCGAACAAGATCATCCATGAAAGCGACGCTTCTTTTCCTTCTTACGGCCACCACCTGCCTCGCGGGCTCAAACTGGCCTCAATTTCGCGGCGAGGGCGGGCTCGGCATCGGCACGGGATCACCGCCGGTGGATTTTTCGGCCGAGAAGAACTTCAAGTGGCAGGCGGAGGTGCCGCACGGGCATTCCTCGCCTTGTGTTTGGAGTGACA
The DNA here is from genome assembly GCA_937872615.1 of uncultured Verrucomicrobiaceae bacterium. Lineage (GTDB taxonomy): Bacteria > Verrucomicrobiota > Verrucomicrobiia > Verrucomicrobiales > Verrucomicrobiaceae > Prosthecobacter. The sequence continues at coordinate 1,094 of CALMTT010000419.1, read as the reverse complement.
AAATCGCGCTTACAGGACTCGCGGAGGGCAAGCTGGTCACGTTTTGCCTGAGCAAGGCGGATGGCCGCGAGCTGTGGCGTGTCGCCGCACCAGTGGCGAAGGTGGAGGCGGCGCATCGCATCGGCAGTCCGGCCACGCCGACGTGCTGCACGGATGGCGAGAGGTTGATCGCCTACTTCGGGAGCTTCGGGGTGCTGGCCTATGATTGGAACGGCAAGGAACTTTGGCAGAAGCCGCTGCCTGTGCCGGTGGTGGAGTTTGGCACAAGTGCCTCGCCGATCCTTGCCGATGGGAAGGTGATCATCGTCGTCGATCAGGATGTGGGCAGTTACATGGTCGCTCTCGATGTGAAAACGGGTGTGGAAGTGTGGCGGGTGGATCGCAAAGAGTTCCGTCGCGGCTTCTCGACGCCTTTCATCTGGAAGCACGGCGGCGAAACCGAGCTCATCGTGAGCGGATCGCTTTGGACGCGGAGTTATGATTTGAAAGATGGTAAACAACGCTGGTCGGCCAGCGGCATGTCGCGTGTGTCCAATACGAGCCCCATCGGCACCGAGGACCTGCTGCTCGTGTGCGGGTGGAATGTCGGCGGCGATGAGGATGACCGCGTGGAGATGGAGGCGCATGACACCTTCCTCGCCGCGCAGGACAAGGACAAGAACGGCCTCTTGATCGAGGATGAATTCCCCGAAGGCCCACTGCAGGACCGCTTCTCGATCATTGATGCCGACAAGGACGGCCAGGTGACGAAGGACGAGTATGACGCGATGCGGGCCATGTTTGCGAACGCGGAGAACCAGCTCTGCGCCATTCGTCCCGGTGGCAGCGGCGACATCACGAAGACGCATGTGGTGTGGAGCCAGATGAAGCATCTGCCGTATGTGTTCAGCCCGGTCATCGCGAACGGTCGCGTCTTCACCGTGAAGGGCGGCGGTCTGGCCTCGGCTTACGAGGTGAAGAGCGGCAGCCCGATCTATCAGGCCGAGCGTCTCGAAGGTGCCTCAGGCGAGTATTATGCCTCCGCGGTGACGGCGGACGGTCGCGTGTATGTCGTCTCGCAACGCGGCGTGGTCTCCGTGCTCGATGCGACGAGC
>CALMTT010000418.1 GCA_937872615.1 uncultured Verrucomicrobiaceae bacterium | reverse complement strand
GTATGCCTTCTTCAACAGCGCCGCCGATCCGGCCATGGATGGCAACATCCTACTCACGCCGCCGACGCTGCGCTTGAGCACGCCGGAGCAAGCGAAGCAGCTCACGACTTACGACCAAGGCATCGCCGCCACGCAGTCAAAGATGCGCGAGGCCATCGCGAAGCTCAATTACACCGATCCCGCCACGCTCACGCCTCCGCCGCCGGTGCAGACGAGCGAGGTCGTGTGGTTTGAGGACGCTTTCCCGGCGGGAGCCAATCTCGGAGTGGCCGGCGAGCCGACGAAGTTTGTCTCGAAGGAGGAAGGACCGGTCTTCAGCGGCACGAAGGCCCTGAAACGCACCGCCACCGGTGTGGCGCAGGATTTCTTCTCGGCGGGCGGCAACTACCAAATCCCGCCGAACGGCAAAATAAGCGTGCAGTGCTACCTCGACCCGAAGAACCCGCCGAAGGCTGTCATGCTTCAATTTCACACCGCAGGCTGGAATCATCGCGCGGTATGGGGCGAGGAAGGCGCGATACCGTTTGGCAAAGTGCGCACGCCGGAGCGTGTGCGCATGGGTGCGCTTCCGGAAGCAGGCAAGTGGGTGAAACTGGAAGTCGCCGCCGATAAGCTCGGCCTCAAACCGGGCATCAAGGTCAGCGGTTACGCGTTCACGCAGTTCGACGGCACTGTGTATTGGGATCGTCTCGCGATGAGTTCACGCGTCGATCCATCGAAAGATCCGCAGTGGTCGTGGAAGGTGTGGGTGGAGAAGAACCAGGGCCGACGTGTCGAAGGTCTGCCGAATGATCTGCAAACACTCGTGCGAGGCAAAAAAGCTCCTGAATGGCCTGAAGCGGATGTGAAGCGCCTCAAAGAGTGGTGGTTCGAAAACGAGTGCCAGAGTGCCCGCGAGCTCGTCGATGGCGTGCGGGCCGAAAAACTGGCCTTGGAGGCCAAAAAGAAGGCTTTGGAAGATTTGATTCCCGCCACCTTCATCATGGCCGACCTGCCGCAGCCGCGTGAGAGCTTCATCATGGAACGCGGCCAGTATGACAAGCCGAAGGACAAGGTCTCGCGAGGCACCCCCGCTGTGTTTCCGCCACTGCCAAAGCAGGACAACTATTCGCGTATCGACCTCGCCAAGTGGCTCGTGAGCCCGCAGCATCCGCTCACCGCTCGCGTGCAGGTCAACCGGCTGTGGCAGCAGTTCTTTGGCACCGGTTTGGTGAAATCGAGCAACGACTTCGGCTCCCAAGGCGAGCCGCCCAGCCATCCGGAATTGCTCGACTGGCTCGCGGTGACCTTCCGCGAGAGCGGTTGGGACATGAAGCAGTTCGTGAAGATGCTGGTGACCTCGCACACGTATCGCCAGAGTGCTCAGTTCTCAGTTCACAGTGCCCAGTCGGACCCTGAGAATCGCTTGTTGGCACGCGGGCCGCGTTTCCGCCTCGATGCAGAAGTGGTGCGTGATTCGGCGCTGTTTGTCAGCAGCCTGCTCAATCCGAAAATCGGTGGGAAGGGCGTGAGGCCTTATCAGCCGGAGAACATTTGGGAGCCCGTGGCCTTTGGTGGCAGCAACACCAAGAACTACATCCAGGATCACGGCGAATCGCTCTACCGCCGCAGCCTTTACACCTTCTGGAAGCGCACCGCGCCGCCGCCGAACATGACGTCGTTTGATGCGCCGAATCGCGAAAGCTACTGCCTGCGCCGCGAGCGCAGCAACACGCCGCTGCAGGCGCTGACGCTCATGAACGACGTGCAGTTCTTCGAGGCCGCACGAGCCTTTGCCGAGCAAGCGATGAAGGCTTCCACGAGCACGGATGCCCGCATCACCCGCCTCTTCCGTGCCGCCACCAGCCGCTTCCCCTCCGCTCAAGAGGCCGAGGTGATCCGCCAGACCTTCGACAAGCATCTCACCGCCTACACCGCGAAGCCCGAGGAGGCCAAAAAGGTCATCACGAATGGCGAATCGAAGGCCGACGCCTCTTTGAACCCCGTCGAGCTCGCCGCGTGGACGATGATCGCGAATCTCGTGCTCAATCTGGATGAGGCCGTGACGAAGTGAGCCTTGGCTCAGTGCTTCGACGGCTGCTTCACCTGCGGCTCGGCGATCGCATCCAGCGGTCGCACGTTCGACAGACGGCGGAAGGCGGCTGATTCCGCCACGCCCTGCGCATCCAGCAGCGGGATGAAGGCTGCGTTTTGCGTCCGCGTGGGCTGAGGACCTGAGCGCAGGGGAGCGAGCATCACCGCGGCGGCGATGACCGTGATCCCTGCGGCGAGGAATTGGCTCTTGCTGGTGGAGCGTCGATCCTTCATGGCTTTGCCGGATTTAATTAACATGATTAAATAATCAACTTTTACGGTTCGCTCCAGAGTTTTTTGCTTGTCGCGATGATTTTTCTCCGTCAGGCATGGCCCGGTGATCTGGATTCTCACAGCCGGTTTTGGCGATGGACACAACACGGCCGCCCGCTCCGTGGCGGATGCTTTGACCCGCCTGATGCCAGGCGAAAAGGTGGAGGTCACCGACCTCATCAGCGATGTGATGCCGCGGCTGGCCACGGTGCTGAAGGCAGCCTATCAAGCCGCGATCATCCACTGGCCGGCGGCCTGGCGGTTGACCTACAAGATCGTCGGCAGCCCGAAAATGACACAGCAGGATGCCTCGTGGCAGGTGCCGCTGCTGCGGGCCATGGAGCAAAAACTCGATGAAGACCAGCCGAGGCTCATTGTGAGCACTTACCCGGTCTATTCGGGGGTTTTGGCGGCCCTGCGGGCCAGGCGGGACGTGCCGCCCATCGTCACGGTGATCACCGATTCCGTCAGCGTGCATCCCATCTGGGTCGCGCATCCGAGCGATCGCTTCTGCGTGGCCGATGACGAGACGCTTGAGGTGGTCGAGAAGCTCGGCGTGCCGCGTGAAAAGATCCGCGTGACCGGTTTCCCGGTCAGTTTGGCCTTCACGGAGGAGCTGCCGCCGGCGGCTGGCCCGCCCGTGCAGCGCATCCTTTATCTCCCCTCGACACCGGGTCGGCATGTGGCGGCCACGTTGGAGGCGTTGCGTCCGCTGTTGCTCTCGGGCGTGAAACTTACCCTGCCGGTCGGGAAACACGGCTCGCGTCTTTATCAGGTGCTGCGTCGTTTTACCGACACGATGCCGCCCGAATGCATCGAGATCATCGGCTGGACCAAACGCATCCCGGAATACCTCCGCACGCATGATGTAGTCATCTGCAAGGCCGGTGGAGCCATCCTCCACGAGGTGCTGGCCGCCCGCATCCCGGCGGTGATCGACTATGTGGTGCCCGGGCAGGAGGAAGGAAACGCCGAGATGCTCACCTCACGCGGCTGCGGCATCCGCACGCACTCGCCCGCCGAGACCGGGACCGCGGTGGCAAGCATTTTGGCCCACGAGGGTGCCGCCGGCCGTCGCATGCGTGCCGCCATGACCCCGATCAGCGTGCCCGATGCCGCCGTAAAGACGGCCCAGGCTGCGTTGAAGCTTGCCAGGCCGGTGTGATCACCGCTCAGCCACCGCATCCTTGCGCAGCCTTCGCAGCGCAAACAAGCCTCCCGCGCTCTCGGTGATCTTGCGTGGTCCATCCTGCCGCTTCGGCCCAAACTTGTCCCGGTGCTGCACGAAGATCCTCTCCACGAAATCCTTGCCGCCGATCACCAACCCGTCGCTGAAGTAGCGCACCCGCAGTCGCACGAGTTCCGCCGCCGAGAGCTTTCCTTTCGCCTCCAGCACCGCTTTGGACTCCTCCGCGCTCACACCGCGCCTCACCACCTCGCTCTTGTCCGCGCTGCGCACCTCCACCGCATGGCTGTAGAGCAGCTTTCGATACGCTTCCGCACCTCCCGCGCTCTCCCAGCCGTCCACCGGCTTCGACGTCACCTTGCTCATCGCCCGCTGCGCCCTCCGGCTGCCGCCCAGTGCCTCCGCGTAGCCGCACCAGCGGTAGTCCTTCGGATCCTTCACGAGGCCCGCCCGCACCGGATTGAGATCAATGTAGGCCGCCATCGTGTGCAGCGGCTCTCCCTTGCCCTCCACCAGCACGCTCTTGAAGCGGTCCATCCACAGCGTCCCCTTGCGTCCGCGTCGCTTGTTGAACCACCGGCTGAAGCGCTCCTTCACCTCCTTCACATACACCGAGAGGTCGCAGAAACGCTTCTTGATCGCTTCCACCTTCGCCTCGGCCAGCGCTGTCATGCCGCGAGACCGCAGATCCGCCAGCTCGTCCGTCAGCAGGCCCACGAAGGTCTTGCTGTAGAGCGTGCGAAGGTGCTCCATGAGCTTCTGCTCACCCTCCGGCCCCTCGAAGCGCCGCAGCCAAACCTCACGGCAAGGCACCTCGACGAGCACATGGAAGTGGTTGCTCATCACGCAGTAGGTCACGACCTTCACCCCGCAGAACTCGCTCATCTTCCACAGCAGGCGCCTCAGCGCCTCCTTCTCCACGTCATCAAAGTGAACCTCCCCGCCGCAGGTGCGCGACATCGCATGGTAGCAGTAGGACTCCAGCGGCCCCTTTCCCACAATCCGCCGCCTGCCCCCCGACCACGATCGCGCGGCAGGATAAGGAGCCGTTTTGGCCTCAATGCCGACAAGCTGGTCTTCAAGCGAAAGCGACTGTGGCTGAGGGGAAATCGTGGATTTCATGGGGCGGAAGGGAGCAAGAAAGGGCGGCGTGGCAAGCACTGAATGCCTGGCATCTTTTGTTCGGCATCTTTTGTTTCGACTACCTGGGCCGCCGCATCGCGAAGAAGGTCTTCCAACTTGAAACTTCCAACTTGGAACCTGAAACCTGGCGTCTTGTCAAAGACCTGCGCTTCGTGTATGACGGGTGGAACATGATCGCCGAGCTCGACCACAGCTTTGCCACCGGCCCGGGACTCACGGGCAGCCGCGTGAACCGCACGTTCCTGTGGGGCGAGGACCTCAGCGGCACGATGACTGGCGCGGGCGGTGTCGGCGGCCTGCTCAGCACGACCTACCAAGGCACCACCTACCACGTGTGCAGCGATGCGAACGGGAACGTCACCGGCCTCGTGCCCACCAGCGGCCCGCAGGCAGGCCAGCTCATCGCCCGCTACGATTACGACCCCTTCGGCAACCGCATCACCAACACCGGCCCGGATGTGGATCTGTGCCCGTTTGGGTTCAGCAGCAAGTACACCGACAGCGAGACGGGGCTGGTGTACTTTGGCTACCGCTACTACAGCCCCGAGCTAGGAAGATGGCCATCCAGAGACCCCATCGAAGAACAAGGCGGCATCAATCTTTACGGCATGGTTGGGAATGATCCCGTGAATCAGGTGGATTACCTGGGGTTACTTAGAGAGCGTGAGCGCGTGAAAATCAAATGCGGTGGTGTATTCGGCCTTTTTGCGAAAGACGCTGGGGTGGTCCAAGTTATCCAATATGCCGGTGGCAGCGGCTCAATAACACCGCTGAATGGGCCTGATAGTGGGCAGTCCATGTTGGCTACTTATGTTAGTCTGCGATTGAATTTCGTGCCTTTGTCTAATTCATGTTGTTGCCAAGGCGGTAAATATAGATGGTACCAGACTATTACAAACGACACTGAGCCAGGCGCACCTCGGACGCCGAGAGCGGACACAGGTGGTAGTGGGGCAAAAAATCTAGCACCGAGTTATGAGCTAACATTTTTCGATCAGCCCTACATTAAGACCTCAAACCTTCAAGGCCTTTGGACTCAACGTGGTGGCAGAAACACAAGAGTTGAAGTGGAGTTCAAACTTGAACTGCAATGCGAAAAGGGAAGCTCCATCAAAACGTTGAAGACCTTCAAGTGGGGCTTTTGGGCCGAGTTGGATAAAAATGGTATTGGGAGGTGGGGGTTAAAATGAATCGATGCATTGTGCTTATTATCTCGACATGTTTGAGTGTCGGTTGCGCTGCCAGAAGACTTGCAAGCGCAAGAAATCAGACCCCAGATTCCTCATCTTCGGATCGACTTCGTGCTGATGGAATGCATCATGCAGAGGTTGCATCTAACGTCGCTTTATCACAGCACGCTTGGAAATGCATCCGCACAACGGAAGCAGTCAAGGCAACGATCAAACGTGATTTGAGAGATCCTGACTGGCAGCCGTTGGACACCTGCATGTCAGATGGAAAACGGTTCTTGGTGTTTGCGGTTCGGTCCAAGCCAAAATTCCGTGGCGATGGTGCCACTTTTGTAGTGAATGAAAATAACGAAATATTGGAGTTCATTTGTACTTCTCCCAACCATCCCCGCGGAGAAACTCGGATTATGGTCAATGGCAGTGCTTCGACATCGAAATCGTCTAGAGGCGGTGAAGTGTTGCTACGTCCCCCTCTTGGAGAGTGAAAACGGGTTCAGGCTTGGGTCAGGCTACAACTGGCTGACAAATTTGAACCAACCACGGTCCTGCCTCAGTCCACGACGACGACTTTGAGCGGCAGTGGGAAGGAAATCGTTCCACGGGGCAGGAATGCCCCGGTTACGGGAAACTTCGTCCTCCGGGTGGATGACGATGCGGGGCATGAACGGGAGCAGGTGGATGGCCCGGTGCCGGGTGAGGAGCCATCCAGGGCGGGAATGCAATCCCGCCCTCCGAGGGAGCACGCGTCATTTCATGGACAGCGCCGCGAGGGATTCGCGGATCAAGGCCGGACCGCGAAAGACGAGACCGCTGTAGATCTGCACGAGCTCGGCGCCCTGCTTGATCTTTTCCGCGGCATGCGATCCCTCGACGATGCCACCCACGCCGATGAGCGGGATGGTGGGCTTCAAAAGCATGCGGAAGGCCTGCAGCACAAGCGTGGACTTTTCGCGCACGGGTGCGCCGCTGAGACCGCCGGTTTCATTCGCCAAACGATGCCCGGCGACGGCGTCGCGGTCGATGGTGGTGTTGGTGGCGATGACGCCGTCGAGATTGATCTCGTTGATGACACGGGCCAGCGACTCGATTTGCAGGTCGTTGAGGTCCGGGGCGATCTTCACGAGCACGGGCACCGTCTTGCCATGCTCGGCTTTGAGCGAGGCCTGCTCCTTTTTCAAGGTGCTGAGCAGGTGGCGCACGGCGTCCTCGGCCTGGAGGTCTCGCAGGCCTTTGGTGTTCGGGCTGGAGATGTTGACGGTGATGTAATCCGCGGTGCCGTAGGCGGCTTTGAGGCAGTAGAGGTAGTCGTTGACGGCGTTCTCGTTCGGCGTGTCGAAGTTTTTGCCGATGTTCACGCCGACGACGGCCTTGGAGCGGCGCTGTTCGAGGCGTTTCACGGCGCTGATGATGCCGGGGTTGTTGAAGCCCATGCGATTGATGAGGGCGTTGTGCTCCGGCAGGCGGAAGAGACGTGGCTTGGCATTGCCCGGCTGCGGTCGCGGTGTGAGCGTGCCGACTTCGACATGGCCAAGGCCGAGCGCGGCCCAGGCGTCCGCGGCGCTGGCGGACTTGTCCATGCCGGCGGCGAGGCCGAGGCGGTTCGGGAAGGTGAGGCCCATGCAGGTGACGGGGGCACCTGTGCCGAGAGGTTTGAGCAGGCCCAGCTTGTGTGAGATGACCATCATCTTCACGGTGAGGGTGTGCGCCGCCTCCGCGTCGAGGCGGAAGAGCCAGGGCTTCAGGACGGGGTAGATGCTTTCGAGCCAGGTCATGGATTTAAAAGAGAGCTTTGATTTTCGCGGCGACGGCCTGGCCGAGCTTTTGATGGGCCGCAGCATCGAGGTGAATGCCATCGACGGGGCTCGGCGCGATGATTTCCTGCGTGTTCAGGTAGGCGCAGCCGAGAGCGGCGGCCACTGCCTCGTAGTGCTTCGGCAGTTGCTGGCTGCGATTTTGGGCATCGGTGAGCTTGGCCTCGAGGTCCGGCAGGTGGGAGAGCGGGCCGACGGTCGGCGGGCACATGAGGAGGAGCCGCGGCGGTTTGGCTGAAAGACCGGCATCACTGGTCAAAATGGTCTGCGCGAGCACTTTGACCCCGACGGCGATTTCGGAAGGCGAGACGCCGAAGACGTTCTTGAGGTCATTGGTGCCCAGCATGAGCACGACGAGGTCGAGCGGCTTGTGGGACTCGAGAATGGCCGGAAGCACCGCTTTGGCATTCCGGACGAGGGCAAACGGGTCGTCATGCACGGTCGTGCGGCCGTTTTGGCCTTCTTCGATGACTTTGAAGCCCTCGCCGAGCTCGCGTGCCAGCATGCCGGTCCAGCGCACATCGTGCGGGTGACGCCGCGGATGGCTCTCGGTGATGCTTTCCGGGATGAAGCCCCAAGTATTCGAATCTCCAAAGCAGAGGATGTTTTTCATGTGCTCCTCTTTATGAGCAAGGGAGGCGGAAACGCACCGGAAAACTGTGAAAATCTGGCTTGCGCGAGGTTTCTTCTGTGGTAGGCATCCCGCCCCCTTGCTCCGGCTAGGGGATTTCGATTGTTTCTCCCCTCAGCAATCTCTTTCCAATGCGAGTCCGCACTTCCGTCAAACCCCTCTGCGAACTTTGCCGCGTGATCCGTCGCGCGGGCATCGTCCGTGTCGTCTGCAAAAACCCGCGCCACAAACAGCGCCAGGGTTGATCTGATTTTCACCTCTCACTACACGTTCTTATGCCCCGCCTGCTCGGAGTCGAAATCCCCAACGACAAAAAGATCGAATACTCGCTGCCTTATATCTATGGCATCGGTCTCCCCATCAGCCGCAAGGTTCTTGCTGCGACGAACATTGATCCGAACACCCGTGCAGGCGAGCTCACCGATGAGCAGATCGCTCTCATCACGCAGGTCATTCAGGGCATGAAGCTCCCGATCGAAGGTGACCTTCGTCGTGAGATCCAGATGCACATGAAGCGCATCCTGGGCATCAACTGCTACCGCGCCCACCGCCACCGCCGCGGTCTCCCCGTGCGCGGCCAGCGCACTCACACGAACGCCCGCACTCGCAAAGGTCCGCGTAAGACCGTCGGTGCTCAGAAGGCCTCCAAGTAATCCTGAACGCGAAGCACTTTATCTATCATGGCTGACGAAATCATCCCGGCATCCCCCGCTGAAGCTACGGCCGCTCCTGCCGCCGCCCCTGCTCCGGCCCCCGCTGCTCCTGCAGCTGACAAGCAACCCACGAGCGGTGACCGTCAGGTCTCGCAGAGCATCTGGGCTGAGATCGGTGGCGAGGAAGAAGGCGCCAAGATCGTCAAGGCCAAGGGTTCCAAGAACGTCTCGACTGGCATTGTCCACGTCAAAGCCACCTTCAACAACACCATCGTCACGGTCACCGACAAGACGGGTGCGAAGATCGGCTCCTCCTCCGCTGGCAAGATGGGCTTCCGCGGCTCCCGCAAAGGCACCGCTTACGCCGCCCAGGTCGTCGCTCAGGATGCCTGCCGTCAGGCCATGGGTCACGGTCTCCGTGAAGTGGAAGTCCGTTTGAATGGTCCCGGCTCCGGCCGTGAGTCCGCCGTGCGTGCCGTGCAGGCCCTCGGCATCGAAGTGACCGCCATCAAGGATGTCACCCCCATCCCGCACAATGGCT
>CALMTT010000417.1 GCA_937872615.1 uncultured Verrucomicrobiaceae bacterium | reverse complement strand
AGGATGGTGCGGTTGCCGTTGTTCCAATCGAGCGCGAGCAGCCCTGTGGCACCGGGTTTCTGGCCTTCCATGGCCTTTTCCATGTTCACGAATTTCTCGCCGGTGGTCTTGCCGTAGCTGTCGGGCACGAGGTGGTTCACCAGCCAGAGGAAAAGATCGCCGACGGCGCTCTGACCGGCCTCAATGCCGTAGTAGCCGGGCAAGACGCTGCCATTCACGATGCCGCACACGCCGGGGATGTCCGCCAGCGGTTTGCTCGTGGGTGAAATCATGAGGTCGCAGGTGCTGGTGCCGAGAATTTTTACCAGCGTGCCCTCTTTGATGCCCGCACCGACCGCTCCGGTGTGCGCATCGAAAGCGCCGACACACACCGCAGTGCCTTCAGACAAGCCAAGACGCTTTGCCCACTCGGCGCACAACCCGCCCGCTTTCGTGTCCGTGGTATGCGCTTCAGAGTAGAGACGATCACGCAGGTCGGCGAGCTTCGGATCGAGCTTCGCCAAGAACTCCTTATCTGGCAAACCACCCCATTCGCGGCTGAACATGGCCTTGTGACCCGCGGCGCACACACTGCGCTTCAAGGTGAGCGGATTCGTATCGCCGGTCAAAACAGCCGGAATCCAGTCGCAATGCTCCACGAAGCTGAAAGCGGCCTCGAAGACCTTTTCGTCCACGCGGCGCAGGCGGAGGATTTTGCTCCAAAACCACTCGCTGGAATAAATGCCGCCGCATTTGGCGATGATGTTCGGCCGCATTTCGTGGCCGAGCTTGGTGATCTCCGCTGCCTCAGCATGCCCCGTGTGATCTTTCCAAAGCCACACCATCGCGTTGAGGTTGTTTTTGAACTCCGGCAGCAAACCGAGCGGCGTGCCTTCTTGATTCACCGGGATCGGCGTCGAGCCCGTCGTGTCGATGCCGATGCCGACGACTTGCGCAGCATCAAAGCACGCGATCTTGGCCTTCGCCTGCTCCAACGCGCCTTTCACCACGCTTTCGAGGCCGTCGAGGTAGTCCTGCGGATTCTGTCGCGCCACATGCGGGTCCTTCGCATCGAGCAGGATGCCCATTTCGCCGCTCGGATAATTGAAAACGGTCGATCCGGCCTCCGCGCCGTTGTCGAGGTCGATGAGGAGCGAGCGACAGGAGTTCGTGCCGTAGTCGATGCCGAGAGCGTAGCGTTTCATGCGATGGGTTGGGATGGTTGCGGGGCTGTTGTAGCGGAAACAAACCGCATGGCGAGCCAAAACCGGACGTGGTTTGTGACCTCGGTGTGATGGTTTTTGACGCCAAAGCACCCGCAAGGCCCGAATTTTGGCTGCATGCACTGGCGAGCCCTTTTATGGTTTCGCTCTTCATGCGCCGCGGCTCCAACCTCCTGCTGCTTCGACTCCCCGTTTGCCTCCTCGTGCTGGCAGGGGCTTCCGCGTGCAAAAAGATCATGCAGCGCCTCGAGCCCGGCGCGGTCTCCTACGATCGTTGACCGAGCAGGTTAAGGGCGTCTCAGACTCCTGGCACGGTTGCATGTCACTCTCGGGGAGATCATCGATGAGTCTTTATCGATACATGAAGGTCGCTATTGGGCTTCTGGCCATGACGGCGAGCTCTCCGTTGCGGGCGGATAACCTGGGGATCGGCGATCCGGCTCCAAAGTTGGAAGTTGCGTCTTTTGTGAAGGGAGAACCGGTCAGCAATTTGGAGCCGGGCAAGTTGTATGTCGTCGAGTTCTGGGCCACCTGGTGTGGACCATGCCGGGCCACCATCCCCCATCTGACCGAGCTTCAGAAGAAGCATGCCGACGTGAACTTCATCGGGGTGAGCGTCTTCGAGTCAGAGCCGAAGGAGGTCAA
>CALMTT010000416.1 GCA_937872615.1 uncultured Verrucomicrobiaceae bacterium | reverse complement strand
GGACCGTCACGCACGACATTGCCCGGCGTGGCGGCCAGCCAGGTGGTGAAGACGAGCAGCAGGAACCACAGCGGCGAGCTGACGTAGCTGAGCACGCCGTGGGCGAAGTTCAGCCGGCTCATGAAATGCCAGCCGCGGGCAAAAAGAAGCCAGAAGTGCTGCATATTGCCCTGGCACCAGCGGCGGTCGCGTTTCAGCGTGTCGATGAGCGTGGGCGGGCCTTCCTCGTAGCTGCCTCGGATGGTATTGAGAAGGCGCACGGCATAGCCGGCTTTGCGCATGAGCGCTGCCTCGACGAAGTCATGCGAGAGGATGTGACCACCGAAGGGCACTGTTTTCGGCAGCGGCGGCAAGGCGCAGTGCTGGATGAAGGGCTCGAGGCGGATGATGGCGTTGTGGCCCCAGAAGTTGGCCTCGCCATTCTGCCAGTAATTGAGCCCCGCCATGAAGGCCGGGCCGTAAAGCGACTGCGCAAACTGCATCAGGCGGCCGATGAGCGTCTCGCTGGCCACCTGCTTCGGAAAGGTTTGAAGGATGCCGATGCCGGGATTCTTCTCCATGATGCGCGTCATGGCGACCATGAGAGCGCCTGACATGAGGCTGTCCGCGTCGAAGACGATCATGTAGCGATACCTTTTCCCCCAGCGGCGGCAGAAGTCGGAGACGTTGCCGCTCTTGCGATTGATCGGCTTGCGGCGATGGCGGTAGAATATCTTCCCGAAGGCACCGAGCTGGCGCGAGAGCTCCAGCCACGCGGTCTGCTCCTCGATCCACTTGTTCGTCTGGTCGCTGTCGCTCAGCACGAAGAAGTCAAAATTCTCCAAGTGGCCGGTTTTCTTCAGCGACTCAAAGGTGACGCGAAGACCTTCCCACACGCGGGTGACGTCCTCGTTGTAAACGGGGATGATGATGGCGGTGCTGGCGGAGAGCGGTCCGTCCTCGTCCTCGATGGTGTCCCACAGGTTCGTGGGGTCGTTGGTGGGCCGGTTTTGCAACCAGACGCCGATGAGCGCCGTCCAGAAGCCGCTGTTGAGCTGGTAGAAGAGCGGCACAAAGCAGATCAGCAGGCCGATCTTGGCATTGCGGTAGCCTTCGCCGACCTGGAGGAAGCGGATCATGAGCCAGGTGCCCAGCAGCGTGCCGAGGCAGACCAGCGTGAGGAAGGTGACGCGGCGGGCGCGGGCCAGCGTGCGGGGAACGATGCCCGCCGGAGGGGATTTGGCCGGGGCTTCGCTCATTGGAGGAGACGGTAAACGTAGTAAAACACGAAATACACAAACACGGCCAGCATGGCGTAGCGCATCCACGGCTGGCGGGCGAAGCCTTCAAAGGTATCCTCGGCCACATTCGTGAAGCCGAGGTCCATGTCACGCGGGGTCATTTTCGAGACCTGGAGGCTCGGACCGCTCGTGCGCACGGCTTGGCGCATGGCCTCGCTCATCTCCGGCGGCATGAAATTGGCGTCCATGAAGTGCAGCGGCCACTTTTCCGGCCCATCGCTGATATAGAAGCCCAAACGACCACCCGCCTCGATCTGCGGCTCGGTGAGGTTCATGTCGTGGTAGATGCGGCCGAGCCAGTCGTGCATCATTTTCCGCGCTTCATCGATGGCGTAGGCCACGGGCTTGCGAGTGGGATTCTTGGCGTGGGCCTCGGAGGCACGGCGGAGCGATTCGAGCACGAGCTGCGTGCGCCGGATGCGGTTGTGCAGGCGGTAGGAGCGGAAGAAGTCCGCCAGTCGGGCGTAGGCCTCGTTCCACTCCTGGTCCGTGCCAGTGGCGGGTGCGAATTGAATGTTAACGGCCTCCATGGGGTGATCTGGCGGAGGCTATAAAGCAGGGCCGGTGCCAGTCAATCCGTGGCGTCAGATCATTTCATCAACTCGGCGAGCTTTGGGCTGATGGCATCCGCCCAGATCTGGTAGCCCTGAGCCGAGAGATGGAGGAAATCAGGCATGATCTCCTTCGTGAGCGAGCCGTCCGGCTGGAGGAATTTGGCCCCGATGTCGAGGAAGTGGATGTTTTGACCATCGTGCAGCTTGGCGATGATCTCGTTCACCTTGGCGAGCTTTTCGCGGCCCGGATTCGGGCTGGGCTTCTCACCACGGGGAAACACGGCCAGCAGGAGGATCTTGGCCTGCGGCTGCTTCGCACGGATGGTCTCGACGATGGCGGTGACGCCCTTGGCGATGCCTTCGGCGGGATCGCTGCCGGAGTTGTTCGTGCCGATCATGAGCACCACGGCCTTTGGCTTGATGCCATCGAGTTCGCCGTGGGTGATGCGCCAGAGCACATGCTGCGTGCGGTCGCCACCGATGCCAAAGTTCGCGGGCTTGTAGGCGCCAAAGGCCTTGTCCCAGATCTCTTTCTTGCTGCCCCAGCCGGCCGTGATCGAGTCACCGAGGAAAACAAGCTGTGCCGTGCCCTCCTGGGCGATCTTCACAAAGCGCTCGTGGGAGGCAATGAAGCCCGCGTTGACCTTGCCATCAGGACCGAACTTCTCCGCGGCCACGTCCGGTGCCTGCGGCGGCAGTTTCACCGCGGGAGCGGCGGGCTTGGTCTGCGCCTGGGCGGCAGCGATGGCAACGAGGAGAGCGAGGATGGTGTGTTTCATGGAACGGCGATTCTGAGCAACACGGCCTCAGAACACAATCCTAAAATCCCCGCGCCCGGCAAAAGCACCGCAACTCCATTGAACGGACCCGCCGCGCATGCTCGTATGAGGCACCCTGCATGAAACCGCTCCTTTCCCTGCTCACCATCCTCGCCCTCGCCACCTCGCTGCATGCTGACAAGATCGTCGAAGTCGTCGGCGAAGGCCTGAAGGAGCCCTTTGGCACCGAGTTTGACTCGAAAGGCACGATGTATGTCGTGGAGATGATTTCTGGAAACCGGCTCTTCCGCGTCGAGGAGGGTGGAAAGCTCGTTCACATCGCCGGGCAGGAAAAAGCCGGTTACAGCGGTGATGGCGGCCCCGCTCTCGAAGCTCAGTTCAACGGCCCGCACAACCTCGCGGTGCTTCCCGATGGCAACATCTTGATCGGCGATACCTGGAACGGCGTCGTGCGGAAGGTGGACCTCAAAACCAGCACGGTGAGCACGCTTCCCGGCTTCAAAGCCACCGGCAAAAACGTCAAAGGCACCGGCCCCTACTGCATCACCCTCGATTTCACCGGCACGAAGCTCTACATCGCCAATTTGCAGCAGGTGCACGTCGTCGATCTCGCCAGCGGCGCCTGCTCCGTGGTGGCTGGGAATGGCAAAAAAGGCCGTCCAGAAGATGGAGCCATCGCCACCGAGGCCCCGCTCGTCGATCCGCGTGCCGTGGCGGTGGATCACAAGGGCCAGATCTACATCCTCGAACGCGGCGGCAATGCCCTGCGAGTCGTCGGCACCGATGGCAAGATCCGCACCGTGGTGAATGCCAGCGGCAAAAAAGGGGGCGAAGGCGATGGAGGTCCCGCTTTGGACGCCACAATGGACGGCCCGAAGCATCTCTGCGTGGACAAAGACGACACCGTCATCATCGCCGATGCCGAAAGCCATCTCGTTCGCCGTTACATCCCCGCCACCGGCAAGATCGAGCGCATTGCCGGCACCGGCAAACACGCCAAAGGCACTCCCGGCGGCGATCCCAAAGCCTGCGCCCTCGCCCGCCCGCACGGCGTGACGATCCATCCGATCACCGGCGAGCTCTATGTCACCGACAGCTACAACAACCGTGTGCTGAAGATCGTGAAGTGAGGTCTCGACCTCACGAGATCAATTCAGGTATCGCCTTGCCGTTTTCCACAATGTGCACAGGACGGCCGTTGAGGTCGTCGATGGTGATCTTGGTGTAGTCGATGCCGAGATGGTGATAAATCGTCGCAAGGAAGTCGCTCGCGTTGCATGGACGCTCGACAACGTCCTCGCCGCGCTTGTCGGAGGCACCGATGACGCCGCCGGTCTGGATGCCGCCACCGGCCCACACATTGGTGAAGGCACGCGGCCAGTGGTCACGGCCGGGTTGGAGCGTTCCAGCGGGAGCGCTGGCATCGCCAGCCCCGGTGCTGCGGTCAAAGCTGATCTTGGGCGTGCGGCCAAACTCGCCGGTGACGACCACCAGCACGCGTTTGTCGAGCCCGCGGGCGTAAATGTCCTCGATGAGGGCGGAGACAGCTCGGTCGTAGGTCGGCATGCGGAAACGCAGCGCCTCGAATTGATGCTGGTTCACCGCATGATCGTCCCAATTGTTCACGCGACCGCAAAGCGGGCCGCTGAGGCTGCTGGTGATGATCTCCACACCGGCCTCGACGAGTCGGCGGGCGAGCAAGAGCTGCTGGCCCCAGCGATTGCGGCCGTAGCGGTCCCGCGTGACGGCGTCTTCCTTGCTCAAATCGAAGGCATCACGCGTTTGCGGATTCGTGAGCAGCGTGGCGGCTTGTGCCTCGAACTCATCGAGAGCACCGAGCTCGCCCTCGCGATCAAACGCACGCTCCATTTTGTCCAGACTACGACGCAGCGCGACGCGGTCGCTGAGCCGATGGGTCTCGGCTTCATCGGAAAGACCGATGTTGGGCACCTGGAAGGTCGGACGGTTCGGATCATCGCTTACCGCGAAGGGCGCGTAGGCATCGCCGAGGTAGGCGGGACTTGAATACTCCGGCGAGGCGGCGGGCACGCCGATGTAGTTTGGCAGCGGATTGGAGCGCCCGCCTTCCTTCGCACGCAGGTAGTGCGCCACGGACATCCAGTCCGGCAGGCGCGGCTTCGGCTTGTCACGCGTGTCGGTATCGCCGGAGAACATCTGCATCGTGCCCGCCGGATGTCCGCCAGCGGATTGATGCATCGAGCGCACGATGGTGAACTTGTCCGCGATCTTCGCGTTCATCGGCAGCAACTCGGTGAACATCGTTCCCGGCACCTTGGTGCTGATCGTCTTGAAGGGTCCGCGATACTCGCTGCCGGAGTCTGGCTTCGGATCGTAGGTGTCGATGTGAGACTGGCCGCCTGGCAGCCACACCATGATGATCGACTTGCGCTCGGACTTCGGCTTCGCGGCGTTTTCAGCACGCAGTTTGAGCAAGGAAGGCCAGCTCATCGTCGCCATCCCGGCCAGCCCGAACTGCATGAAACCACGACGCGAGACCGGACCGGCGCAGCGAACGAGAGAAGGAGGCTGGATGATGGATGACATGAGGGTGGCAAACCTACGCCCCATGCCCCCGCCCTCTTGCCACGGTATGATCACAGGAATGCGGTGGCCGATTTTCTCCGAAAATCGAGCCTTGGAGCCCGAGGACTCGATTTTTGGAAAAAATCGGCCACGTAGCCACCATCACGCGCCAAACGCGATGCCTGGCACCGGCGTGAGCGGCTCATCGAGCGGCAGATTGATGTGCAAAGGCATGCGGGCAGCCCACTTCATCTCGTCAGCGAGCACCTCGGCATACACACCGAAGAGCCCCTCCTGCTCGATGGCCTGCGGAGCACCGCTGCCGCGGTATCTTTCCGGACGATCCGCCGTCACAACGATGAGTGGCCGGGCCTGATAATAGGCCTCGATGACCGATGGCAGCAGCTCCGCCGCCGCCGTGCCGCTCGTCGTGACCACGGCCACGGGCCGCTGATCCACCATCGCGCGACCCAGCGCGAAGAAACCCGCGCATCGCTCCTCAAAAAAGTGCCACAGACGGATGCCTGTGCTGTCCGTCAATGCAGCGACGAGCGGCGCATTGCGAGCACCGGCGGACACACACACCTCACGCACGCCCAGTCGGTCCAGGCGCTGCAACAGGCGGGTGATGACCTCCTGCTGCGTCATGATTGCAATCCGAGGAGACGCAGCACCGACTCGCGCTTCAGGCGGAGCTCACGCCATTCATGATCAAAGGCACTGCCACCTACGATGCCGCAGCCGGAGGGCAGCCGCACCTGATTGCCATCGAAGGCCATGCCGCGGATGGCCACCACCAGGTGCGTCGTTTCTCCACCAGGCTCGATGAAGCCAAACGGCGCACCGAAGAACGAGGGCACCTTCAACTGGCGACGGTAATCGCGCAGCCTGTCGAGCGTCGCTTCATCCCGCGGCAGGCACCCCACCGCAGGAGTGGGATGCAAAAACGGCACGAGCGATGCCGCGTCGGCCTTCTGGCCGAGCTTCACGGTGATGCGGCTCTGAAAATGCGTGAGGCCGGAGGTCTGGCAAAGCTCGCGAGCCTCACGCGTGACCGCGCCGAGCTGCGAGAGCCTTTCCGTGAGGTAGCGCACGACGATCTCGTGCTCGTCGATCTCCTTCACATCGTTTTGGAAGCTCTCGACGCTGCTGCCAGGCTTCGCCGTGCCGGCCAGCGCCATCGTTTCGAGTTCATCACCACGCACGCGGAAGAGCAACTCGGGCGTCGCGCCGAGGAAACCGGCCCCGTCACGCAGATGCGCATAGGCCCAGGTGTTTGAAGGCGCGGCCAGGATG
>CALMTT010000415.1 GCA_937872615.1 uncultured Verrucomicrobiaceae bacterium | reverse complement strand
CCGCCAGGGATTCCAGTCCTGCACCTTTGCCGCGGGGCCGGCCGCCAGCGCCAAGATCGAACGGCAGACGCCAGGCCAGCCCGGGCTGCCACCCAACGTCAAGGTGGCCCTCATGCTCGCGCGCCAGACCGTCGGCTCCGGTGCCAAGGACTTCGAGTCGCAGGACTTCGGCAAGGTGGGTTGCTACAGCATGGTCCTCAGCATGCCCTCGATGCCGGCCACGTACAGCACGGCCTGCTTCGACCCGGCCGGCTACACCGTATTGCATACTTCCGTGTCTCGCCTCCGTGGTACGCAACCCCGGCCCTGGCTTTCCGCTCAAGTGGGTGAGCTATTCCGAGAAGAAACGCGAAATCGCCCTCAATCACCAGTTCCGCCGCATGGTGGTCGTCACCACCTACATGCGCGACGAACTCATCAAGAACGGGTTCGATCCCGCCCGAATCCGCATCCACGCCCCGGTCCCGCGCATGGGCGACCCGAATCTCCGGAGCACCTTCAGCGACCGCAATCTCATCCTCTACGCCGGTCAAATCATCCGCGGCAAAGGCGTCGATGTGCTGCTGGAGTCACTCGCCATGGTGAAGAGCCACTTCGAGTGCATCATCCTCGGCGACGGCAATCACAAAGCCTACTGCGAGCAATTGAGCCGCGACCTCGGCCTCGCTGATCGCGTGCATTTCAAAGGCTTCATCCCTCAAGAAGAGCTCAAAGCCTACTACCGCGAATGCAGCGTCGTGGCCTTGAGCAGCGTGTGGCCGGAACCCATCGCCACCATCGGCCTCGAGGTCATGCGTTATGCCCTGCCCGTCGTCGCGTTTGACGCTGGTGGCATCAAGGACTGGCTCAACGACGGTCACAACGGCCATCTCGTGCCCTGGATGGACCGTGAGGCTTATGCACAGCGTTTGGATGAACTGCTGCAAAACAAGGCCAAGGCCCGTGAGATGGGCGAAAACGGCCTCAAGCTCGTTTCGGAGCGTTACGACTTCGACGGCTACATCAGCGACCTTGAGCAGATGTTCAGCGAAGTGGCCCAGCATGCCGCGCCGAAGCTCTCGAAGAGCCTTTCCGGCCTCAACACGGCCTCCGCGTTCGCCACCGCCTGATCACTTCCCCTCACCTGCGGGGAGTTACAACCCACGATCCATCCGCAACATACGAACATGACACACGCACCGCATCTCGCCGAACAACAAGCCGAACGCCTCCTCCAGGCGCAGAGCCGGGTTGGCCGTTTGCGCATGCGTCTGGCGATGCATTTGAAGCGCTGGACATGGCTTTCCGTCGTCAACGGCACCTACGCCGTGAAACGTCTTTTCGACATCGTCATCAGCCTCGTGTGCCTGCTGCTTGCCGCTCCTGTTTTCATCATCGTGGCGCTGCTCATCCGTCGTGATGGCGGACCTGTCTTCTTCAAACAGAAGCGTGTCGGCATGCTGGGCCGTCCGTTTGAGATGCTGAAGTTCCGCTCCATGTGCGTCGATGCCGAGGCAAAGCTCGCGAGCCTGCTGGCGAAGAACGAGAAGGCTCAAGGCGTGACCTTCAAGATGAAGGACGATCCCCGCGTCACACCCATCGGCCGCTTCATCCGCAAGACCTCGCTCGACGAGCTGCCGCAGTTCATCAACGTGATCCGTGGTGACATGTCCATCGTCGGCCCGCGTCCGCCGCTGCCGCGTGAAGTGGCGCTCTACACGCCGCGTGACCGCCGCCGCCTGCATGCACGTCCCGGCATCACCTGCTTGTGGCAGGTGGGCGAGCGTGAGGGCGGCCTGTGGGAGATCGGCGACCGCAACTCGATCGACTTCGACGAGCAAGTGCGCCTCGACGTGCGCTACATCGAGAGCCAGTCCTTCCTCCGCGACCTGTGGATTCTTTTGAAAACCATCCCCGCCATCGTGCTGGGGAAAGGCATGTGAACTATGAAAGCCGTCGTCGTTCTTCCCGATCATCGTGAATGCGCCGGATTCGCCCGTCGCATGCGCCCGCTGGCACTCTTGCCCGTCATGGGGCGTGACCTGCTGGACTTGTGGCTCGAAAAACTCGCCGCGGATGGCGTCAAAGAGGTCACGCTGCTCGTGGCGGATCGTCCGGATAAAATCCGCCGTGCGGTGTCCGATGGTGGTCGCTGGGGCCTGAAGGCCAACATCATCCCCGTTCCCAAAGAACCGACACTGGAAGCGGCAAGCACACTCTTCTCCACCGATGCCGAAACGAAGGTCGTGGCCCTCGAAACCTTGCCTGACAGCCGTCTGCCGTTGTGGGAAAGCACCGAAGGCCTCTACGACGTGATGCGGCGGAAGTTCAATCACGTCGAGCCGGAGTCACGCCTCACCATGCGCCGCCTCGCTTCGGATGTGTTTGTCAGCACGCGGGCACGCATCGCACCGACCGCCGTGATCGAAGGTCCTGCATGGATCGGCCCGCGAGTCATCATCGGCGAAAACGCTCACATCATGGGCGGCTCCATCATCGAAAACGCGGCCTTCATCGACCGCGAGGCCACCGTGCGCGGCAGTTGGATCGGCCCCGGCACCTACGTCGGCGCAATGACCGAGGTCTCACATTCCTTTGCCTGGGGTGATGGACTCGAAAACTGGCGTCTCGCCTCGTTTGTGGAGATCACCGATGACTTCCTGCTCGCGAGTTTGAAGCGCCAGTATCATGGCGGTGCGCCCTCCGCATGGACGACACGCCTGTTTGCGCTGCTGCTGATGCTTATCACGCTGCCGCTCGCCGTTTTCGTCATGCTGCGCACGAAGCTGCTGCGTCATGAGAGCGCCATCACGCGCCGTCAGGTGCTGCTGCCGCAGGCGGGAAGGCAGGACCGTTTTTCGCACACCACGCCGCTGCATACCTTGAATGGCCTCAACAGCCTCTTCTCTCGCTGGCCGGAGCTTTGGCGGGTGTTTCG
>CALMTT010000414.1 GCA_937872615.1 uncultured Verrucomicrobiaceae bacterium | reverse complement strand
CGTTCGGCATGGCCTACTGGCTGATCCCGCGCCTCTACGGGAAGCCGATGCACAGCAAGTCGCTGATGAACTTCCACTTCTGGATCGGCACGCTGGGCATCATCTTCTATGCGGTGCCGATGTACTTCGCCGGCTTCACGCAGGCCCTCATGTGGAAACAGTTCACGCCGGATGGTTACCTGGTGTACAAGAACTTCCTCGACACGGTGCTGCAGATCAAGTACGCGTACTGGTTGCGCTCCCTGGGCGGCACCATGTACTTGGTAGGCGTGCTCGTGGGTGTCTACAACCTGATGAAGACCGCCGCCACAGGCAAGCTGCTGGCCGATGAGGCCGCTGAAGCGCCCGCGCTGAAGGACCAGGAGCTGCATGCCGGTGGGCACTGGCACCGCTGGATCGAGCGCCGCCCCATCCAGATGCTCGTCCTCAGCCTCGTGCTGGTGGGCATCGGCGTCAACCTCCACGGCACCACCTTCCCCGACGAGCTGGCGGCGCGGGCCACCTCGCTGGCGCTGTAGATCGACGCGCCGCTTTCATTCACCATGATGACCGGGATGGAGGACGGCACGCCGATCTTCTTCACAAACATCTCCGTCTCGCGGCTCGCGGTGCCATTGCCGATGGCGATGGCCTGGATCTTGAATCGCTCGATCAAATTCAGCAGCAGCGTCTTCGCGTGCATGAGGCTGTTGCCATCGCCGAGCAGGTAAATGACATCATTATAGACGAGCTGGCCCTGCGCATCGAGCACCACGACCTTGCAACCCGTGCGGAAACCGGGGTCGATGCCCAAAACACGCTTCTGACCCAGCGGTGCCGCGAGCAGCAATTCGCGCAGATTGTCCGCAAACACCTTCACCGCCTCCGCATCGGCCTTTTTCTTCGATTCGAGGCGTGCTTCCGTTTCCATGCTGGAGCTCAACAAACGCTTGTAGGCATCCTGCGCGGCCAGTTTGACCTGCGCGGAACATGCGTTGTTGCCTTTCACCGTCAAACGCTCGACGAGCGCAATCGCCTCCGCCTCCATCGGCTGGATGCGCATGAGCAGGAAGCCCTCCTTTTCGCCGCGACGAATCGCGAGCATGCGATGCGACGGGATGGACTTCACCGGCTCGGTCCAGTCGAAGTAATCGCGGAACTTCTGCGCCTCCGGGTCCTCCTCTTTGCCAAACATGACCTTCGAAGTCACCGTGCCGTTGTCCGCGAAGAGCTTTCGCAAAGCCGCACGCACCTCGGCGGTATCGCTGATACGTTCCGCGATGATGTCGCGAGCACCGGCGAGAGCCTCCGCGGCATCTTTGACCTTCAATTCGTCCGTTTCGGCATCGAGTTTCACAAACTTCGCCGCCTCGCCATCGAGATCGACGCCGTTCGTGAGCACGTTTTGCTCGATGAAATCCGCCAGCGGCTCCAAACCCTTCTCCTTGGCAATCGTGGCCTTCGTGCGGCGTTTCGGACGGAATGGCGCGAAAACGTCCTCCAGCGCATTCATCGTGTCCGCCTTCTCAATTTTGGCCCGCAGCACATCCGTCATCAGTTTGCGCTCTTCGAGCGATTTCACGATAGCCGCACGGCGATCGTCCAGCGCCACGAGCTGCCCCATGCGTTCCTGAATGTTCTGAATCTGCACCTCATCGAGCTCGCCCGTCGCTTCCTTACGATAGCGGGAGATGAAAGGCACCGTCGCGCCATCGGCGAGCAGTTTGGCCGTCGCGCCGACCTGGATCGGTCGCAGTTTCAGCTCTCCGGCGATGCGTTCGACGTGGGCGATGTTGATATTCAGTTCGGAAGCAGCGGACATGGTTGGGAAAATCGAAAAGAGATTGGTTGGGCGCGTCGTGTTAGCGACGCGGTTTCACGCGGCAAGCGATTGTGCGATGTGAAAAACTTTCGCTTGGAGACCTGCTTCAAGACCGCTTTTGCAGCGTCCATTTCGGCACACAGCCTTCATGCGCTTGTGAAACCGTCGCGGCGAAATCGGCGAGGTAGCCGAAGGGGTGCGTCACGACAGGAATCGTGCAATCGCTGGCATCGAGATCGGCTTTGACTTCGATCGTGCCACCGAGGAGGTCGAATTCGATCTCATCATCATCCTTCACGCGTGCAATGGGCCCACCGAGCACCGCTTCAGGAGTGCAATGTACGCCCACGGCACCCGCGGAGACACCGGACACGCGGCCATCGGTGATGAGCGCGACTTTGCCATACAGCTCCGGCACGGCGAGCGCGGCGCTGGCGACGTGCATCTCCGGCATGCCCAGCGCCACCGGGCCGCTGCCGCGAATGATGACGATGTGCCCGGGCTTGATGCGGCCCTGCGCGGCGGCCTCGAAGACGCCTTTGCTGCTCTCGAAGCAGATCGCACGACCGGCGAAGCGCGGTTCTTTGAGCGACGACACTTTGAAGACCATGCCATGCGGCGCGAGGTTGCCAAAGCACACCTGGATGTCGGCATACTCTTTGAAGGGCTTGTCATGCGGCGCGATGAGGTCGTTCGGAAACGGCACCGCTTTCGCGCTGGCGAGATTTTCGGCCAAAGTGCGCCCGGTGACAGTCAGGCAGGAGCCGTCGAGCAATCCGGCATCGAAGATGTGCTTCAAAAGCATCGTGGTGCCGCCGAGGCGGTGCAGATCGACCATCGTGCCGCGTCCGCGAGGCGCGAAGCTGCATAGCACGGGCACTTTGCGGCAAATGGCCTGCACATCGCGCAGCGTGAAGTCCACACCGGCCTCACGGGCGACTGCCAACAGGTGAATGACGCCATTTGTGCTGCCGCCGATGGCCGCGATGGCCGTCATGGCGTTGGTGAGCGACTGCTTCGTGATGATGTCGCGCGGCCGGATGTTCTTTTCGAGCAGATGACGCACCGCTTTGCCGACGCGGAGGCATTCCTCACGCTTTCCGGCCTCAATGGCGGGCATGGACGAGGTGTCCGGCAGGCTGAGGCCCATCGCCTCCAGCGTGATGCCCCAGGTATTGAAGGAAGCCGCGATGCCACAACCGCCGGGGCCAGGGCAGGCTGTGCGGATAATCTGCTCGCTCTCGTCCCAGCTCATCGTGCCCTGCGCTTCCTTCGCGGCGGCATCATAGACATCGAGGATGCTCGTCGATTGGCCTTTGTGGCAGCCCGGCATGATGCTGCCGCCATTGACGATGAGCCCGGGGAAGTTCGTGCGAGCCAGCGCCATCGCAAAAGCGGGTCCGTTCTTGTCGCAATGATGCAGGCCGATCATCGCATCGTAGCTGTGCGCCGTGCAGATCATCTCCGCGCCGTTCGCCATCAGATTGCGCGAGCAAAGCGATGCCGCACCGCCGATGTTGCCCTGCGTGATGTTGTCGCTCGCTGGCGACACACCAAACGGAAAGCCGACCATGCCCGCCTCCGCGCAGCCCTGCGCGAGGAGCTTCGCGAGCTCGTGCGCGTGCACGTTGCAGATGTTCCCATCCAGCAGCGGCGTGCCAATGCCGACCTGCGCCTTGTTGAAGTCCTCTTCTTTGAAGCCGAGGCCCCAAAAGAAGGCCGTGATGCCGCGCTGCCAGCCGCGGGTGACGTTGCGCGAGTTCCAGTTGAGGGAGGGTGATTCAGACATGAGGCCGCGAGGCTAGCGAGCACGCCGCATCACGGCAAAAGAAAAGCTCCCGGCCTGCGAACAGACCGGGAGCTTCCCAACCATTGATCAGTAACGAAGCGGGAAGGCTCCCGCGACTAAATTAGAAGGCGATGCTCAGCTTCACGCCGCCGAAGACTTCGTTGTCCGCGGTAGCGTTCATGTAGTTGCGGGTCTGCCAGGCAAAGTTCCAAGCTGCATACGGGGTAAGCGTAGCGGACTTGGTGAGCTTGATCGGAGCAGCAAGGCTGAACAGCGTGTGGGTGAAACCGCTGGACTGCGTGGTGCCAGGGCTGACACCTGCAAACACAGCACCGCGGGTGCCAGTGTAGTAGTCTATGCCATAGCCGGTCTGGATGGAGGGCACGAGGCTCATCCAATCCGTGAGGGCGATGGTGTAATCGGCAGCGAGCTGGAAGTAGGAGCCGTTGATGCGCAGGTCGTAATAGTAGCCCATGTAAACATTGGCTGCTCCGACTGGAATCGTGAGGGTAAGTCCGAGTTCGCTGGCACCAGTGATGCCAAGTTCGCTGTCATTGACGGCATTGGAGACGCCATTGAAGCTGCCGGAGTAGGTGTCCGGATAGCCATAGTATTGATACTGGGCGCCGAGCTTGCCCCAGCCCATGTCGTAGGACAGGGAAGTGATAAGATCGAATTCCGAGTAGTCGAATCCATTGCGGTTCTTGGTGCCAGTCACGTCAAGCGCCGGGGTCTCGATGGTGGAGATGTAGGCAGCTCCGACACCCCAAGTGAGCTTGTCCGTGAGGGGGATGGACACGTTGAGGGCGGCGGTCACGATGTTGTCAGCGAACCAGAGACCACGGAAGTAGTAACGGGTGTCGTAGGCGACGTCGAGGGTGGCGCCGATGCTGTCGAAAAGGGCCGTGGGGGCCGGTTCGACGGGCGTCGGGTTTTTCGGGGCAGGGGCGGTGCCTGCCGTAGCGTTCAAGGCGGCGCAAGCGGCGATGGTCGCCACCGACTTGGCCATGATCGAGTTGAGTCGATTGAGCTTCATGTTTGTTGGTCGAGTATGTTTGTTGGTGTTGAGGTTGCCGCCTGCCGGCAGGCAGACTGACTCTTCTGTTCAAAGCAGGGCGCGTGCCAGATCGGCGGCACGTTATGATTATTTTGGGGCAATTTGGCCCCAAATGCCTGCCAACGACTCGATTTGCCCCTCCAAATGCCCTGCACTGAGGGTGAAACGCAGCCTCGCCTGCCCTCGTGCCACCGTGGGGTAGCGGATGGCCGGGACGAGAAAACCAGCTTCGAGCAGGCTTTTTGATGCTTGCATGGCCTCCGACTCGCCACCGAGGATCACGGGCAAAATCGCCGCTAGGTGCTCCGGAGTTCCCAAATGCCTCCGCAAGGTCTCCGCATGCCCGCTAAGCCTTTGACGACGTTTTTCGCCTTCTTCGCCTGCGATGACTTTCAGCATCTCACCGGCCGCGTGAGCGAGGCATGGCGGTGGTGCGGTCGAGTAAATGAAGCTGCGGGCACGATTGATGAGCACATCGATCACCTCACGTGAAGCTGCGAGGTAGCCGCCGCTGAGACCGAGCGCTTTGCTGAGCGTGCCCATGTGCAGCTCGACGCGGCTCTCGAGTCCCAGCGCCGCCGCGAGTCCCCTGCCCTGCGGCCCGAGCACGCCCACCGCATGGGCTTCATCGAGCAGCAGCCAGGCCCCGTGCTTTTCCTTCAGCTCCACGATCTCCCGCAACGCAGCTGCATCGCCATCCATGCTGAAAATGGACTCCGTGACGATCAAAACGCGGCCCGTGGCGGTTTCGAGGAGACGCGAGAGCTTGTCGAGATGGTTGTGCGGGAAGACGCGGATCGTCGCGCCGCTCAGCCGGGCGGCATCGACGAGGCTCGCATGGCAAAGCTTGTCGAGGATGAGCGTGTCACCGCTGCCCACGAGGGCGGGAATCGTGCCGAGTGCCACGGCGAAGCCGCTGCTGAAGCAAAGGGCGGCCTCCGTCCGCTTAAAATCAGCAAGGGCCTCCTCCAGTTGCAGGTGGACGCGATGCGTGCCGCACACCAACCGAGAAGCTCCTGAGCCACCGCCATGTCTGGCCACCCCTTCCGCGAGCGCTTCACGGAGCATCTCGGAGCCCGCGAGGCCGAGATAGTCGTTCGAGGAAAAATTCACCAACTCGCGTCCATCGCGTCGCACGACCACGCCTTCCACCTCGTCGAGCGGCCGCAGCTCACGCCAGAGCCCCTGCGCACGCAGATCGTCGAGCTCACGCTGGAGGTTCCAGTCCCGCATCACTCCTTCAGCCTCCGCTCGAGCACCTCATCCTTCGCCACGCCGAGCGAGAGCGCCTTGTCATAGTGCCGCTTTGCCAGTTCGATGGCTGGCGGACGCTGTTCCAGCATCATCAGGGCGAGGTTGAAATGCGCGATGCCGTAGTCGGGCTTCAATTCGAGCGCCTTCTGCAATTCAGCCTCCGCCGCCTCCCCCCAGCCGAGATTCTTCGCCGCGA
>CALMTT010000413.1 GCA_937872615.1 uncultured Verrucomicrobiaceae bacterium | reverse complement strand
GGTGGCAATCCGGCCTACACCTGGTCTATCGAAAGCGGCACGCTGCCCGCGGGCCTCACGCTGAGCACCGGCGGTGTCATCAGCGGCACGCCCACCGTGGCTCCGGGCACCTACAGCTTCCGCGTGAAGGCCACTGACAGCCAGAGTTGCACGGCCTCGCGTGACTTGAGCATCACCTTCACCTGCCCGGTGATCGTCATCACGCCTGCCACGCTGCCGAACGCCACTGCCACCTCGGCTTACAATCAGCAGCTCTCCGCCGCTGGTGGCACCGGTCCGTATGCATGGTCGCTCGCCTCCGGTGCGCTGCCTTCTGGCATCACGCTGAGCGGTGGTGGTCTGCTCAGCGGCTCCACCAATGCCGTCGGTGCCTTCAACTTCTCCGTCCGTGCCACGGATGCGAATGGCTGCTCCGCCCTGATGCCGCTGGTGCTCGCCGCGGACTGCCCGCCGATCTCCATCACGCCTGCCACCATCCCGGTGGGCATCGTGGGCACGGCCTACAATCAACAACTGACCGCCACCGGCGGCGTGGGCTCTTACACCTGGGCTCGCACGGGTGGCGCCTTCCCCACGGGCATGTCCATTTCCACCAGCGGCCTCATCAGCGGTACACCGACGAGCACGCCGGGGAATTACAGCGTCACCATCACCGCCACGGATTCGAACAACTGCCCGGCGAGCATCACCTATGTACTCACACTCGTCTGCCCCACGATCACCCTTTCCCCAACCACACCCGCAGGCGGCACGGTGGGCGTGTCTTACAGCGTGAACATGAGCGCCAGCGGCGGCACCGCGCCCTACACTTGGAGCGTGCCCACGGGTTCGCCACCTCCAGGTTTGGCACTCAGCCCCTCCGGCACGCTGAGCGGCACTCCGCTGGCCTCCGGCACCTTTACCTTCACGGCTCAGGCACGTGATGCCTACACCTGCGTCGGCAGCGCCACCATCACGGTCACCGTGACTTGCCCCACGCTGGTGCTTTCACCTGAAGAACTGCCATGGGGAGTCAAAGGCGTGGCCTACAGCCGTCAGGTGACCTCCACGGGCGGTGTCGGTCCTTACACCTACAATGTCACCGCCGGCACGTTGCCACCCGGTTTGAGCCTTAACACCGCCAACGGCACCATTTCCGGCACGCCTACCACCACCGGCAGCTATGCCTTCACCATGCGTTCGCAGGACACCGCGGGCTGCTCCGGCACGCGTGACTACATCATCGACATCTACGGCATCAAGATCGGCGACACCGTGTGGAACGACATCAACCAGGATGGTGTCATCGACGCGGGCGAGCCGGGTATCCCGAACATCAATCTCCAGCTCTACTTCACCCCCGACTCCGTCGTGAACAATGCCGATGATGTTTACGTCGGCGTGCAGACCACCAACGCGAACGGGAACTACCTCTTCAGCGACCTCGCCCCCGGCAAATACTACGTCAAGATCACGCCGCCCACCGTGCTGCCCTACTCCTCCGGCCCGCAGGTGAATGCGGATAACCGCGTCGATGCCGACAACAACGGCATCCAGCCCTCCGGCAAGAACACCAGCACCTACAGCCCCATCATCACGCTCGCCGTGCCGACGATGCCAGCGTCTGCGGTGGCCTCGAACAAGCTCGCGCCGTCCTCCTCGACCGCCACCAACACTCTCGCCCCATCGCCCTCCGGCAGCGGCGTCATCCTGCCGCCCACCGATCTCGGTGACAACCTCACCATCGACTTCGGCTACCGCGAGGTGCCGAACCAGATCAACAACATCCTCGAATACGACCTCAACACGCCTTCCGGCGGTCTTCCGGCTCCGCCGAGCTTCAAGAACCCATGCGTGGTCAACGCGGCCAAACTGCAGATCGAGGACGACATGAACGGCCTCACGGACATCAGCGAGCCTGCGACGAACGGCCCCATCCGCGGCGGCTCGCTCTCCCGCCGCATGCGTGAATGGGATGCCAGCTACGACACGGCCTACGATGGCGTCCCCACCGATCTCATCCAGCGTCGCGACAGCTTGTGGACACGCTTCTACATGGACCCGACCGCCACCGGCAACATCGGCAAGCTCGTCTTCGATGTGTTCCGCGTGGGCTCCACCTCGCCCGTGAGCGGCAAGGCCTTCCTGTCGTGGAATGACGGCGGCACCGTGCGCACTGCCACCACCAGCACCTTCCAGCTCACTGCCACCGGTTCGTGGTATTCGATGAATCTCACCTGGAACAACTTCATCAATGGCGCCACCGCCTTGCCCACCGGCTCGCAGCTCGCCTCGAAGTCCTTCCTGCTCGAAATCTACCTCTGGGGCGGTGACGGCACCGGCTTCATCGATCTCGACAACATCCTCCTCGAAGGAAACGCCACCTGCTTCCCGCCCACGCTCTCCATCGGTGACTACGTCTTCGCCGACACGAACTGCAACGGTATGAAAAATCCGCGTGAGCCCGGCCTTCCCGGCCTCACCGTCGAACTCTGGCGCCCGGGTGCCGACAATCTCCCTGACACCGGCGATGACCAGCCCGTCACCACGACGCAGACGGACGCGAACGGCTATTACCTCTTCTTCGGCCTCCCGGCGGACAAGTATTACGTCAAGATACCGACACCGAGCTCCGAGTGGCCGTATGCCACCACGGCAGTGAATCTCGACAATGGTGTCGATAACGACAGCAATGGCATTCAAAGCGGCGGCATGGGCAGCCCGGTGCGCAGCCCGCTGTGGACCCGCGAGCCCGGCCTCTACGTGCAGGCGCTGGCCGGGGGCGAGCCGCGGCGCCTCTCCCGGGAC
>CALMTT010000412.1 GCA_937872615.1 uncultured Verrucomicrobiaceae bacterium | reverse complement strand
GTGCGCCACGCGGGGATGCCCTCGATGCGCGCGGCCTGCCAGATCTCGGCGTCCACGCCGCGCAGGCCGGCCAGCACCAGCGCCATCACCAGGCCCGCGGCCTGCCAGGTGGTGGCGATGACGATGGTGTAGAGCACGCGCTCGGGGTCGACGATCCAGTCGAACACGAAGCCGTCGAAGCCCAGGCGCTGCACGGCCGTCTGCAGCCCGGCCTCGGGGTTCATCACCCACTGCCACACGAGGCCCGTGGCCACGAAGGACAGCGCGTAGGGGTACAGGAACACCGTGCGCAGCACGGCGGCGGCGCGCACCTGGCGGTCCAGCGCCACCGCCAGCAGCGTGCCGATGACGAGGCTGGCCAGCACGAAGAGCACCGCGTACAGCGCCAGGTTGTGCAGCGCCAGCTGCCAGCGGCGCCGCAAGCAGCATGGCCAGTGTGGCGCCTGGGTGAGTGATTACCTGCCGCACACGGCGAAGATCGTCGATGACATCAGCCTCGTCACCACCTGCAAGACGGACCTCTTCAATCATGCCCCCGCAAAGATGTACATGAACACCGGCAGCGGCTTGTTTGGCCGTCCGAGCATGGGCGCATGGGTCACCTACGGCCTAGGCAGCGAGTGCGATGACCTGCCGGGCTTTGTCGTGCTGCAAAGTGGTCCGCGTGGACCGCGTGGCGGCTCCGTGCTCTGGGGCAGCGGCGTGCTGCCGACGACCTATCAAGGCGTGCCGCTGCGCAATCAGGGCGATCCGATTGTGAATCTATCCACGCCCAATGAGATCAGCGCCTCACAGCAGCGCCAGGTGGTCGATGCCGTGCGCGAGCTCAATCTGAAGCGCCTCGTCGAGACGGGCGATCAGGAGATCAGCACTCGCATCAACGCCTATGAAATGGCCTTCAAGATGCAGACGAGCGCTCCCGAGTTGATGGATACCAGTGATGAATCGCAGGCCACGCTCGACCTTTACGGCATCAAAGATCCGAAGGAGACGAGCTTCGCACGGAACTGCCTGCTCGCGCGTCGCCTCGTCGAGCGTGGCGTGCGTTTTGTGCAGCTCTACGACACGAATTGGGACCACCACGGCGGCCCGACGGAGAATCTGGAGAAGCACCTTCCGCTCAAATGCCAGGACATCGACCAAGCCAGTGCCGCGCTCGTCAAAGACCTCAAACAACGCGGCCTGCTCGATGACACCATCGTGATCTGGGGCGGTGAATTCGGCCGCACGCCGATGGGCGAGGTGCGCGAGTCCACCGGCCGCAATCATCACATCGACGCCTTCACCATGTGGTTCGCCGGCGGCGGCTTCAAAGGCGGCGTCACGCATGGCGTGACCGATGAATTCGGCTTCGGAGCCATCGAAAACCCCGTCCACGTCCACGACATCCACGCGACGATCCTGAACCAACTCGGCATCGACCACGAAAAACTCACCTTCCGCTCCCAAGGCCTCGACTTCCGCCTCACCGGCGTCGATCCCGCGAAGGTGATCAAGCCGATCTTGGCGTGATGATGAGTGATGCGGGCACTCCTGCCCGCACCGATATCGACAACATTGTTCACGAACTCATGCGTTCGCCTTCAGCCAGGTGAAGCTGCGTTCGCACTCGCCTTTTTGGTAGGCGATCTCGGCGTCTTTTTTGCCGGGGCCGTCGGGGGCTTTGAAGCTGTCGAGCTTCTTGCCCTTCTTGGCGAGTTCGAGCCAAGCTTTGAACATTTCGCTGTCGCGATGGCCGGGGAAGATGGTCCAGAAGTCGTCTTTGGTGACTTCGAAGGGGCGTGAGAAGCCAGAAATGGTCTCAACTTGAAGCGGCACGCCGGGGGCGAGCTCGGCGAAGCGTTTGGCGTAGGCTTTGAAGTCGATGAGGCCTTCGCCGATGGCGGTCCACTGCACGACGACGGAGCCGTTTTCACCTTCCCAGAGCATGCTGTCGCGCACGCTGGAGCAGACGGTGACGGGGCCGAGCACTTCGAGGTGCTTCATCGGCTCCTCAAGCGCCCAGACGGCATTGCCGGGATCAATGTTGGCACCGACGTAGCTTTTGCCGGCGACCTCGATGAGCTCGCGAAGCTCGGCGGACTGCATGTCGCCCGCGTGGTTCTCGATTGCGATCTTGATGCCTTCGGCCTCGGCTCGGCTTTGGTTGGCTTTGATGGACTTGATGGTGTTTTCGATGTGCTTCGCGATGCCGCCATCGGTGGAGCGGTCCTTCTGATTGCCGAGGTAGCAGCGGGCGATGGGTGAGCCGAGCGCCTTGGCGATCTTGATGGTGAGGGCGAGATGATCCGCACCGGTGCCGTTCGCGGGCTTCCAGGTGTTCGAGCTTTCGCAGACGCTGCCGGTGCCGACATACACTTTGATGCCGAGGCGGTCGGCCTGCTCTTTGAGGCCTTTCAAATAGGCGTCCTCGTAGTTTTCAAACACACCGAGCTCGGAGAGGAAGATGGTGTCGAGCTTCAGCGAGGCCGCGTAGTCGATGTATTGCGCGGCTTTCCAGCCGGTGGCACGCACGGAGAAGTGATCGAGGCCGATGGGGAGCTTTCCACCGAGGATGGCGGCTTTGGAAAGCGAGGACGCGGCGGCGGTGGCAAAGGTGGAGGCGAGGAAGGAGCGGCGGTTCATTGAGAGTGGAGAGTAAAAACAAAAAGGACCGCATGTCGCGGTCCTTTCCGTTGTTTTGAGTGGTCTGAAATCAGCGGATGATGATCTTCACGGCTCCCTGGCCCTGACGGTCGTCATCGGAGGAGACGATGATCTGGGCGAGGTGGTGGCCGCTGCGCCAGGGGGCGCTGTTGATGGGCTTCACCTGGATCAGGTAGGCACCGGTCCCGACGTTGCGGAAGGAGGTGATGTTGTTGCTGAACGGAGCCTGCTGGCCGGGGACCTCGAAGTATTCCATCAGGGAGAAATTGTCCTTCGAGAGGTCGGTCACGGGCCAGCCACCGCTGCTGACGAGCACGAGGATGTTCGCGGGATGGGTGTTGCCATTCGCGGCGGCACCAGCGGAGGCCTGGGTGGAGACGGTGAGCGGTGTGCCGGCGGGGGCCGTTCCTTTCGAAATGATCACTTTGGGAGCGGGGGCTGGTGCAGGCGCCGGGGCCGGAGCGGCGACGGGCGCTGGAGATTCAAAGACGGGTTTGAAGACCGGGGCGGGTTCCGGTTTCTTCACGGGAGCCGGGGCTGGAGCGGCTTTTGGGGCCGGAGCAGGCTTCGCGGCAGGTTTTGGAGCCGGTTTGGGCGCGGGCTTTTTCGCGGGGGCTGGCTTCGGAGCCGGCTTTTTGGCTGGAGCGGGTTTTTTGGCCGGAGGTTTCTTGGAGGGCGCTGCTTTTTTGGGAGCAGGTTTCGCGGCGGGTTTTTTCGCGGGTGCCTTCTTGGGTGCTGGTTTCTTGGCCATGGTTGGTGTGGTGGTTGAATTTTACATTTTTTGAAGGCTAACAAGAATTCCTCCCATATGTCGAGATTCCTGTTGGAGGAAAAATGAGGCTAACCCGGCTGGAAGGCCCGAAAATCAAGGCTTCCAGAGCATTCTCGAGGGACATGAGGCATAGGAAAAGGGCCAGCGCCAACGGCGAACGACCTTCAAAGAGACCGGCGCGGCTGATTGAATGCTGCGGGAGCCTTGCGAGCAATTCTATGCCTTATGGGTGTTCAAGTGCTTACTTTTCCAGAAATTCCGCTGCCCGCAAAAATTCTCAAAACGAGCGTTGCAAAGGCTCACAAAGATCGATTATAAGGATTAATTGAATTTTTAGCTGGATCGTGTGGCTTCAATTTTCGGGGTTCGCGGTCCGGATCGCCTCAAGCCTCTTTCTCCCGTCATGCACGCTGCTGTTTTCGCCTCGCCATTCCCCCTCGCCGCCGGTCTCCGGGCGGAGTCGGGGAATGCCCTGAAGGCCATCGCCAGCAGGATTGCTAGAATGAGTGCAGTTTTCCAAGTCGGCAGCTGGCCGTGGTTCGGCGCGGCGGATGCGATGGATGACTTTGTGCCGACCAGTCGCGGATTGGGCGAGGCTCGGTTCACCGGCAGTGGCCCCGGCGGGGCTCCGGGGCCCGAGGGCGGCCATGGCTCGGCTCCAGGCCAGCGGAACCTGCCTTTTTACCACCTTCCCGTGCTGCTCGCGGAGACGATCGAGGCTCTCCAGCCTGCCCCTGGCAGGCTGATCTTTGATGGAACGCTCGGTGGTGGCGGCCATAGCGAAGCACTTTTGCAGCAAGGAGCCCGTGTGGTGGCAATGGACCAGGATGAGCAAGCGCTCGCCTATGCCAATGCCCGTCTGAAAAGCTACGCCGACCGTTTCTGCGCCCTGCGCGGCAACTTCCGCCACTTCCCGCAAATCGTCGAAGAGGCCGGTGTGTCCGGCTTTGACGGCATGCTGGTCGATATCGGCGTGTCGAGCCACCAGCTCGATGACGGTGCCCGCGGCTTCTCCTTTAATAAGGATGCGCCGCTCGACATGCGCATGGA
>CALMTT010000411.1 GCA_937872615.1 uncultured Verrucomicrobiaceae bacterium | reverse complement strand
GGCTGCTCACCATACGGCGTCGGTTCTGCATTGAGCACGTTGCCATGCTCGGTGTGCTCCATCCGTGCAAGCAGCTCATAATCGCCAACTCGGACGGACACTCCATAAAGGATGATGTCGTGGTAACCGACCATACGGCTACGATGTTCGCCGTCCCAGTCGCGATACAGCGTCTTCTCTTCGTAGCGATCGGAGACGATGAAGGTCGTTTCCTCGTTGCCATAGCGATTCGCCTTGCGGGCGAGCTTGGCAAGCATCTCGACTGCCTCATCGACGCGAAATGCCAGCACGCGGATGATTGTCGGGGAATTCGGGTCAATGGCCGGCTTTGGCTGCCATTCGTGCTCGAGCTCGGTGTCCATCGTGTCCTCCATCAGTTAACCGAACGTACCCCGAATCGGTTTGGAACACAACAATCGTAGCTACGCTGCTCAGCCGATTTGCAGCATTTTGCCGACCCACGGCCACAACATCATCAAAACGATAAATCCCCAGGATAGGGTAAAGGCAATCGTCGGCATCAAGCCCTCCTTTAGCCAAACCACCCTAGCTTAGCTGAACCGATCAAACCGGTCAACCGGCGGAAACGCTAAATAACTCAGAATTCCTATAAAAAACAGACGATCGGAGTCCGTTACATCAATGTCATTTTCCCTCTCTCCGGCAGTGACCGTCCGCGAATTCGACCTGACGACGGTTGTGCCGCAGGTTGCTACGACGATCGCAGCTCACGCTGGTGTCTACCACTGGGGTCCAATTGGCAAGCGCGTGCTTGTCGATAGCGAAGACGTTCTCAAGACGCGATTCGGCAAGCCATCCAATCTCAATGCTGAGACATGGTTCACCGCGCAAGAAGCCCTTGATGCTGGTTTTGCCAGCCACAGCCACTTCACCAGCATCGGCACCGCCAGCATCTACCGCTGGGTGCGCCCCGTGAGCTACCAGGGCTTCCCCGATGCCGCGCTGCCTGAGCCGCTGAAAGGCAAGAACACCCGCGGAGCCATGCGCACCGTCGATGGGGCTCTCACACGCGACGACGCCTGATCTTTTCGCCGTCATGAGCACCAAAGTCCGCAAAGCCGTCATCCCTGCCGCTGGCTATGGCACCCGCTTTTTGCCCATCGCCAAGGCGGTGCCGAAGGAGATGCTGCCGCTGGTGGACAAGCCGGTGATTCAATACGTCGTCGAAGAAGCCGCCGCTTCCGGCATCACCGATGTGCTCATCGTCATCTCGCGTTCCAAGCGAGCCATCGAGGAGCATTTCCATCCGGCGCATGAACTCGAGAGTGAACTCACCGCGAAGGGCCGCACGAGTGATGTCGAAGACTTGCATCGCCTGCAAAACCTCGCCCGCATCCACTACGTCTGGCAGCCCAAGATGGGCGGGCTGGGCGATGCCATCCTCTACGCCCGCGACCATGTCGGCGATGAACCTTTCGCCGTGCTTTTGGGTGATACCGTGGTCGCCAGTCACACCGACAAACCTGTCACGCGACAGCTCGCCGATGTCGTCGAGGCCCGCGGCGGCAGCGCCGTGGCGCTGCAACGCGTCTCGCCGGACAAAGTCAGTCGTTACGGCATCCTCGGTGGCCCCGAAGTATCCCCCGGGCTGATCAAAGCCGATGTCTTCGTCGAAAAACCCAAGGTCGAAGACGCTCCGTCGAATCTCGCGGTCAGTGCCCGCTATGTCTTGAGCCCGCGCATCTTCCATCACCTGCAAAACACGAAACCCGGCAAAGGCGGCGAACTCCAGCTCACCGATGCCATGGCCTCGCTCATGCGCGAAGAGGCTCTGCACGGCCTCGTCTATGACGGCCAGCGCCACGACATCGGCAACAAGCTCGACTTCCTCAAAGCCAACCTGCACTTCGCCCTTCAACGCGACGAAATCGCCCCGGCGCTGCGCGAGTATTTGAAAACGCTCGTTTGATGTTTGAGCGATTCAGTCGTCGTGAAGCATCTGCTGCACTTCCGCTCCTGAAAGCTCACGCCATTGGCCGGGCTCGAGTTTGAGATTGGTCAAAGCAAGACCGCCGATGCGGACGCGGATGAGACGCAGCGTGGGAAAGCCGACCGCGGCGGTCATGCGGCGCACCTGACGGTTTTTCCCTTCGGTGAGCGTGAGCTCGATCCACGAGGTGGGCACCGTTTTGCGGAAACGCACCGGCGGATGGCGTGGGGGATGCGCGGGCTCGGTTTCGAGTCGCACGGCACCGCATGGCAAGGTGCGGAAGTCCTTCAAATCCACTCCACCACGTGCCAGGCGACGCAGCGCATCGTCCGTGACCTCCCCCTCGACCTGCGCCTGGTAGCTGCGGGGATGCCCGCGGCGTGGATTGAGCAGTCGATCGGTCCAGCGAGCCTCGTCACTGAGCAGCAAAAGACCTTCCGAGTCCCGATCCAGCCTGCCGATGGGATAGACACGAGGCGGAAAGCCAAACTCCGCGAGCGTGCGATGCGAAGGATGCTCCTGCGTGAACTGCGACAACACGTCGTAGGGCTTGTAAAAGGCGATGAGCATCAGCTTTTCCGCAGCGTCTCCAGCTTTCGCACCAGCTCGTCACGACGTTTTTGTTTGTGGGAAGGTCCCGATGTCAGCTTTGTCAGCAGACCGACTCCGAAGAGGACGCCCACGATGACAAATCCAATGCCAAAAATGGGGAAGATTGCCGGCGCACCCATGTCTGAGGACGACTTGGCAAAGAATACGCTGAAGGAGATGAAGAGCGTCACGACAACGAATCCGACACAGCCGCCAATGGCATTCCCCACCGGATTGTCATTCTGCCGTGCGGCCTGCGGTCCCAGTTCCCGGTCCAGCCGCTCGATCTCGTTTTGCAGTTCGATGACTTCGAGGCTCTCTGCCATGCGGCCGGTGTTCTCGGCGATCTTCGCCACCTCCTCGGTGAAGACGGATGAATCGGTGCGCTTCACCTCGAGGTTGCTCTGGCAGAACTGGCAGGTCACGAAGCGCGTGCCTTCGCCGATTTGCAGCGGGGCACCGCAGTGATTGCAGCGGACGGAGAGAGTTTCCATGAGGCGCGAGGCTAGCGAGCCCGCGTTCCGATGTCGAGCCCGGATCATTGATCGTGGCAATAGCATCATGCAGCCGATGGATTGGCTCCAAACAGCACGGCGAGGCATTGCTTCAGCGCCATGTCCTACTTCCCTTCCACTCCTGTCATTCCCCGTTGGTTGAAAATCGCCTACACCGCCTTCATGGCCGTGCTGATCCCGGTTTATTGGTGGCATTACGGCCTCTCAAACTTCCTCTTTTTCTGCGATGTGGCGCTGCTGCTCGTGCTCGCCGGTGTGTGGACGGAGAAGCCGCTGC
The DNA here is from genome assembly GCA_937872615.1 of uncultured Verrucomicrobiaceae bacterium. GTDB lineage: Bacteria > Verrucomicrobiota > Verrucomicrobiia > Verrucomicrobiales > Verrucomicrobiaceae > Prosthecobacter. Next base: position 2,708 of record CALMTT010000411.1, on the reverse strand, counting down.
TCATTTCCCTGGCCGCGGTGGGCATCCTGCTGCCGCAGGGCCTGTGGTGCGTGGATTTCATCGCGGGCACCTTTGGCCATCATCTCACCGGCATGACGGATTACATGTTTGAAGACGAGCGCTCGATGTTCCTGCGTGGTCTTTCCCTCTTCCACGGCTGGTTTCCCTTCCTCGTGCTGTGGCTGGTGACGCGGCTGGGCTATGACCGCCGGGCGCTGCATGGCTGGTCCGCCACCGCGGTGGTGCTGTGCGTGGCGTCTTTCCTCTTTCTCCCGGCACCGGGCTCTGCGGAAGTGATCGCCAACCCGCAGATCGCCTACAATGTGAACTACGTCTTCGGCATGAGTGCCACGGAACCGCAAAAGTGGATGAATCCTGAGATGTATCTGCTGGCCTGGCTGGGTGGCCTTTTTGCCCTCGTTTACCTGCCCACGCACCAGCTGCTGCGCCGCATCTGCCCGGAGGCGAGGTAAGCCCTTGCCACCACTGCCGCCAAGTGCTCTGTGCGCTCTGCTTTCCACCTCTTCCCAATGCCTTTTCACCCCCCTTCCACCATCGGCATGCTTGGCGGCGGCCAGCTCGGCCGCATGTTTGCGCTTGAGGCACGCCGCGCGGGCTATCGTGTGGTCATTTTCACGGATGAACCGAAAGGCTGCCCGGCCGGCCAGTATGCCGATAACGAGATCAATGCCCCTTACGACGACGCGGAGGCTTTGAAGCGCTTTTTGAGCCAGGTGGATGTGGTGACGGCCGAGTTTGAAAACCTGCCCGGCAGCCTGCTGGAGGCCGTCGAGGCCGTGAAGCCGCTGCGACCTTCCTCGAAGGCCATCGTGACCACGCAGCATCGCGAGCGAGAAAAGCTCTTCCTTCGGGAGAAAGGTATCGCCTGCGCCGAATTCCGCGTGGTGAATGATTTGAAGAGCCTCGAAGCCGCCGTGAGCGAGCTGGGACGGCCTTGTGTGATCAAAACGGCCGCCTTCGGCTACGACGGCAAAGGCCAGTGCAAGGTGAACGCGGACACGAACCTCGCCGAAGCATGGAAAGCCTTCGAAGGCCACCGCGCCGTCGTCGAGCAATGGGTGCCCTTCGTGTGCGAAGTCAGCGTCGTGGGAGCCCGCGGCGTCGATGGGAAGATGGCGGTGCATGGCTGCGTGGAAAACCTGCACACGCATCACATCCTCGATGTCACCATCTCTCCCGCCCGCGTGGAGCCAGCGATCACCGAACAGGCCATCGAGCTCTGGGAAGCGGTGGCGGAAGGGCTCAACTACGTCGGCACGATGGCGGTGGAGATGTTTGTCACCTCTGAAGGTCGAGTGCTCGTGAATGAGATCGCCCCGCGTCCGCACAACAGCGGTCATTACACCATCGACGCCTGCATCACGAACCAGTTCCAGCAGCAGCAGCGTGTCATCTGCGGTCTGCCGCCCGGTGATCCCTCGCAGCACACACCCGCCGTCATGGTGAATCTTTTGGGCGACATCTGGCCCGCACCCACCACGCATCCTGATTGGAGCCCGGTGCTGAATCATCCGCGTGCCAAGCTGCATCTCTACGGCAAGAAAGAAGCCCGCGCCCGCCGCAAGATGGGCCACTTCACCGTCCTCGGCGATACCGTGGAGGAGGCGCTGGAGCACGCCCTGCAGATCCGCAAAGCCCTCGGCATCGGATGAACTGGACGCTCGTCAGAACCGTGGGCCTGCTGGTGGCCTCGAATGTCTTCATGACCTTCGCCTGGTATGCGCACCTCCGGGACATGAAGGCCAAGCCGTGGTTCATCGCCGCGCTCGTGAGCTGGGGCATCGCGTTCTTCGAATACCTCCTCCAGGTGCCCGCCAACCGCATCGGCAGCACCACGCTCTCTTTGCCGCAGCTGAAGATCCTCCAAGAAGTCATCACCCTGACCGTCTTCGTGCCTTTTGTGCTCTTTTACATGAAGCAGCCCCTCAAATGGGACTACCTCTGGGCCGCCCTCTGCCTCTGCGGCGCGGTGTACTTTGTGTTTCGCAAGTAGCCGCGGCCAGGCACGGGATCGGTGGATGGATGGAGTGTTGGAGTGCTGGTCTGCGAAAGTTGCCTTGTTGCTGTGCAACAAGGCCCACCCTGTTCCGCAGGAACAGGGCAACATTAGCCAAGCCTCCGACGACGACGCCATCCATCACTCCAAACAAAAACACCGCACGCTCACGCGGGCGGTGTTTCGAGAAAAGGATCGTGATCCCGTGAAGATTACTCCGCGGCAGGAGCAGGAGCGGCTTCGGCGGCAGCCTCGACAGCAGCGGCTTCGACCTTCTTGGCGGGAGCCTTCTTGGCAGGAGCTTTCTTCGCAGCCGTTGCCTTCTTGGCAGGGGCCTTGGCGGAACGGGCCTTGCGGGACACGCCGGCCTTGGCGAGGGCTTTCTTACGAGCGAGATAGTTCTTCCGGCGGCGGCGCTTGACGACTTTGTTGAGTTGCTGACCCATGAGTGGTGTGTGTGGGATTAGATTAGGTTTGAGGGCGGCTAGACTTCCATGGTTCCTAGAAGGCGCAAGGGCCAATTCACGCCATCACCTTCTTCAAATACTCGATGCTCTGGCGGGCGATCGTAGGCGCGTCCGGCGTGTAATCAAACACCTCCGTGGACAGCCAGCCCTGGTAGCCCGTCTCCCGCAGCGCCGCGATGATCGGCTCATACTTCACCTCGCCCTGGCCCGGGCCGCGGAGATGT
>CALMTT010000410.1 GCA_937872615.1 uncultured Verrucomicrobiaceae bacterium | reverse complement strand
GATCGCACGTATAATCATGACGAACGGCAACTCGATGGACATCGCAGCCCAGGCCCAGCGTGAAGGCCACGCGGGAGTTCCCGCTGTCCAGGCCGCCGGTCACAAAGCGCACGAAGTCCGAACTCAAATCCGCCGCCAGCCGGGCACCGGTGCGGGTGAGCACACTCAGCCCCAGATCGCCGCTGGTGGCCAGAGTGCCGGTGTTGACCAGTGTATTGATGCCATCTGTGACTTTCGTGCGGTCGATGGTGTGGGAGCCGCTGCCACTGAGGATGGGAGCGAAGTTTTGACGGGTGAGTGTGAGGTCGAGCGCGGCGAGATACACGACCTCTTTCTGAAGGAGGTAGTTCCGGTTCCGATGAACAGCGAATTTCAGCGCCTCGGCCAGCCCGATGACACGTGCGTCTTTTTCGATGTAGGCCCGATCACCGAGGAATTCGACTGTCTTGAGGTTCTTGGCCAGCTCATCCATCGAAACGGGCGGCGGCGGGGTGATGTCGAGCAGGTGCTGGCCCGAATTGGGCACCTTGCTGGTCTTCTTCTTCAACAGCCCAAAAACCTCCCGGTCAGCCCAGTTCTTATACATGGAAGTCTTGCACCCGGACACCGCCAGCAGCATCACGCCGAGAAGCGCGAGACGAGGGGACGATGAAAGACAAGCCTGGTGGACCATGCGGAAAGAGTGACCGTCAGGCGGGGGGGGATGGGGTGCCGGACGGAGGTTGGTTTTTTGGGGTGCTGTTTCTACGGAGCTGCGAAGCAATTTCTATCGGGAGATTGCCTTCCAAGACCAGATGGGGCGAAAAACGCTGAAGCACTCGTCTGGCTTGGGACCGTCACCCGGAAATGTTCTCCATGGATGTCCCTGCGAAATGTGGTGAGTTGCCACATGGATTCTTGGAGTTTGAGACCGCCTTCCGGCGGAAAGGTTTGGTCGTCTTCGGCGCAGGCACCGGTGCGGGTGCTGGATAGGGCACAAAGCCCTCGTCACCGGGCTCTAGGTAATAACTGGTGTCCCCCCATCGCAGATTCGGGTCATCCCAAGTGAAGGGCGTTCCCGTGAAGGGGTTGATCGCGTCCCAATGAAGTGTTTTCATGGCTGGAGGCGGGGCTGGTAAGGTGGATTGCACCAAAAACCCGATCAAAACACAAGTGGAAAGTGCACCGCCTCCTTGCCACGCGTCTTTTATCCACTGATCTTGGTCTGGGTTACTCCAATCTTGCGAACTAATCGTTGCCGAATGGCGTGCATTTTGCTATTTCGATCTAATTAGTCGGGATTGCGAGAGGATTCCTAGCTCACACGTTCCGACGTGGTGTGGCTCGCAACGCTACTTGCAGCCCGCGCTCACTTTTTGCACTGCGTCTAAATACACATGAACACCCGCCTAATCTCCCGATTCACCATCTTGCTTTTCGGTCTCCTGTCAGTGAGCATCGTTCATGCCGCCACTCTGACGAATCACTACCCCCTTGATACCGATGGGAATGACATTGTTGGAGGTGCTCACCTGACACTGCAAGCAGGTGCCACGATCAGCACGACATCTGGCACATTTGCCAGAGGCACTGGTGCTTTGTCCACCGCCGGAGCTGCCTATGCTTCCACCTCAGCTTCCCTGACGCTGGGCAGCCAGTTCAGCATCTCGCTGTTTTCCCGCATGTCATCCTCCGGCTTTGCCACCTTTGTTGCCACGGCCGCAGGTGGCACGGGGGCCCCCGGCTTCAAGTGGTTCTCAGGCCGCTCCAGCACTTGGAGCTTGGCTTGGGAAGATACCCAAAACAGCGAAACCGGATCGAACATCCTCACTGCAAATACCTACCAGCACCTGGTCGCGGTAGTGAACAAGACGGCAGGAAATGTCACCTTCTATGTGAATGGAGTCTCCCAAGGCAGCTATACCGTTTCCTCCGGTTTTTCAGACAACCTGCCCCTCTTTTTGGGCAGCTTTGCCGGAGGGATATTTACCAATCATGACGGCTATATTGACGACGTCAAAATATACAACGGTTTGCTAACGCAGACGGAGATTACAGCACTGGGCGCTGCCTCCGCTCCCGAAATCGCCGTTTACGACGGCAGCGCCCCCCCTGCGGGCGAACGCACGGACAATGTGGGCACGTTCGGCTTCGGCAGTGTGACCACGGGCAGCAGCAGCGCCGCCCAGACCTTCACGATCCAGAACCTCGGCTCCGCTACGGCCGACCTTACGGGTCTCGCCGTTAGCAGCACGAATGCGAGTGAGTTCACCTTCACCGCGCCCCTGGCCACCACGCTGGCCCCAGGTGCTGCGACGACCTTCACGGTGACCTTCACCCCTTCCGCCTCGGGCGCTCGCAGCGGCGTGATCAACATCGCCAGCAATGATGCGGATGAGAATCCCTTCCGCATCAATGTGGGCGGGACCGGGACCACTCCGGTGCCTGTTGTCACCACCTTAAACTACACCGGTGGGCCGCAAACGTTTGTCGTGCCAGCCGGGGTCACCTCGATCACATTCGACATCACGGGTGCACAAGGTGGGACCGGTTGGCCGGCTATACATTCGGGAGGCCTCGGTGGTCGCACTGTCGCTACCTACCCTGTAACGCCTGGTGAGACCATCTACATCTATGTGGGCGGTAGGGGCGGGAATGGTGGAGCTGGGATTAAAGGGCTTGCTGGCTTTAATGGTGGTGGGCTGGGTGCCTCTCATACCGTTAATTATGGAGGCGGAGGTGGCGGGGGCGCTTCCGATATCCGCATCGGCGGTAGCGGGTTCGCCAATCGCATGTTGGTCGCGGGTGGCGGTGGCGGTGGTGGTTATGATTACGGCACCGCTGGATATGATCGTGGCGGGCACGGCGGTGGTCTAATCGGAGACAGCGGTTACCGTGGAAATACTCGTGATGGCACGAATGGATCTGGCGGAACCCAGGTGTCTGGCGGAACTGGTGGGACATATGGAAGCTACGGGACTGCGGGAAGTGGCGGTCTCGGAATTGGTGGTAATGGTAACGGAGCTACAGACAACGCCGGTGGTGGCGGAGGAGGGGGCTACTACGGTGGGGGCGCTGGTGTGTGGGGCGGCGGCGGCGGGGGAAGCAGCTTTCTCGGTGCTTTGGCAACTTCGACCACGCTGACGCAGGGAGTTCAGAGCGGGAACGGGACCGTCATCATGACTTACGTGGTTAGTGGTGTTCCCACCAACACAGCCCCGACAGACATCACGCTCACGCCCGCCAGCATCGCTGAGAACAACGCTGCCAATGCCACGGTGGGCACGCTGGATGCCGTGGATGCCGATGTGGGGCAGACCCATACCTTTACCCTCGTCACCGGCACGGGAGACACGGACAACGCCAGCTTTACGATCGCGGGCACGGCCTTGAAGCTCACGCCAAGTGCCAACTACGAGGTCAAGAGCAGCTACAGCCTGCGGTTGCAGGCCAATGACGGCAATGGAGGCATCTTTGCAAAGGCGCTCACCGTCACCATCACCGACGTGTATGAGCCCCCAACGCCCTTCTTCCTTGGCACCGCAAGCAACACAGGCGGAGGCACTGGAACGGGAGTCATTGAGGCTCCCAATGCCACGGCCACCGGCTCGCTGGGCAACTGGGAGTCCATCCGCCAGGGCGCGGTTCTCGCCAGCAATGGTCAAATCGCCTTCCGTGGCTTCATGGAGATTGGCAGCGGCAGCCCGCCGGTGACTGCCAATGACTTCCAGGGCATCTGGCGTTACGACGGCACCGATACACGCCTGAAGGCCCGCAGCGGCTCGGTGGCACCGGACACTGTCAATGCGCTCTTCGACATGCTGCCGCTCAATCCGAGCATCAGCCCCAGCGGCCTCATCAGCTTTTACGGTGCCTTGCGCATCGGTACCGGCAGCCCCGCCGTCACCGCCAGCAACAACCTCGGCCTGTGGAGTGAGATGGGTGGTGCCAGT
>CALMTT010000409.1 GCA_937872615.1 uncultured Verrucomicrobiaceae bacterium | reverse complement strand
AGCTGCCGCGTGGCCGTGACGGTTTTGTGAGGCCGAGTTCGCCCCGGCGAACGGCAGAGACGATTCGTGGAATCGTGTGGGACTGGCCGCGGATTTCGCGCGGCAACAATACGTCGAGTTCCTGGAGGTTGGTAAGCTTGTGCGAGTCTGGTGTTTTGTTCATCGCCTACCTTTAGCAGGGACATCCCCGCACCTTGTGTCCCTCCTACACCCGGCTTGCTGCCCTTTGCTTCATGCTGCGTCCCGTGATCAGCGCGGTAGTCGCTGCTCAACGACAGAAAAACAAAAACACGACTCGTATGAAGCTCATCAAACACATCAAACCCCTCGGTCAGAAAATCCGCTCGCGGCTGCCATCGCTCCTCCTGGCTGCCGCGGTCCTCGCCCTGAACAGCACCTCCGCTTACGCGCAGGCGTTCAACTCCACCGAACTCAAAACCGGCATCAGCAACAGCCTCGCCGTGATCATGATGTTCGGCTTCGTGCTCGGCATCTCATGCGTCATCTACGGCGGCTTCGCCATCCGGCGCGGCGACGTGGATCAGGGCAAGATGTCCATCATCGGCGGCGCAATCATTGCCGCCGCTCCGGCGGTCATCTTTGCCTTCTTCAAAATCTTCGGCATCGACACCAACAGCACGGTGGGTGTGGGCAACTTCTAATCTCGCCAACCGACCTGCCACCCGCCGCCCCGAGCCACCATGAAAGCCGAACTTCGCCTCACCGACACCAACGCCGCTTCCGACTCCAAAGGCCGGACGTGGGGGTTGGAGGGCGGTTTGTTCTGGTGGCTCGTGGGCGGCATCGGCGTGGGCATCACGGTGTTCTTTGTGTTCCTCGTGATACTGAAGTCATCATTGCTCACGTCTCTGGGCGTGGCGCTCGTCCCGGTGGGGCTTTGCCTCGCCTACATCTTCGGCCTGCGGCAGGGCAAACCGCCTGGCTACGACCGCGACATCTTCGAGCGCGTGTTCACCGGTGGCGGCTTCGCCCCCGAACCTCCGCGCCTCACGCATCCACTCGCAAAGGATCTGCCATGAGCCGCTACATCTTTGAACAACTCGACACCGCCGACCAGGCGCTGCGGGAGAACCTCCACCGAAACGACCTTGACCCCACCGCGCGCGAGCACATGGAGCGCGCCTTGGCCCACGTCCGCGAAGCCTACGTCGCGACGAATGAAATCGGCAAGGCGCGCTCCGTTCAACGGCTCGTGGGGGACTTGGAGAAAGTGAATCACATCGTGGCGAAGGTCCGGCGCCGGGAACGTCCCGCCGTCATCAGTAAATCCATCCGAGTCTGACCTATGTTCGAACGCGCACCCAACGGCTTCTTCACCCACGACCTCATCGTGTTCAATCACCTGAGGCGCGGCGGCTACGTGTCGAAGGGCTTCATCTTCGAGTCCCCCGACCTGACGAACAGCCCGATTGCAGACCTGAACGACTTCCAGGACCAACTCTGTCTCCTGCTGGCGTCCCTCCACGAAAACCAGCGGCTACAAGTGCAATACTTCTGCGATTCCGACTACAAGGGGGAGTTGCTGCGTTACCAGCAGGAGACAGGGCGCTTTTACAACGTCTGGACCAAGCGCGCCCGCAACGAACGCTTCGCGCGCTATTGGCAGGCGATGTCCGAGCGCAAACTCCGCCGTCAGCGCGTCATCTTCTACATCTCACGGGCACTGGAGAACGTGCCGACGAAGTTCCAAACCGCCGCTGCCCGGCGAGATTACTACCAGACGCTACTCGAACAGCTTCAGACCGAGTTCGAGCATGTTCACCGCCTACTACTCGAAATCTTCGGCTCAGCCGGGGCACGTGTGCTGGCCATGACGGATGCCGACCACTTCCGCCACTACAAGCGCTTCCTCAATCCGTCGCTCAACGACCGGTTCGATTACGATCCGGCGGAGGGCTTCGCGCCCGAGCTTTCGATTCAAGAGAATTGCTGGCACAGCGAGGGGAACGGCCAGTCTGATTTCGGCTTCTTCCTCGACGGCCACTACCACTCGCTGATCGTCCTGACCCGCTGGCCGCGCACGACGTATCCCGGCATCATTCAACGCCTCACCAATCTCCGTCTTTTGGACTACACCATCACGGTGAACATTGATCCGTTGCCCATCACGAAGGAGATCAGCAAGGAGGAGAAGGAGCACGACCGCGTGGCCGGCGACTACGCCAGCGAGAAGAAAATCTCCCTGCTTACGGTGATGGAGAAGAAGCAGAAGAAGATTCACGCGCTGATGCAGGGACAGACGATCCCGTTCCACGCGATGTTCGCCATCCGTGTCTGGGACAAGACTCGCGACGGCCTCAACGCCAAGGCTGGGGCAATCAAGAACGCCATTAACTCGATGAACGCGGCCCAATACTTCGAGAGCAATCTGCCCAGCACCTCGAAGAACCTCTTTTTCCAGACATGGCCGGGCTGGACGTTTGGCCGTTACGAACACCGGAAGCTCTACTCGGAGCACCGCTTCCTGGCCGACATGCTGCCGGTCACGAGCACGTTCACCGGCCACCTCGCCACCGCCGAGGCGATTTACGACGGGCCAGCCAACAATCTCGTAGGCATCGAAACCTTCTCCGGCTCGACCGACAACAAATCGCCGCAACACGCGGTATTGCTCGGCATGTCTGGCGCAGGAAAGTCCGTCACCGTCTGCGACCTCCTCACGCAGACCGAGGGTTATTTCGGCTACACCGTCATCATTGAGGAGGGACTGAGCTACGGCATCTACACTGCGACCGTTGAGGAGGGCGCACGGCCAATCATCATCCACCCGGATGGCGACCTGACCATCAATTACCTCGACACGAAGGGGCTTCCGTTGACGCCAGACCATCTTTCCGCCGCTACCGCGCTGGTCGCGCGAATGATTGGAACTTCGGCGCAGGAAGACAAACAAATGCTCCGGCAGGCGCAAATCGCCAAGTATCTCAATTTGCTTTACGAGGATGCGTTTCAGGACTGGCAGA
>CALMTT010000408.1 GCA_937872615.1 uncultured Verrucomicrobiaceae bacterium | reverse complement strand
CTCGAAGGCCATCTGTCGTGTCAGCAACGTCTTGCGCTCGCCGTCGCCTGATCCGAGACGTTATGCGACAAGGAGTTCAATGCACATGAATTTTGCAGCCGTAAATACATACTCTGAACTCGCGCAACTGTTCGATGAACTCAACGCTCGCGTGCAGACGTTACGAGACCGGCTCGGATACGAAGAATCAGATGCCCGACAAGTGCTTCTACGCGGCATCCAGATCGTAATTGCTGGATACGCAATGGGGTTTCGAGCAATGTGGTTCGGTCGAACGGGCAACCAAATCGACGAGGCACTGGGGGTGGCCAATCTCTCGTTTGACGAAAAACGCCAAGCCGTTGAAGATGCGTGGAGGTTGGGGTTGGTTACGCTGTGCATGTTTAAAATCGATGCGCTCTTGGGACGATTGCTTACAGCACTCGCACTGCCGGTCCATCTGGGCTTCTTCCGAAATGCACGGTCACTATTGAACACAATCACTATTGGCGCACCAAACCTGAAGCTGGATACGCTCATGGTGCCTGCGGCCATTCGAAATTCGCTGCACAATAATGGAATACATAGAGGGCCGAACAGCTCAATGTTACTGCATGGCATGCAATATGATTTCTCCGATGGTGACTCGGTTCAGTGTGCTGGTTGGCAGCACATTTTTGCAGCCCTCACAGCTTGCATTGACGTGCTAGACGAAATTCTATTCAGTGCAGAGATTCAGGCTATTCCGAGCGGCATCGAGGAACCCTACGTCGTCAAACTCCGTGAACTCGAAGAATTGGGCGACTAAACCACGCAGTCGCATAACAAATCGGTGAACCCGATCGGCGGATCGGGCTGATTCTGATAGCAACGGTTCTTGGCCGCCGCCGGGTTACCTTTGTCGTTGGCCATGTGCCCCCTGACCACTTGCCAAGACCGCCGGAACACGCGAAGCCCCAAGCGCATGATCTTCCGCGTCTTCGTTCTCCTTGCTGTCTTGTTCGTGACCCTGAGCCTCGGGCTCGCGCAGGCTCCGACGCACGCGAATGTGCCTTACGGCCCGCATGAAAAGCAGGTGCTGGATTTCTGGCAGGCGAAGTCGGAGGCGGCGAAGACGCCGTTGTTGTTCTTTGTGCATGGCGGCGGGTGGATGACGGGAGACAAGGCGAATCCCGACTTCCTGGCGAAGTGCCTCGAAAACGGCATCTCGGTGGTGTCGATCAACTACCGCCTCATCCAGGATGCGCAGGCGGCGAAGATCAATCCGCCGGTGAAGGCCTGTTTGGACGATTCGGCGCGGGCGTTGCAGTTTGTGCGGAGCCAGGCGGAGGCGTGGAAGATCGACAAAGAACGCATCGCGGGCTGTGGCGGCTCGGCGGGTGGCTTTACGGTGCTGTGGCTGGCCTTTTCACCGGACATGGCCGATGCGAAGAGCACGGACGCGGTTTTGCGTGAATCGACGCGGCTGCGTTGCGTGATGGCCTTTGTGCCGCAGACGACGCTGGACCCGAAGCAGATGCAGGCATGGATCCCGAACAACACATATGGCAACCACGCCTTCGGCCTGCCGAGCATGGACGACTTTGTGGCAAAGCGTGACTCGCTGCTGCCGTGGATCGAGCGCTTCTCGCCGTATGCGCTCGCCAGTGCGGACGATCCGCCGGTGCTGCTGTTTTATGACAATGCGCCGAACCTTGGCCAGCCCTACAAAGACCCGCCGCACTGCGGGAGCTTTGGTGCGGGCATCGCGGAGAAGCTGAAAGCCGTCGGCATCGAGCACGAGATCAATTACAACAACGACTACGCGCACATGCGCTGGCCGGACTTGTTCGGCTTCATCCAGGAGAAGCTGACGAAGTGAGGTCTTACCTGCCTTTCTAGCGCGTTGGGTTAGGGCAGGTCGTGCTGTTTGCGTGCGCCTCTTACTGGAGTGCTCAGTGCTTAGTTCTCAGTGCTCAGTCGGCTATTCTCCGGTAACTGAGCACTGAGCACTGAGCACTTGAGGCGCCGCAGAGGGTGAAAAACGTGCGTGAACCCCGAGCGGTTTTACCAAAGCTCCACCGGCTGATGCGTATCCGGGCGGATCATCTCCGTCTCGGGCAGGGTGTCGCGGAAGCGGTTGATGAACCAGTTCTGCGCGGGCTCCTCGCCATGGACGAGGAGGATTTTCTTCGGCTTCACCTTCTCCGCGTAGTCGGCGAGCTGCTCGCGGGTGGCGTGGGCGCTGAGGTCAAAGCTTTCCACACGGCAGCGCAGCGGCACGGCTGGCAGATCGCGGGCGAGCTTGATCATGTCGCCCTCCTTGGCGGTGCGGATCTTGTAGCCGGGGGACTCGGGATCGGTGTAGCCGACGAAGCAGATGGCGTTGCGCGGGTTGTCGAGGAACTTCCAGGCGAACTGGTTGCTCGCGGTGTGCTCGGTCATCATGCCGCTGGAGAGGGCGTAGAGGCAGCGGGCATTCGCGGTGAGCTCCGTGCGGCCGCGTTTGCGCGGGGTGAGCATCTTGATGTCCTCCAAAATGCGGAAGCCAGGGTAGCTGCGGCGGCTGCGGGAGGCGTAGTGATCGTAGAGCACGGTGATCTTCGTGCTCAGGCCGCCCATGAAGAGCGGGCACTCGGGGATGAGCCCTTCTTCGAGCAGCTCATGCACCATGAGCATGACCTCCTGCGTCTTGCCGAGGGCAAAGACAGGGATCAGCACCGCGCCGCCTGCCTCATACGTATCACGAATGACGGATGCGAGGCGTTCCTTCTCGCCCTTGCGGCTGTAGCCTTCCGGACGCGCAAAATCACCCCGCGTGCTTTCCATGACCAGCACATCGATGCCGCTGGTGGGGAAGTCCGCGGCGCGGCAGATGGTCTGGTTTTCAAAATTGACATCACCGGTGTAAAACAGGGTGTTCGAGCCCTCGCGGATCAAAACGCCCGTGGAGCCGAGGATGTGCCCGGCATCGAACAGCGTGGCCTCCCACTCGGTGTCCGGCACGGTGAAGGCGCGGTCGATGTCGCGGTAGATCCAGTTCCGGCGGATGCCGTCGAGCTCGCGGTGGGTAAAGAGCGGATACTCGTGGATGTTTTCCTCCTCGCGCTGCTTCGTCATCACATTGACGGAGTTGTGCAGCATGGCGTTGCTCAACTCGCCGGTGACCTCGGTCATCAGCACCGGCGTCTCTTCCTGCTGGCGCTGGAGCAGCGGCAGGGAGCCGATGTGGTCATGATGCGCATGCGTGATGAAGATGGCGTTCGCCGAATGGTCGGGCAGGGGGCCAAAGTCGGGCGTCGCAGGATAGCCCGCGAGCTTCGGATGCATGCCGGAGTCCAAAACGACGCGCTGATCTCCGGATTCGAGGAGGTAGCAGTTGGCGCCGATTTCACGACGACGGGTGAGATTGCGGAAACGCATGCAGGGAAAGGTGCGGAGGCGGAAAAAGGGCCGCGATACTAGGCCCGGAATGCCAAGTGGCAATCACGAGCTGCATCTGTGCCGTTTGCCGCCACGTAAGTGCAGCCGTCCATTTCTCCAAACCATGAGCAAACCCGCCCTCAAGTCCTCTGCCCCTGATTTCACCGCTCCAGTCACCGGTGGCGACCACGCCGCCGGCAGCACGATCCGCCTCAAAGACCTCCGCGGTAAGCCTGTCGTCCTCTACTTTTACCCGAAGGACGACACGCCCGGCTGCACGAAGCAGGCCTGCGCCCTCCGCGACTCGTGGGCGGCCCTGAAAAAGAAGGCCCAGCTCTTCGGCGTGAGCCCGGACCCGGTCAAAAAGCACGACAAGTTCATCACCAAATACGAGCTGCCCTTCCCACTCATCGCCGATGAGGACCACGCCATCGCCGAGGCCTACGGCGTGTGGGTCGAGAAGAGCCTCTACGGCCGCAAATACATGGGGATCGAGCGCGCGACGTTCCTGGTCGACGCCAAGGGCATCGTCCGCGAGGCCTGGCGCAAGGTGAAGGTGCCGGGACATGTCGACGCCGTGCTC
>CALMTT010000407.1 GCA_937872615.1 uncultured Verrucomicrobiaceae bacterium | reverse complement strand
TCTGTCACATTCAACGCTTCAACTCGCGTGCGATGGCCTCCTGCAACTTCACGATGCCCTCGAACTCCTTCGAGCCAGCGGCGGTGTAAACGACCTGCCCGTCCTTGCCAATGAGCACGGTGCGCGGCACGAACTTCGTGAACATCTTCGAGTAGATTTCTTTTCCCTCATCCGCGGCCATCGGCAGGCGCAACTTGTTCTCCCCGCCGATCTTGACGAGTTCCTCACGGGTGTGACCGCGGCCGATGCACAGCACGACGAAGTCCTCCCGCTTTGCCAGCTTCTCCACGATCTCGTTTTCGATGTAACGCATCTCTGGATAGCAAAACGGCACGCTGGACGCGAAGAAATAGAGCAGCACGACCTTGCCCTTTTGCGCAGCAAGCGTGAAGGCGCGGCCATCCGTGGTTTTGCATGAGAAGCCTGGCGCGGTGTCTCCAGACCGGATCAGCGTGCTGGCCTCTATTTCACGATCCAAGGCATCTCCATCAGCTGCAATGGCCGCGGAGGCGAGGCAGGCAATGACGAGCAACAATCTCAACGGCATGCAGAAGGCGCTTGGGTAGGTTTTTCACAGCCATTGAACACACAACCGTCCACACATGGCAGGCTGAGCCGGAAAAGCGTGCCGCCCTCCGGCACGGTGAGCCATTCCAAGGTTCCGTGGTTGAGCTCCATGGCTCTTTTCACCACCAGCAGGCCAAGCGCCGCATGGCTCCAGTCCCCTTCCCCTTCTGCCAACGGCCCGCGCGTGATCATCGCAGCATCCGTGCGCACCTCCAGCCGGCAACCGGATGGCTCCCAGGACACGAGCAGGTCAATGCTGGACCGGGCGGGCACGCCGCGGATGATCTCCTCCAGCAGCTTGGAGAACACGAGGTGCCACACGGCGCGGTCCCCCTTCAGATGGCAGCTGCCAGCGGGGATGTGGCTGGTGACGCGGCAGCCAGTGACCTCCACCAGCGGCATGAGACTCTCGTAAGCCGTCTCCAGGCAGCGGCGCATGAAAACATCATCGCAGGGCGTTGGAGCGCCTCCGGACTCGAGCTGCGCCACGGCGTTGATGTCATCAATGACATGCATCAGCCGCCGCGAGTGCTTGTCCATGATGTCGAGGCAGCGCCCGAGCGACTCACCGCCCTTGATGGCGCCTGTTTTCAACGTTTCGATGTAGCCCAGAATCAGGGCGAGCGGCGTGCGCAGCTCCAGTTCCGCCCTCGAAAGGAACATCTGCATCGTGGCAGCATCGCAGGTCTCGCTGGCGGCGCTCATTTCGCAGCTCCCTTTCCTGGATTCGAGACGAACAGGTAGCCCTGTTTCCTCACGGTGCCTATGTGATTGCCATGACTGCCCAGTTTGTCCCGCAGCCGCTTCACATGCGTGTCGAGCGTGCGGGAGTGCGTGTCGTCCGCGTAGCCCCACACGGCGTTCAGCAACTCGCCGCGTGAATGAACCACATCCGGATTCGCCATGAGAAAGCAGATCAGCTTCAATTCGGTTGAGGTGAGGTCCGCCACCTTGCCATCGACCAGCAGGACCATGTTCTGGCGATCCACCACAAAGTCTCCGACACGTAATTCATCGCTGATGGCCACTTTCTGCGAGCGGCGCAGGATGGCGCGGATGCGCAGGACGAGCTCGCGAGGGCTGAAGGGCTTCGTGAGGTAGTCATCCGCGCCCATTTCGAGGCCGTTGATGCGGTCATGCGGCTGGGAGCGGGCACTGAGCATCAGCACCGGGATCGTGCGCGTGCGGGCATCCGTGCGCAGCGTGCGGAAGACCTGCCAGCCATCCATGCCGGGCAGCATGATGTCGAGGACGATGAGCTGCGGACGCTCGCGTGCGGCCGTTTCCAGCACTTCGAGGCCGTTGTGCACCGCGATGACCTCGCATCCCTCCTGGGAAAGGTGGAGGCTGACGAGGTCGGTGATGTCTTTTTCGTCATCGACGATCAGGATGCGGCTCATGCGGGAGGAGCCACATGAACGTCACATTCCCGTATGATACAAAAACGACGATGTGACGATCTCGTCGCACGAGCAACAAACACCGCAGGCTCAAATCGGCCGATTGCGGGGCGGGAAGTGGCGGACAGAGAGGGATTCGAACCCTCGGTACCGGATTAGGGTACACACGCTTTCCAGGCGTGCTCATTAGACCACTCTGACATCTGTCCTGAGCTTCATTTCCCGGGAGGCGGGAAGCGAGCGCGGATAGTGGCGCAGGCAGGCGTGGTGGCAAGCTGATTTTGGCACTCAACGAGTCAAAGAAGGCCGACGCTCGCCCCGAGGGCATGCGAACTTCCAATTTCCCTTTTCGCCATCCGCCGCCAACATGGGCACATGCATCGCCTTGCCATCTTTGGAGGCAGTTTTAATCCCCCCGGCCATCATCACGCGCAGATCGCCCGTGAGCTGGCACGGCATTTCGACGAGGTGCGCGTCATTCCCTGTGGTCCGCGGCCGGACAAGCCGGTGACGGATAGCGTGCCGCCGGTGTATCGCGCCACGCTGGCGGACATCGTCTTCGGCGGCATCGCGGGCGTGACGGTCGATCTGAGCGATTTCGAGCGGGAGGTCTTCTCGCGGAATTTTGAGCTGCAGGAGCGCTTCGAAAAAGATCATGAGCTATGGCACGTCGTCGGCGCGGATCTCATCGCCGGTGGCGCACGCGGTGAATCGGCCATCCAACGCACCTGGGCACATGGCGCGGAGCTTTGGAACAAGGCACGGTTCGCCGTGCTGAAGCGTGCGGGCTATGCATTCGATGCGAAGGACCTGCCGCCACAGTCGCGCATCATCGAGTTCGAGGTCGAAGGAGCCAGCACGACCATCCGCGAGCGTTTGAGCCGTGGGGAAAACGTAGCCGGTTTGCTGCATCCGCGAGCGCTGGCCTACATCGAACGCTACGGCCTCTACCGTGCGCCCATTCCCGGCACCTGGGCGCGAGGCTCGTTGGAAGATGCGAAGTTTTTCCTCCAAGCCGACGCTAGGAATCCCAAAGCACGCGAACTGGCTGCACCGCTCGAAAAGCAGCACGTCGAAGCCTGCGACGCGGATTTCATCACCGTCGTCGGTGGCGATGGCGCGATGCTCCGCAGCATCCGCGAGCACTGGCGGACTCGTTTGCCCTTCTTCGGCATCAACGCGGGCCATCTTGGCTTCCTCTTGAACGGCCCTGATCAAGTCGCAGCGCATGCCTTTCCACCTCGCGATGTCATTTTTCGGCAGATGCCGATGCTCTTCCTTGAGTTCGTCGATGGCGAAGGCCGGACGCACACGGCGCACGGATTCAACGATGCCTGGTTGGAGCGTTCCACCAGCCAGTCGGCATGGCTCGAAGTCATCGTGAATGGCGTGCCGCGCATTCCCAAGCTTGTCAGCGATGGCGCCCTCGTCGCCACCGCCGCCGGGAGCACGGCCTACGCTCGCAGCATGGGTGCCTCGCCGCTTTTGGCGGACACGCCCGCGTGGCTGCTCGTCGGTTCGAACGTGCTCGAGCCTGCGCACTGGCGCAGCGCTCTGCTTTCACCGGATACGACGGTGGAAATTCGCAGCCTCGATCCGCAGCACCGGCCGGTGGAGGCCTTTGTGGATGGTCAGAGCATCGGCGAGGTCGTCAGCATGCGGGCGCGTCTCTCGCGTGCCGCCGCCGCGGAACTCGTCTTCTGCGCCAGCCACGACATGGCGGAAAAGATCGCCGCCATTCAATTCGGAGCCTGATGAAACTCCTGCCGCTGCATCACGCCCACGACATCCGCCAGATCATGCGCCGCTGGAAGGCGCTACAAAAGGCGGCCGGGCTGCATGCCACGACGCTCACCAACGTGGAAGGCCATCCGGTGATCGCCTTCGAAACGAAAGCCGCGAAAGCGGGCGAGCCAGCTTTTTATCTCTCGACCGGCGTGCATGGCGACGAGCCTGGCTCCATCTGGGGCCTGCTGCTGTGGGCGGAAAAAAACATCACCAAGCTCCAACGCGGCTCGTTTCTCCTGCTGCCACTGCTCAATCCCATCGGCACCCTACTGAACACGCGGGCCGATCATCGCGGCTTCGACATCAACCGGCGCTTTCAACTCACCGATGATCCGCTGAGTGCCGCTTGGCAAAGATGGATCGAGAACCGTGCGATGCTGGCGGGCCTTTGCCTGCACGAGGACTACGACGCGCAGGGCTGCTACGTCTATGAACTCGGTCATCGTCGGGCCACGATGGGCCATGCGATCCTGACCCGCTGTGCCAAACCCATCGCCACCGATCCTCGGCGCCGCATTGACGGTCAGCGGGCGAATGGCGGCCTGATTCGTCGCAAAAAGATGCCCACGCATCTGCCGGGCATGCCGGAAGCCATCGAGCTGCATGTGCGAGGCTGTCCGCTCACGTTCACCTTTGAAACGCCATCCGAATTCTCGCTGGATGATCGTGTGGCGACGCAAATGAACTTCATCCGCTGTGCTCTGGAGGTCATCGGAGCATGAGATGGCTCGTTCTCATCGCCTGCGGCTTGCTCGCCGCGTGCGCCAGCAAGTCGCCGAAGGACACCGAGGTGCTCTGCGCCACCGATTGGGTGAGCTTTGATGGCAAAACGATGCCGTGGAAGGCCTGGAACGTGCCGCAGGGGCAAAAGCCGCAAGCCGTCGTCATTGCCATCCACGGCCTCAGCGGTGCCACATCGGACTTCTGGCCGCTCGGCGAGCATTTGTCGAAGCACGGCATCGCCGTCTATGCCTATGAACTTCGCGGCCAGGGCCATGATCCCGATGTGGAAGCACGCGGCGACATCGAAAGCGCCCGTCTTTGGCAAAAAGACCTCACCACCTTTCACAAGCTCATCAAACGCCGCCATCCTCGCGTGCCCGTCATCTGGTATGGCGAGAGCCTTGGCAGCCTCATCGCCGCCCACACGGCCGCCAATCGTCCTCGCTGGGGAGACCCCGATGGCCTCATCCTCGCCTCGCCCGTGGCCGGGCTGCGCATGACGATCAATGGGTTTCAGCGCTGGCTGCTGGAAGCCGCCGCGGCCGTCTCGCCACGCACTCGCTACTCGCTCGGCGATCTCGCGGGCGTGGACGAAAAGAACATCCAGGTCACCTCAAACACGACTCACGGCAGCCAGATGGCGAAGACCCCGCATCACATCAGCGCCTTCAGCCTGCGCCTGCTTACGGAGGTTGGCAAGATGATGGATGCCAACCCCGAAGCCGCGAAACGCCTCAAGATGCCCGTGCTCTTCCTCGCATCGCCACACGACATCCTCGCCTCCGGCGACCAAATCCAAGGCTGGTTCTCCCAGTTCCGTGCGGAGCCCAAAAAGCTGCTTTGGTACACACGCTCCTACCACTTGCTGCTACACGATGTGCAGCGCGAAGAGGTCGTGAAGGATGTCGAGGCCTGGCTGAGGTCCGTGACGCGATAAACTCACTTCTTGGGCAAGTGCTCCGTGATCACCGCGACGACCTTCTCAGCGAGGTAACGGCTGCCTTCGGGCGAGTAATGCACATTCGCGGGCAGTTGCGCCTCTGGTTTCACAAGCGCATGAGCACGCAGATCATTCGTGGGCACACCCGCGGCGGTCATCACACGGGCGGCAGCCTCGTTGTATTTGCCTTCATCGCCTTCGACACGGCCGTCACTGCCAGCGGGGACGTGCGTGGTATTGCACCAGATGAGCTTCGCGCCGGTGGCCTGCATTGTTTTGACGAGCGTGGCGAGGTTCTTCTCGTAATCGGCCAGCGCCACCTGCTGATGCGAGCCGGGAGCCTTTGGATCGGCACGCTTCGACGGATCGTCCTGGATGTATTTTAAATCGTGCAGACCCCAGTTGAAATGAATCACGTCCCATTTTCCATCGCCCAGCCATGCCTGGATGTTCTTGAGGCCGTTCGTGGTGGGGCCGCCATTGGTCGGGATGCGATGCACGTTCGCCTTCCCCTTCAGCAGGGCACGCACATCGAGCGTGTAGCCGATGGAAATGGAGTCGCCGATGATGAGGACGCGTGGCAGGCCGGGCTCATCCTGGACCTGCGCGAGGGCGGGACTGGGCTTGCGCTCCTTTTTCACAGGAGCTTTCGGAGCCTGCGCGAACGCGGCGGAGGTCAGGACGGCGAGACAAAGGAGGGCGACGGTCTTCATGGCAGGCCATCCAAACGTGGCGGGAACGTCTGATTATCGCCCGGATGAAAAAGATGATGGCAAGACCGCCAGCCGCGCGTTTCATGCGCCCTCTCACCCAACCCAGCCAGCCCATGCGCCCTCTTTTTGCCCTCCTCGCCCTCGTTTCCTGCTCGCTCGCCGCCGAGCCTGTGCAGCTCACACTCGCCGATTTCACCAACGTGAATGGCGAAACGCCCAGCGGTGGGTGGAAGGCGGAAGGCGAAAGCGTCATTCACCTCGCTGGCAAAGGCGGCGGCAATCTCCTCTCGAAGAACGAATACAAGAACTTCGTCCTCGAATGGGAATGGAAGCTCAATGCGAAGGGCAACAACGGCATCAAATACTGGGTCACCAAGATCGGCGGGAAGGAATGGCTGGGCATCGAGTATCAAATGATCGACGACAGCGGCCATCCGGACGGCCTCAAAGGCGGCAGCCACACGACTGCCTCGATTTATGACATCAAAGAGCCCGTCGCAGGCAAGCTCGTGAAGCCCGCCGGTGAATGGAACACCAGCAAGATCGTCGTCCAGGACGGCAAGCTCCAGCATTGGCTCAACGGGGCCCTCGCCTCCGAGGCGGACACGACCACGCCGGAGTGGAAGGAGATGATCGCGAAGAGCAAATTCAAGAACAAGGAAGGCTTCGCCCCCGGCCAGGGCAAGATCATGCTCACCGAGCACGGCGACGAGACCTGGTTCCGCAACATCCGCATCACTGCGAATTGAGGCGCGGGGCCCTTCTGGGTTCCGAATCACTTCTCCACCGGCTTGCCCGCGGCTTCCCAGCCGCCGAAACCCTCATCCAAATGGATGAGGTTGGTGAAGCCCAGCTTCTCAAACACCTTCAGCGCCCGCATGCTGCGGCCGCCGGCCTGGCAGTGGACCAGCGTGGGCTTGGCTTTGTCGAGAGCAGCCACCTGCTTTTCAAAGTCATCGCCCATGATGTCGATGTTCTTGGCTCCTTTGATGTGGCCTTCCTTGAACTCGTCCACCGTGCGCACGTCCACGATGACCACATTCCCCTCGGCGATGATTTTCGCGGCCTCGGCAGCCTGGACGTGTTTTGCAGAATCCGCGGCAAAGGCGGCGGTGGCGAGCAAGGAGAGGGCGAGGAGGATCTTTTTCATGGCGGAGATGATGAAGACGCCATCACGCAAGTGTTCTTGCGATCTGTTGCAGGCAAAACAAACACCCCGCGGCGTTCATCGCTCACGGGGTGTTTTTAAAGTGTCCGGCAGTTGAAGGGCCGGGACGGAATTACTCTTCGCCAGCCACCTTGCTGATGACCTGACGGCCGCGGTAGTAACCGCAGGACGGGCAGGCGACGTGTCCTGGGACGGAGCTGCCGCATTCGGGGCAGGATTTCAGCACGGGCGCTTTCCAGCGGCTCGCGCCTTGACGCTTGCGTTGACGGCTCTTGGATTGTCTGCGCTTCGGATTGGCCATGAGAGAGGTTTCGGAGGTTTAATTGAGTTTGTTCAGAGCATCCCAGACACCGCGGCCCGCGTTTTCAGTCTCCGCCGCCGCCGTCTCAGGCGCAGGCTCGAACTTTCCTTCGGCGGGGCACTGACGAGGGCGGACATTACCGGCCTCGCAGCGGGGGTAGCTCGGAAGGGCGACGAGAGTATCTTCCCGAATCGTATCCGTCAAGTTGATCGTTCCTTTCGATTCGAGGGGAATTTCCGCCAGGTAGTCCTCGATGACCAGGCGGTGCTCGAAAGGCTCCAGGCAGCGCCCGCATTCCAGACGGAAAGTCGCCTCCAGCCGCCCGGTGACCACGATCTCATCACCGTCCTTTTCGAGATGCAGCTCGTATTTCAGCGGTGACACCGCCTGCGCGGCATCCTGGGGTTCGAGGCCGAAAAAGGAGGCAGGCTCGGTTCCGGTGATGTCCTTCCCTTCGGAAGGGAGGTTTCTCAGATCGATTTGAAAAGGGTGATGCATGGCAAAAAGGGGCTTTCAGGTGAATCTCTTCCGCAGGGCGGCCACGACATTGGCCGGGGCAAAGGACTCGATGTTCCCGCCGAGGCGTCCGATCTCCTTCACGAGGCGGCTGCTGATGTAAGTGAACTCCTCCCGCGGCATCAGGAATAGCGTTTCGAGGTTCGGTTCCAGTTTGCGATTCATGAGGGCCAGCTGGAATTCGAACTCAAAGTCCGACACCGCCCGCAAACCGCGGACGAGGGCGCAGGCACCGTTTTCGCGGGCAAAATTCACCAGCAGGCCCTCGAAAGGCATCACCTCCAGGTTCGCGATGCCCTGCGTGGCCTCCTGCACCAGCGCCACACGCTCGGCCACAGAGAAGAGGCTGTTCTTCGCGTTGTCACGGGCCACGGCCACGATGAGGCGGTCAAACAGGCCCGCCGCACGCTGGATCACATCGAGGTGACCATTCGTGATGGGGTCAAAACTGCCGGGATAGATGGCGAGGCGCATGGTTGGGTGCGGCGAGTGTAGGCGGGCTTTGAAAAACTGGCAATCACAGCCTAAGAGACCTCTCACATGCCTCGAAACATCCTCATCACCGGTGCCAATGGAGCCCTCGGCCTCGCCATTGGCGAGTTTTTCCTCTCCCGCGAGCCCGATGCCATCATCCACCTCGGCGTGCGCGAGCGTCGTAATCGCGCCGAGAGCCTCGTCGAACGCTCCGAAGGCCGGGCGAAGCTCGTCACGCTCGAAATCACCGACCCGGAAGCCTGGAAGGCCGCCATCGAGCAGATCGGCACGCTCGACGTGCTGGTGAACAACGCCGGCTTCCACGATGACGCGCTGCTGGCGAACATGAAGCCGGATCAATGGTCAC
>CALMTT010000406.1 GCA_937872615.1 uncultured Verrucomicrobiaceae bacterium | reverse complement strand
AGCTACTCGGTACTGACCCCTTCAATCCCGATACCGATGGCGATGGCCTCTTGGATGGGTGGGAAGTCAAAGGTTTTCGTGGGCTTGATCTGAAGGGCATCGGTTGCGATCCGAAAAAGTTCGATCTTGTTTGCCTCGTCAGTCGGTTCTCTACGACAAACAAGGAGATGGTCGAGCGGCAGATGAAGAACATCCAGGGCTACTACACGAGTTTGGGATGGGCGCTCCACCCCGTCTGGCTTGATCCACTCGGTGAAGAGGATCAGAAGAACGACAAGGAGGAACATCAGACGACAGGAACCTGCAAGACATAAGGATGGAAGCCGAAGAGCAGAACGCCGTAGACAAGCGCGCCGCCGACCACCGCGGTGATATCAGACCTGAGGCGCGGTTCAAACACTGCCTCCTTGCCGCGGGCGAGGCTGAAGACAATATCGAAGAGCGCAATCGCAAGCAGCGAGGCGAAGATCACCACAACCGACGTCTCGCCATTGGCGAGGAGATGGCCCACGGACCAGAAGGCCACGCCCAGCGACATGGGATGCTTCACGAACTTCTTGATGTAGCCCTTGCCGTGAGAGGCGGCGATCAGGATGAAACCGATGAGGACGAGCAGCATGGTGGCATGCTTCGCCCAGGGCGCAGGGTCATAGAGGTTCGCGGCGGTGGCGGGATCACGATAGGCCATGATCAGCAGCACAAGGCCGATGAGGGTGATCACCGAGTAGAGGCCGCGCCAGGGGCCGGGGTGGAATTTTTCCTTCAGCTGGTCACGCAAGGCCGGCAGCAACGTCGAGAACAGATGCGGGCCCACGAACAGAACCACGCCCAGCCACAACTTTCCCATCTCGTCCAACTCCATGAATTATGCGCAGATTTTGCCTCAAAAGCTCTGCCACGAAAATGGCACAACCCCTTTCGAATACTGCGGCGGATCGCAATTACCACATGTACTCATCGGGGGGAGCGTGATAATGGGACATTCGATCACACGGGAACGTGAATCAAAGAACAATGTGATTTCAGGGGTTTAAGGACATGAAGCCAACACTTATCCTGGTGGGTGCCGACAAGGGCGGGGTCGGCAAGACCACGGTGTCGCGGGCACTTCTCGACTATTTCGCCCGCAAGAACATCTTGGCGCGCGCCTTTGACACGGAAAATCCGCGCGGTTCTCTGCATCGCTTCTACCCCTCCATCACCGAAATCGTGGACCTCGGAAACGTTGCGCACCAGATGCGCATCCTCGACACCATGGAAACGGCGAACGTGCCGGTGACCGTCGTCGACCTGAAGGCCGGCAATCTCTCCTACTCGCTCGACCTCTTCGAGCGCATCGGCGTTCTCGAAGCGGCCCGCAACGGCATGTTCAACCTCGGCCTCTTCCACGTGGTCGGACCGTCCATCGCCTCGCTTGATGAAATCGGCGAGATCGCGAAGTACCTGACCGGCATCGAATACGTCGTGGCCCGCAACTTCATCAACGAGACGAACTTCTTCGAGTGGGACGAAGCCACCTACCGCAAGTACTTCTCGCAGATCGCCAAGACGCAGGAAATCAACCTGCCGAAGCTCAACGAAATGGCCTACGAGCAGGTGGATGTTGCCGGCGTGACCTTCAAGGATTTCGTCGACAACCGCGCCGCCGACGGCAGCCAGGGCAAGTTCTCCTTCGTGCTGCGCGGCTATGTGCGCAAATGGTGCGCCGAGATCGACAGCGAATTCCAGCACGTGAAGATGCTGCAGGATGTGCTGACGGGCGCCCGTTGACACTTCTCGCTTTCGTGACCTGAGAGGCAACCGACGTGGCGACAAGCCCCACGGTTCACGTCGTCTGTTCCGACCAGCACCGCAACGGCAAGACCATGCTGGCGCGCGCGATCTCGGTCTCCACGGGGTGTTCGTTCAGCCGCATCCAGTTCACGCCGGACCTTCTACCGAGCGACGTGACCGGCGTCTCGATCTTCAACCAGAAGACCGGCGACTTCGAATTCCGCGCCGGCCCGATCCTCGCCCAGATCGTCCTCGCGGACGAAATCAACCGGGCCACGCCGAAGACGCAGTCGGCGCTCCTCGAAGCGATGGAAGAGCGCCAGGCCACGGTGGATGGCGTCACCCACAAGATGCCGCAGCCGTTCATGGTGCTCGCCACCCAGAACCCCGTGGAGTATGAAGGCACGTTTCCGCTGCCCGAGGCCCAGCTCGACCGTTTCATGTTCAAGATCAAGGTCCCCTTCCCTGATCTTGATTCGCTGGTGGAGATCTCCCGCCGCACCACCGGCTTCACCGAGCCGAAGCTAGCGCGGATGGCAGATGGTGCGCAGCTCATCGGCATGCAGCACGAGCTGGCGCAGATGCCTGTGGCTGATCCCGTGGCGCACTACGCCTCTCGTTTGATCCTCGGCACGCATCCTGAGCAACCGGATGCCTTGCCTGAAGTGAAGCGCTACGTGAGCTACGGAAGCAGTCCACGCGGCCTGCAGAGCCTCATCCGCGGCGCCCGCGTGTGGGCCGCTGTGCAAGGCGGCACCGCCGTGTCCACCGACGACGTGCGTGCCATCGCCCACGTGGCCCTGCGTCACCGCATCATCCTGAATTTCGAAGGCGAAGCCGCGCAGGTCAAAGTGGACGACATCATCACCAAGCTCCTCGACCAGGTGAAGACTCCCGCCGCTCAAGCCGCCTGATCTTTTTCCCAACCTCATCCAACCATGAAACGCACCGCCTTCCTCCTCGTCGCCCTTCTTGCCACCTCCGCCTTCGCGGAAGAAACGTGGACCTCCCTCTTCGATGGCAAAACGCTCGCCGGCTGGGAGCAGCACAGCGGCACCGCCGAGTATCGCGTGCAGGATGGTGCCGTTGTTGGCAAGACCGTGCCGAACACCGGGAACTCCTTCCTTTGCACCGCGAAGAAGTATTCGAACTTCATCCTCGAGGTCGAATTCAAGGTCGATCCCTCGATGAATTCCGGCATCCAGTTCCGCAGCAACTACTACACGCAGGAGACGGAGGTCGAGATCGCCGGTAAAAAGAAGAAATTCCCTGCCGACCGCGTGCATGGCTATCAATTTGAGATCGATCCGAGTGCCCGCGCCTACACCGGCGGTGTGTATGATGAAGGCCGCCGCGGCTGGCTCTTCGACCTGAAGACCAATGAGGCTGCCCGCAAGGCCTTCAAGCAGGGCGAATGGAACCAGGCACGCATCGAGTGCCGCGGCAGCAGCATCAAGACCTTCATCAATGGCGTCCCCGCCGCTGATTTCACCGACGACATGACCAAGGAAGGCGTCATCGCCCTTCAAGTGCATGGCATCGGCAAGAAGACCGAGGCCGTGGGCAAGGAAGTGATGTGGCGCAACATCCGCATCCAGGAGCTGAAGTAACCTCCACCGGCCCTTCGTCATGAAATCCGCCCTCCTCCTCAGCCTCGCCGCCATCACGGCCTTTGCCGCCGAACCCGTGCCGGAGTTCCAAGGCTCCATTGAGCGACTCGACCCGTCTCTCGATGCCTTGCTGGCCCCTGACGCGAAGATCGAAATGCTCGCCTCCGGCTTCAATTGGAGCGAAGGCCCCGTCTGGAAGGATGGCGGCATCGTTTTCTCCGATGTGCCGGAAAACACCGTGTTTGGCTGGAAAGAGGGCGAAAAGGCCGCGTCGGTCGTTTTGAAGCCCAGCGGCAGTCTCAACGGCAAAGACGGCCAAGGCTCGAACGGCCTCGCCGTCGATTCACAGGGCCGTCTGGTGCTCTGCCAGCATGGTGAACGCCGCGTGGCACGCTTGGAGAAGGACGGCAGCTTCACCGCGCTCGCCGATCGCTTTGAAGGAAAGCGCTTCAACAGCCCCAACGACCTCGTCATCGCGAAGAGCGGCATCGTTTACTTCACCGATCCGCCCTACGGCCTCAAAAAGGGCACCGATCAGCCCGAGCTCGACTTTCACGGCATCTTTTCCGTCGATGCCTCCGGCAAGGTGGCGCTGATCGACAAGACGGTTCGCTTCCCGAATGGCATCGCTTTGAGTCCCGACGAAAAAACGCTCTACGTCGCTGTCTCCGATCCGCAGGACACGCGAGTGATCGCCTACGATCTCGCCACGCCCGCAGCCGCTTCACGCGTGGTTTTCAATGCGCAATCGCTCAAGTCGCCGCAGCGCAAAGGCGGCTGCGATGGCATGAAAGTCGATGCGCAGGGCAATATCTGGACCACGGGCCCCGGCGGCGTGCTCATCCTCGACAAAAACGGCAAACACCTCGGCTCCATCCTCACCGGCCAGGCCACCGCGAACTGCGCCTGGGGCGGCGAAGACCGCTCCACGCTCTACATCACCGCGGACATGTTCCTGCTCCGCGTAAAAACAAAAACCCGCGGCTCGTGAGCCACGGGTTTTGCTGAAACGAGTCGTCTTGAAACCAATCAAGCGTCCAAGCCAAAGGCCGTGTGGACGACGCGGGCGGCGTTCTCCACTTCGCTTTCCTCGACGATGACCGCCGTCTTGATCTCGCTGGTGGAGATCATCTGGATGTTGATCTTCGCGTCGGCGAGGGCCTTGAACATCTTCGCCGCGACGCCGCTGTGGCTGCGCATGCCAATGCCGACGACGCTGACCTTGGCGATGCCGCTCTGGGTGCGCAGGGTGGCTTTGTCTCCGAGGTTCGGGACCACAGCCTTGAGGGCGGCCTCAGCTTTCGGGAGATCAGCGGCGCTCAGGGTGAACGAGATGTCCGTGATGCCGTCGAAGCTGACGTTTTGCACGATCATGTCGATGGTGATGTTCGCCTGCGAGATGGCGCCAAAGATCGCGGCGCTGATGCCGGGGCGGTCGGCGACGTCGTCGATGGTGACCTTGGCCTGATTGCGCTCGAGGGACACGCCGCGGACGACGACGGACTCCATGCCGGGGGTTTCTTCTTTCACGATGGTTCCTGGGTTGTTGTTCATGCTGTTGCGCACTTCGAAGCGCACACCAAATTTGTTCGCGAACTCGACGCTGCGGCTCTGCATCACCTTCGAGCCGGAGGACGCCATTTCGAGCATCTCCTCGTAGCTGATCTCCTCGATCTTCTTCGCGGTCTTCACGACGCGCGGATCGCAGGTGTACACGCCGTCCACATCGGTGTAGATCTGGCAAAGGTCGGCCTTGATGGCGGCGGCCATGGCGATGGCGGTCAAATCGCTGCCGCCGCGGCCCAGCGTGGTGATTTCGCCGCTCGCGGTCTCGCCCTGGAAACCGGCGAGCATGACGATGTTGCCTTCATCGAGCATCTGCTTCACCGCATCCGGCGTGATGTTCACGATGCGGGCCTTCGTGTGAACGCGGTCGGTGGAAATGCCGGCCTGAGCGCCGGTGAGGGACACCGCCTTGCCGCCGAGGGCGTTGATAGCCATGGCGGTGAGGGCGATGGTGGTCTGCTCGCCGGTGGCGAGGAGCACGTCCATCTCACGCTCGACGGGTTCGCGCTCAGGAGAGACTTCCTTGGCCAGCTTGATGAGGCTGTCGGTCACGCCTGACATGGCGGAGACGACGGCGACGACCTGGTTGCCGGCGCGTTGCGTCTCCAAAATGCGGCGGGCGCAGTTGCGGATGCGTTCTGGATTGCCGACGGAGGTGCCGCCGTATTTCTGCACGATAAGAGCCATGCTGGGTGGGGAGAAAGGGCGGCAAAAATGGCACGCCGCCCCCGTTGCGCAAGCCCGGAAATGCCCCGGTTTACAGCCCCTCGATGAAGCTGAGCAGGTCGGCCATGTCCTCGACGGTCATGCCGGTTTCGAGGCCTTCCGGCATCAGGCTCTGCCCGCTGGAGCTGCTGCCTTTGATCTCGCTGCGCTGGAGCATCTTTTCCGCTCCGCCGGGCATCTTGAGCGTCATGCTGCTGGCTGTGTCATTGCTGATCACGCCCGCGATGGTCTGCCCATCCTTGGTGTTAACCGTGTAGGCGATGTATTGGGACGCCACCTCCTTGTGTGGCATCAAAATGGCCTCCAGCAGCGCCTCGCGGCCCTTGGTCTTCACCGTGATGAGGTCCGGCCCCACCGCGAAACCATTCGCGCCAGCCTTGTGGCAGATCATGCAGCGGCCCATGAACTGCAACTGCCCCTTCGTGGCATCGCCTTTGGCCGCCACCGCCGGTTTGAACTTCGCCGCCATTTCCTCACGCGAAGGCGGAATGACCGACGCCAGCGCCGTTTTCGCCGCCGCGGCCACTTTCGGGGACTTGTGCTTGATCAACGCCTGCACCTGCGCTGCCGAAAACGCCTCCGGCTTCACCACCTTCGCCTCCAGCAACGCCACCGCCCGGTCATCCCGAGCCAAAAGTGCCTCCAAAGCGGCTGTTTGAGCCTTCGGGCCATAGTGGGGCCAATTTCCGATCAACGCCGTCGTGACTGCTTCGGTGCTATTTTGCGCCAAAACACGAATCGCAGCGGATTGGATGGCCTCAGGCTGCTTTTCGCCCAAACACGCGATGAGAGCCGCTTGAGCCTCTTTGGAAGAACTCACGCCGAGGAGTTCGATGGCATTCAGGCGGGCGGACTCGCTCGCATTGGAATCGTTAGCGTTGACAGCGGCTTCGCTGAAGATGGCAACGAGATCATAGGCATTGTCTATCTTAGTGATCGTAGTGCCGGCGCGTTTCAAGCCTTCAGCAAGCGCACGAGTCAGACTCGCTTTATCCTGACGGCGTGTGATGGCATGCACGACGTCCGAGATGGTCGAGCGGTTATTTTGCGCACCGATCATGCGAATTACCTGCGGCAAAGTTGCGCTGCTTACTGCAGACGATTCGGATTCATCCCGGAGCGTGTAAAACAACCATGGATGAAGGCCAGCATCAGCGCTCAATACTGCTGCTCGAATCCAAGGATCATTTGCCTCACTCCTCAGAAGCTTTAAGAACGCTTGGACCGGTTCTTCGCAATTTTGCCTGACACCTTCCGGCGACTCATCCCACAGATTTAGACTGCCGGGTTTGTTGCCTGATCCCAACCAATCCGCCAAACAAAATGTCAACTGGAAGCGCACACGAGGAGCTTTATCGGCCGCAAGGGATGCGAGCGTCTTTGCAAACGTGATTGAAGGCTTTTCAATTCGTTGGGAGGCATAAACAGCGCGCTCTCGAACGTGTTCATCTTTGTCGGCAATTGACTTGACTACAAATTCCTCTCTTAGCGCAGCCAATCCCTCCAGTGCTCCCAGCGCATGCAGCATCGCCAGCGCATTCCCTCCGCCGAGCACCTTCTCCAACATCGGCACGGCCGCCTTGTCTTGGCGCTCAAACAGCAAACGCTGCGCTGTATCACGATGCCAGCCGTTCGGATGGCTGAGGGTCTTCACGAGTTCCTCGGTAGTGGCAATGTGGAGATTCACCGCGCGGCGGAGCTTTTTGTCGGGCGAGTCGGACTTGTCTGACCTATCGGACTGATAGGCGGCATCGAGCGTGTCCGGCACGATTCGATAAATACGTCCACGATCATTGCCGTTGTTCAGATCAATGTGCTTCTTGATCTCGTCGGGAATGCTCCACGGATGCTCGATGACCTCGCGATACATGTCGCAGATGTGCAGGCATCCGTCGGGGGCGTTGGCGAAGTTCACGACGCGCACCCAGGTGTCCTTCGACGCGGCGAATTCAAAGCCGTGCTCGTCGGCGGGGCGTTCGCCGATCAAGGAGATGCCGTCGGCGCTGGGTTTGATGATCTTGCGATGCACGAGCTGGCCGCCGGCGTCGCCGGAGAAGCTGTTGTTCACGAAATCGGGGCCGTAGGCATCGCCGCGGTAGATCGTGGTGCCGGTGGCACCGGTGAAGTAGCCGCTGACGCGTCCACCGCCCTCGACCGCGCCTTTGACCACACCAGCGATGCGCCAGCGCGTGCGGATGATGCGCCACGGCTCATCCGGGCTGAGGCGAAAGACTTCTGCCGCGCCGCCATCGACCGCGATGCTCTGACGTGCGGGCGGCATCTGGTAGTAGGGATTGCGGTTCGCATACTTGTCGTCGTAAACCCAGTATTGAAGATGGTCGCTGTTCGAGCAGCCGAACTTGCGGCCGTAGTTATCGAAGCTCATGCCGTATTGCGCCCCGCCCCCTTCGAGTCCGAACTCGAGCGTGCGCGGATCAAACCAGAAGTCTTTTCCACCGAGCTCGATGCCCTTCAAATCGGGTCGCTTCGGGCTGGTGATGACCCCGCGATTGCCGCCGCCGGCGAGGATGTGGACCTTGTTGTCCTGCCCCCATTGAAAGCTGTTCATGAGGCCCTGCACGTTGAGAATTTTCAGCCCCGTGCCGAAACCGGTGAAGACCTTTTCGCGCACCTCGGCCTTGCCGTCGCCGTCCTTGTCCTCGAAGCGCCAGATGTCCGGCGTGGCGCCGACAAACAGGCCGCCATTGGCCCAAATGAGCCCCGTGGGCCACGGCAGGTCGTCGGCGAAGACCTGGCTCGTTTCAAAGTAGCCGTCGCCATCCTTGTCCTGCAGCATCGAGACGCGACCGAGGTGCGGCGTGACATCGCGCATCTCGCTGTAGTCGATCATTTCGCAGACGAACATGCGCCCGCGCTCGTCGAAGCAGATCGCAATCGGATCACGCACCTGCGGCTCATGCGCGGCGAGCTGGAGCTTGAAGCCCTTTTTCACCTGCCAGGTGCCAATGGCGTCCTTCGACTCCACGGCGGGATAGCGTGGCAAATCCTTTGCCGGATCGACGGCGACGGGATTCTTCGTCTCGCCATAGGCCTTGGCGTAGGTGGTCTTCGTCACGATTTTGTCCTGAGCAAAGAGCGAAGGGCAAAGGGCGAAGAGGAGGAGGGCGAGGAAGACGATCGCTCCGGCCAGCGAGCCGATCACTCCGGTGCCGCGCTCCGAGCGCGGGTCAACCACCGATCTGGCTGATCTGGCTGTTGGTCTTGTCCGCCGTGTCCTGGAACATGCCCTGGAAGGCCTTGTACATGGCGACCCCGAGGAACGCCA
>CALMTT010000405.1 GCA_937872615.1 uncultured Verrucomicrobiaceae bacterium | reverse complement strand
TGAAGATGATGCAGGGCGCGTTCTTCTTCGCCTGCTCGAACATGTCGCGCACGCGAGAGGCGCCGACGCCGACGAACATTTCGACGAAGTCCGAGCCGCTGATGCTGAAGAAGGGCACATCGGCCTCGCCAGCGATGGCTTTGGCCAACAAGGTCTTGCCGGTGCCGGGAGGGCCGACCATGAGCACGCCTTTCGGGATCTTGCCACCGAGGCGCTGGAACTTCTTCGGGTCTTTGAGGAACTCGACGAGTTCCTGCACTTCTTCCTTGGCCTCTTCCACACCGGCGACGTCCTTGAAGGTGACCTTGTTGCGGTCCTGCGAGAGCAGCTTCGCGCGGCTTTTGCCAAAGCTGAGGGCTCCGCGACCGGCGCTGCGGATCTGCTGGCGCACGAGGAAGTAGAAAAGAGCCAGCACAAGGGCCAGCGGCAGGAGGAAGCTCACCATCGCCCACTCATTGCCCGCGTAGGAGGGCACGAGGTCGAGCTTGGCCTCATCCATGAGCTTCTGAAGTTCCTCTTTCTGGAACTCGATGTTCACTTCGACGGAAAAAGGCTTCGAGGGGCCGACCGGCTTCAAATTGCCGCCGGGGCCCATCACGGGACCGGTGGCAGGTTCTTCGGTCTTCGGAGCTTCTACGGGAGCGGCCGGCACGGCATCCGGTGCTGGGGCCACGGCGCGGGGCTTGTCGAAATAGTAGCCTTCAATAGTCTGCTTCGTGGTGGCATCGGCATTGACGAGCAGCAGCGGGCGGCTGGTGTCGATGCGGTTTTCCTTCACGAGTTGCTTGAAGCCGCGGTAGTCGAGCTTGGCGTTGCTGGTCTTGTTGCTGGCCCACACACCGGCCACGAGGAGGAAGACGGCGAGCACGAACAGCATGAAGCCGCGCCAGTTGAATTGTGGATCTTGGCGGCGGTTGGGGCCGTCATTACGGTTGCCAAAAAAATCGTCGGACATGGTTTACAGGGGAATTCGCGCTCATACGCGTGCCGGATGATAAACGCCCGTCATTTTTTTGCAAAAGCGGAGTGGCCACCCTCATCCGAGGGGGCCGAATGAGGTTTTACGGGCTTGATCAGTCCGCCAGCTCGAGTCCAAAAAAGTCCCGCATCACCTGGCGATAGACGTTGCGCTTGAACTTCGGCGTCCAGTCGAGCCGGAACTCACGCGGCTCGATCCAGCGAAAGCTGGCGAACTCCTGATGCGTGGCCTTCAGGTCGATATCGGCATCTGTTCCAATGTAGCGGCAGAGGTAGTAGGTCTGCTCCTGGCCGCCGTAGATGCCGTATTTCAGCCGGCCTTTCGGAAAGGCGTAGCGGTAGCCCCCACGAGTGGAAACGACCTTCAACAGCTCCGGGCGCACGCCGATCTCCTCCTGCAATTCGCGAAACAGCGCCTGATCCGCCGTTTCGCCGTCATCCACGCCTCCCTGCGGGAATTGCCACGCGCCAGCGATGTTGATGCGCTCGGCGACGAGGATTTTGCCGTCCTCACGTTGGAGGATGGCGGCGACGTTGGGGCGGTAAAGAATGGGATCAGCGGGGATCACGGCCGTGTCGCATAGACCATCCGAATGCGATTTCCACGAAATTGAGGCCGCGGGCTGCAATCACTTCACGGGCTCCGTCGGCGTGGCTTTGCGCACTTCCTCCTTCGTGAGCCCTGGAATGGCTCCATAGCCGTAAAACTCCACCTTGGCATCGTCGGGCTTCGGCAGCACCCAGTCGAAGACGCTCACGCCGCAGCGTTTTTGCCCTTCGTAGGAGCGTCCATCGCTCGAGCCGTAGATCACCGGCTTTCCATCCTTCACGCGGGTGCCGAGGTATAGCATCACATGCGTGACCGGCAGCTTCCGGCCGGGCTCCACACCGCCTTTGCGCGACCAAAACAGCAGGTCGCCGGGGCGCAGATGCTCAAATGACGCATCGTTGAGCTTGGTGACCTGCTCCGTGCGATGAAAAGTGCCCTTCGCTTGCGTCCACGCGCACATTTCATCGGACTGGCGAGGGATCTCACCGGGCACTTTTTCATCGAGCAGCACGCGATAGACCGAGCCTGAGCAATCCATGCCGCCCTGCGCCACCTCATGCGAGGCATAGCGATAGGTCAGCTTCAGGCGGGTGAGCGCCAACGCCGCGCGGATGAGGCTTTTCACCGCCTCCGGCTGCGTGTCGAACTCTCGCAACTCCTTCTCATCGAGCGTCGAGACCGCCGCGGGCTTCTCTGGCTCCTGCGCCATCAGGCTCGTGACGAGCAGCAGCAGCAGCGGCAGCAGCAGGAGGAGTTTCATGCCTTGGATTCGAGCGGAGGACATCTGGTGGCGCAATCACGAAATGCTCGCCACCCGCTGGCACGCATGGTAAAGCCGGAGGCTCATGGCCCGCCTCGTCCGCCCACCGGAACCCACTCCCGCCAACGAAGTCCAGCGTGTGCTGGCCATCGACCCCGCGCTGCGAAAGACCGGCTACGCCGTCGTCGAGGGCAATGCGCGGGAGATGCGGGCCATCACGTGGGGCGTCATTCAAAACAAGCCGGCGCTGCTGCCCAGCGGGTGCCTCGTCGCCATCCGTGAGGCTTTGAACGATGTCATCCGCGAGCATGCGCCCACCGTGTGCGCCATCGAGTCCACCATCTACGTGCAGAGCTTTAAAACCGCCATCGTGCTCGGCACCGCGCGTGGCGCTGCCCTCATCGCCGCCGCGGAGCATGGGCTGCCGATTTATGAGTATGCGCCGAAGGAGATCAAACAAGCCGCCGTCGGCCGCGGCGGCGCGCAAAAAGAGCAGGTGGCCTTCATGATCCGCTCGCTCCTCCGTCTCCGTGAAACCCCGCCCCCCGATGCCGCCGATGCCCTCGCCGTCGCCATCACCCACTTCCAAAACGCCGCCT
>CALMTT010000404.1 GCA_937872615.1 uncultured Verrucomicrobiaceae bacterium | reverse complement strand
CGTTCCTCCACCAATTCGCTGGAGGATGTCTTCATCAAAATCGCCCGTGATGGCGAGATCATCGACGAGCCTGAGAAGGAGGCCAAACCATGAATTTTCAAACCATCAGCGCCCTCGTCCTGCGCTACCTGTTTCTCTACACCCGCACGCCGATGCGCATGGTGGAGCTCGTTTTCTGGCCCGTGGTCGATCTCGTGGTGTGGGGAAACGTCACCGTTTTCATCCAGAAGAACACAAACCCCGAATTTGGCAGCTATGTGCTCTTCTTCCTCGGTGGCATGATTCTGTGGGACATCATGTTTCGTGCCCAGCAAGGCGTGGCGATCTCATTCCTTGAGGACGTTTGGACCCGGAACCTGCTGAATATCTTCGTCGCACCGGTGCGCACGATTGAGTATGTGAGCGCCACCTTCATCGTCGGCCTCCTGCGCATCGCGGTGACCGCCATCGTGCTCAGCCTGATCTCGTGGTTCGGCTACTCGTTCAATGTCTTCCAGCTCAGTTGGTGGCTGATTCCATTCTTCCTGAATCTGATGCTCTTCGGCTGGTCGCTCGGCATGATCTCCACCGCCCTCATCCTGCGCTGGGGACAGGCCGCTGAATCGCTCGCTTGGGCCATTCCCTTCTTCTTCCAGCCTGTGGTCGCCGTTTTCTACAACGTGAACGACATGCCAGCATGGTCGCAGCCCATCGCGTGGTGCTTTCCGCCGACTTACATCTTCGAAGGCATGCGCGAGGTAATGAAAACCGGCTCGATGAACTGGAACTACCTTTGGTATGCCGCCGCATTGAACATCGTCTTCATGGCCTTGGCCGGCTGGCTCTTCCTTTGGATCCTCAATCTCACCCGCAAACGCGGCCTGCTGACGAAATTCGCCACGCAGTGAGTATCCCGGACAGGAATCGAACCTGTATTTAGAGTTTAGGAAACCCTCGTTCTATCCATTGAACTACCGGGACGTTTGGATGAGCGGCGAGTGCTTTATCTCACCGCCTGTTTTTGTCCAGCGGAAGGCAGGTGAATCACTTCCATGAAGGGCCGGCGGCCTCCCGCTGATCGATCCAAGCCGGACGTTTGAGGTCTTTTTGATCCCACAGAAACCCTTTCTGGTCGGCAAAACCATCCAAAGCTGCGTTGGTGAAGCGGACGTTCTCCACATACACGTTTTCGGGAGCCAGCGTGGCCTTCTTGTCGCCAGCGAAGCCGAAGAGGAAGGGCGATTTGCAATCCACCACGGTGTTGTTGATCAGCTTGGCGTTCTTCACCTGGAAGTAGCCGTTCTCCGGCGAGTCGGGAATGCCCAGCATGAAGCAAAACGCGCTGCGTTCCTTGTCGCCATCGAGAGCTTCGAGGTAGTTGCCGGAGACCACATGGTCCTCGCCGATCAAACGGATGCCGCCGCAGCCTTTGGCGTGATTGCCGAGGAAGGCATTTTCCTCCACGCGGCAGCGATTGCCATGGCGCAAGGTGAGCGTGCCGGAGACTTCGATGAAGGTGTTGCGGCGGTAGAGATTGCCGCAGGACTTGTTCGAGATGCACTCGGCCTCGCCGTTGCACTTCTCGAAGACGTTGTGCTCCACCACGCACTGGCCTTCGAGCATCGAGGTCTTGCTGTCGCCGAGGCGGATGGTCTCGCCGCCATTCTTGCCGAGCCGCTCACGAGGTCCGAAGTAGTTGTGATCAATGCGATGACGTGCCGGAGCCTTCTGTTCTGCACTCAACCAAACGACCATCGAAGGACCTTCCGTGGCTTTGCCTTCGAAGCGGCAGTGATCCACGCGATGCTCATGGCCGTAGAGCGAGATGAAGCGGCTCGATTTCTTCGCTTCGCCAGCGGGAAGCGTGTTCACCACGGCACACTCGGTCACACGGCAGTCGTGTGCCACCTCATCGGAGTCGATGCGCAGTTCGATGCATTCTTCACCAGCCGGATCTTTGAAGGAAAGACCTTCGACGAGCACGTAAGCTCCACCGACCTGCAAACGCGATTCGCCTGTCAGCACGACCTTGCCGGGCGTTTCGGCCTTGATGGTCACCGGCTGGTCTTCATTGCCGCTGGCACTGATCCGAAGCCGCGCGTCCTTCCACTCACCGTTTTTCAAAATGATGACATCACCGGCCCTGGCGGCCTTTGACGCGGTCTCGAAGGTGGTCGCATCCGTGACCAAAGTCTCGGCGGCAGGGCTGGAAAGCGCAGTGAGGAGCAGCAGGAAAGCGTGGATGGGGCGCATGGTGGGCAGCATGAAGCGCCTCACATGGTCCGTCCACTGCGCAAAACGTTCGAAATCGACACGGCGACGGGCGAAAGAATCAGCAAAAAGACCAAAGCGGCCCCGGTGGCGATCAACCAGGCCGTTTTCCGCTTCATGTTCGGCCAGAGGGAGCGAAGCATGAACGGCACGGTGAATTGCACGAGCAGCGTCGTGCCGAAGACGACAGGCCAGAGAGGCTTCGGCGCGACCTGTGCCGCCGCAGGCTCCGCATGGAGCGTGGCGAGCGGCAGCAGCCAGCAGGCAACAGAGAGCACGGCACGCATGACGATCAAAGACTGATGCCCGTGCCCGGATGCGCTCGGATGGCCTCTTCAGCGATTTGGATCGCCTGATCCTGCATGGCCTCGCCCAGCTCCTGCTGGCGGAAGCTCACCTGGCAGGTTTTGCCCTCCTTCTCGAACTTCAGCCAGAAGGCCGTGGACTTCACCCGCTCGGAAGTGGCCTTCAAATCATCCCAGCGATAGGTTGTGGTCCCCAAATGGCTCACCTCCGTGAGCCCGGCGGAGCTCAAAATGACCGAGTAGCCTTGGTTTCCCCAGCCAATCAGCGTCAGCACGAATCCCGTCACCGCTAGCAAGAGCCCCAAGGCGATGAAATGGAAAATGGCCTTGATGCGGCCCCAACCCGTCCCGTAGCCGTATTCCATCGCGAAGTATTTCACACGGCCATACATGACCATGATCAGCACGATGCCGCCGAGAATCAGCAGCGGTCCGGCGACGAGGAAGCCAGTGGTGTAAACAGGGCCGATGGAGAGTGTGATCTCCTGACCGACCTGCTTGCCCATCGAAAGGAACTCCGAGGGCTCTGGCAGCAAATCAGCGAGAAAGGTGGAAAGATGGAACATGAAGCGCGAAAGAGGATGCCGGGAGGCCATCCGCGCCTAGCATGGCGCTGGATTTCCCCTTCGACAACCCTCCATCCAGCATGTTTCAAACCGGCCAGAAAGTCGTGTGCATCAATGACGAGTTCGCCCCGTGGGTCTATGACCTCTACCGGGCGCTGCCCAAGAAAGACCATACCTACACGATCCGCTCTGTGGCCATCGGCCGCTCGAATCCGAAGTTTCAGGTGAACGACGACGCGGAGATCAAGATGACCGACGCGGACTTCGATGTGCTCGTGTTGCTGGAGGAGCTCATCAATCCCGAGGACCCGCACTCGAGCGTGCGGCAGGAGCTTGGCTTCCGCGGTGAACGCTTCGCGCCGATGCTTTCCGAGGATGTTGAAGAAGAGGCTGAGGCCTGGGTCGATCCGCCACAGCGCCGCGAACGCGAGCTGGTGGACGTTTGACGATCCTCAGGCCTGACGCTGGCTTTGCGCCCAGGCGATCGCCTGCTCCTTCGTGGTCAGTTGACCCTCGAGTTGCAGCGTCTGGATGTCATTGAGCACACGTCCAAGGTCCGGTCCGGCAGGCCAGCCGAGCTGCATGAGGTCGGCGCCATTCACCAGCCGCGGCGGCACCAGCGGGGCGTTGGCAAACTCCTCCCGCTTCGCGAGCATGAACTCGTAGTTGTCGAGCTTTCCATTGCTGCCGAGGCAATCGACGCGATGCAACGCGAGCTCGTCGTCCATCGTCGGGCGGCTGAGCATGCGCTTCAGCGTGGCCGTGCGCATCTTTTTCACCTCCATGAAGGTCATGTGGTGCTCGACGGCAACCACCGTGGGCTCGATGACATCGTTCGGGAACTTCATGCGGCGCATGATGTTGCCCGTCATCTCCGCACCAAGCTTGTCGTGACCATTGAAACGAATACGCCCCGTGTCTGCATCCCGGGTCTGCGTGGCCGGCTTGGCGATGTCGTGCAAAAGCACGCTCATCACCAGCGGCAGGCTCACCTGCGCCGGCAGCAGGCTCAGCATCAGGCGGGTGTGCACAAACACATCACCCTCCGGATGAAACTGTGGCGGCTGCTCGCAGCCCTGCAGGACGAGGATTTCCGGCAGGATGTGCGCCATAAGGCCGGAATTCACCAGCAGGTCAAAACCACGCACGCGATTCTCATGCAGCATGATCTTGATGAACTCCTCACGGATGCGCTCGATGCTCACACTGCTGATTTTGTCCGCCAAACCGCAAACGGACTCCCAAGTCGCATGCTCGATGTCAAAGCCGAGCACCGTGGCGAAACGCACGGCCCGCATGAGCCGCAGTCGATCTTCTTCGAAACGCTTCGCTGGAACACCAATCGCTCGCAGCAGACCCATTTTGAGATCGTTTTGCCCGCCCACGTGGTCGATGACCTTGTTTGCCAGCGGATCGTAAAACAGGCCGTTCACCGTGAAATCACGGCGTTCGGCATCCATCTCCGGTGTCGAGTAAGTGACGCTGTCAGGCCGGCGACCATCGGAGTAGCTGCCATCACTGCGAAAGGTGGCCACTTCGACAAAATCATGCTC
>CALMTT010000403.1 GCA_937872615.1 uncultured Verrucomicrobiaceae bacterium | reverse complement strand
TCAGGCGACGGCGAGCGCAAGACGTTGCTGATACGACAGATGGCCTTCGAGCCGTTACTGCATCCGTTTTGTTAGGCCGCGTTGAAGCCATCGTATTCCTTGAGTTCAAATTGGTATTCTTCGTCCTCTCGCGCCTTCCAAATTCGAGCAGCCTTCCTGAGGCTCAGATCCGAATCGAGGTGGGGCTGCCTGCACAGTATGACAAGGGTATGGTGACCTGCTTTGCCTCGAACGCGTATCGGCTCTCTCTCAGCGATGTCCAGGACGACATTCGAGGTGTAGAGTGGAATCTCCTGTCGTTTCATTCGACGAAGCGCGAATACCAAACCAAGCCTTAGAACGTCTGTCGCATAGTCCTCTGTAATCTTATGCCATTCGGCATCTGGGATATTCAGTTCGTTACGCTGCGCATCGAGTCGGACGTTGCTGCGGAGGGCCACGACCAAAGCAGCCTTGATGTGTGAGGAGTGCTGCAACGCCTCCAATGGAAACGCCTCGATAGACAAAAGCCTCGAACTCGACTTCCGTGCCCGAATGGTCCCTTCAGCGGCGTGCCTCCAAATATCGGTGTTGAACGATTCGTTGGTCAAGGCGGCGATGAGATCGTCAACAGTGGAAGAAAGAAGTGCCTTGAACTGGCGGCCTAAAATCGAAAATCTCGCCTGTAAGATATTCTGGAGTGGTCCCTTCAGTAGTCGCCAGAGTGGCCAAAGTGCGAATTCAAGCATTGCTTTAGACGATTGGGTGAGATGCGTTCTGGCCTACGTTGTTTAGTCACAATGAATTGTGGGCGAATCTGATTCGCCCACCATTTTCTGTGGATTAACAGGGTTGAGGGGAGGTAAAAAGGGATTCGTCACTGAAAGAAAGGATTTGAATGAATGCGCCGAGGGAAGCGAAAAAGTCGCCGGAGGTCAAGCCTTGGGTGCGTCGGGTCGTCGAAGCAGCGGGCGTTTTTATGCCCACCAACGGGGATGGGGAACGGCGGCTGGGCTGGTGGGGCGTGGAAATGGCGCGTTTTTTGAAGTTGTGCAAAACTCTGCCAGCCGAAACGGCGCTGAGATCGGCGATGGAGGGTTATGGGCGCTGTTTATACTTGGCGTCATCATATCTTGTGATTTCCCACAGATTCAGGGAAGCCAGCAGATTATTTCAGAAGGGTTCTCTGACAGAAAAAAGAAATCTGTGGGCCTCCCTGAATCTGTGGGAGATAAAAATCTGGTCTTCACAAATCATGATGCCGCGGAGCATAACACCGTCCTCCCGCTCCGTGGGAAGTGCTGGGCGTGTGGCGGTCTGAAGCGTCGGCGAGCTCCAGGCCGTCCAGGAGCAGCGAAGGCCTTGGGCTCCTCTTGCGGCGCAAGAGGGCTACGATGCTGTCGCAAACTTCCCGCACCTTGGACACAAGTCGCGACTGGATGCCGCCTCGCGCTAGGTGCGGGACTTGCCAAGTCCCGGCGTGGGGCACTTGGAAAGTGCCTCTCCTTGTGGCGCTCTCCGCCCTGCCCTTCGCTTCCTCAGCTTCGCTCCTCTTTATGCTTCGCGAAGATGGCGAGGCAGCGGTCGCGCTCGGTGTGGTGATCGACCATGGGGAGGGGATAGCCTTTGGCGAGGGGGAGGCCGGGTTTCGGCGGCTCGTGGAGGAGCGGGGCGGGCACGTTTTGGAGTTCAGGAACCCACTTTTTGATGAAGGTGCCCTCGGGATCGAAGCGGGCGCTTTGCAGCCACGGGTTTTGGATGCGGAAGTAGGGCGCGGCATCGGCTCCGGTGCCGGCGGACCATTGCCAGCCGCCGTTGTTGCTGGCGTTTTCGCCATCGACGAGCTGCTTCATGAAGAAGGCCTCGCCGAGCCGCCAGTCGCAGTGCAGGTCCTTGGTGAGGAACATGGCGGTGATCATGCGCAGGCGGTTGTGCATGAGGCCGGTCTGCAGGAGCTGGCGCATGCTGGCATCGACAATCGGGAAGCCGGTGGTGCCGGTGGCCCAGCGTTGGAAATCAGCGTCGGTGCCGGGCCAAGGGAGGCCGCGCCAGTCGGGATTGAACTCGTGCTCGAAGACCTCCGGGTAGAACCACAGGATGGCGAAGTAGAATTCCCGCCAGGCGAGCTCCTTGATGTAGGTGCTGCCCTTTTCGATGGCGGCGCAGCGGGCATACAGATCGCGGATGCCGATGAGGCCGTAGCGCAGGTCCTGGCTGAGCATCGAGGTGGTCTGGCCGCTGGGTGTGTTGCGATGGGCGGAGTAGCCTTTCAAAATGCCGGTATCGATGAAGCGCTTCATGCGATCACGGGCTGCCCGCTCGCCGGAGGGCAGAATCTGCGCCGTGGGCTCGGGCAGCTTCCAATGCGCAAGCGTGGGCAGCGGCAGACTGGTGATGCTTTCAGCCGCTTTCGGTCCCAACGAGGTCATGCGGGGCAGTGGCGCGGTTTTTTCGAGGCTGAGCCAGTTCTTCGAGTAGGGCGTGTAAACCCGGTAAGGCATCGCGGAGCCGGTGAGCACGGTTTCGGGCGCATGCATGACGCTGTCGTCAAAGCCATGGCACTCGATGCCGAGACGCGTGCAAAGCGCGGCGATCTTCTTTTCCATCTCGCGGCCGAAGGGATCGTAGTCGCGGTTAAAATAGATCGCGCTGGCCTGTGTCTCGCGCACGAGGCGCTCGAGTTCGGCATCCGCCTTGCCACAGCGCACGATGAGGCGGCTGCCGAGGGTTTCGAGGTTCTTCGCGAGCGATTCGAGATTGCCGCAGAGGAACTGCTGGCGGTTCGGCCCGGTCCAGCCGTGGCTGTTTTTCCAATCGCTCAGCACATACACCGGCACGACCTGCTCCGCGGCCTGGGTGGCGTGATGCAGCGCGGTATTGTCCGTGAGGCGCAAATCACGGCGGAACCAGTGGAGGACGGTTTTGGGCATGGGCTGGAATTTGAAAGGCGTAGTTCGCTCGGAGCGGCGTTTTGGATTCGGGGCTGGAGGATTGATGAGTGCCGATAGCTGATTGTTGAGGTGCAGAGCCCCCCGGCGGCTTGGACTTCAACAATCAGCAATCCTTGTGCATCAATCGTCAATCGCCTTGGCCTGTCTGCCACCCGCTTCTGTCCCACGGCGAACCAATGGACCATCCCGCCGCCCATCCCGCATGATCCCGCCAAGATTCGCAGGGATGAGAGCAAGCCCGGCGCAACGTCGATTGCACGAGGCGGAAAGGTGAACAAAGGAGGCCGTGACCGGCGTTTTTTGCCTACCCCCAACCTGCCCATGTCCTACGATCCCGAATCTGAAGCTCCCAAGTCCTACACGCTGGCCTGGATCGCCTCGCTGCTGCTCCTTGTTGGTTTTATCATCGGCCTGCTGATCTACCCACCGCTCTATGAGGCCCCGAAGGCCGAGGCCGGGCAGATGACGCTCTTCATCGGGCGCTTTCATCCCATCCTGCTGCACCTGCCGATTGGCTCGCTGAGCTTTCTGATGCTGCTGGAGCTGCTCTGCATGAGCCGCAGCGGCGAGTCGAAGCATGGCAGCACCGCGCTGCTGGCGCTGTGGGTCGGTGCCGCTGGCAGTGTGCTGGCCGTGCTGGCAGGCATCATGCTCTCCCGTGAGGGCGGTTACACGGGTGGAAACTTCAGCCTGCATCAGACGATGGCCATCATCGGCACCGCAGGCGTGCTGCTGGCCCTTGTCATCCGCCTCGTGGCCATGGGCCAGAGCAATTTCGAGCTCCTCCACGCCTACCGCGCCCTGTTTTTCCTCAGCTTCGGCATCATGGGCCTCGGCGCCCACTTTGGCGGCAACATGAGCCACGGCAGCAAGTTCCTCACCGAGTTCGCCCCTGAGCCGATCAAGAGCCAAATGATCGCGATGGAGAAATGGATGCTCGGTTTCGTGGAGAAGCCGAAACCCGAAAAAACCGAGGAGAAGGCTCCCGAGGCCCCGAAAGCCCCCGAAGCTCCCAAAGTGGTCGAAACACCGCCCACCACACCAACTCCGACACCTGCTCCAGCTCCCACGATGCCCCCTGCCGCTCCTGCCGCAGGCGACAAGCTCGTCTTCGCGAACCTCATCCAGCCGATTTTTGCCGCCAAGTGCAACAAATGCCACGGCGAGGAA
Source organism: uncultured Verrucomicrobiaceae bacterium (assembly GCA_937872615.1). Lineage (GTDB taxonomy): Bacteria > Verrucomicrobiota > Verrucomicrobiia > Verrucomicrobiales > Verrucomicrobiaceae > Prosthecobacter. The sequence continues at coordinate 10,207 of CALMTT010000403.1, read as the reverse complement.
AAACAGAAGGGCGATCTCCGCCTCGACACCTATGAGGCCACCATGGCCGGCGGCTCCGAGAGCGCCGAAAAGAAGAACAACATCGTCCCCGGCAAGCCCGCCGACAGCCTCACCTACCAGCTCGTCATCTCCGCCGAAGACGAAGACATGCACATGCCGCCCGAGGGCAAGGACCAGCTCACCAAGGAAGAGGTCGCCATCCTCAAATGGTGGATCGAGCAAGGTGCCAGCAACACGCAGAAGCTCGACATCGCGGCGCTTCCTACCGACCTGCAAGCTGCTGCTTCCGCTATCGCGAAATGACGAAAGAATGTCCGAATCCCGAATGACGAAACCTCAGCCACATCGCCGTATGAACGCCTGAAACCATTCGTCATTCGCCATTCTGCATTCGTCATTTCTCTCTCCCCTCCTTTTGCACATGAAACCCACCTACCTCCACCTCCTCGCCCTGGCACTCGCCCTCACCGCGCATGCCGCTGACGACAAAAAAGCCGCTGATCCTGCCGTCGAGGCCGCGATGCAGAAGGTGAACGCCACCGGCGCCTCGCTCATGCCCACCGCCGCGGATGGCAAGACCTACCGCTTCACCGCGCTAAATGTGGCGAAGGAGTTCGCTGACAGCGGCCTCGATGCCCTCGCCCCCATCGCCGACAAGGTCGCGTCCCTCGACCTCGCCCGCACGAAGGTCTCCGACGCGGGTCTCGCCAAGCTCGCGGCGATGAAAAACCTCCAGGAGCTTCATTTGGAAAACACCGGCATCGGCGATGCAGGCCTCGACCATCTCAAAGGCCTCGCCTCGCTTGAATACCTCAACCTTTACAACACCAAGGTCACCGACGCCGGCCTCGCCAAGCTCTCCGGTCTGTCGAAGCTCAAAGCGCTCTACCTCTGGCAGAGTGGCGTGACGAAGGCTGGCGTGGCCGCTTTGAAGGCCAAGCTGCCCGGTGCGCACATCAACAACGGCTGGACCGCCGAAGATGATGCCAAGCCCGTCGCCGTGGCCGCTACTGCTCCTGCCGCCGCCGCTCCAGCAGCCGCGAAACCAGCCGCTCCAGCTCCCGCAGCCGCCAAGCCGGCCGCCGCACCTGCCGCAGGTGGCAAACTCGATGCTGCCATCGCCGCGAAGGCCGTCGTTTACCGCGATGTCATCGCCCCGATCATGGCCGCGAAGTGCAATGGCTGCCACGGTGAGGAAAAGAAGAAGGGCAAACTCCAGCTCCACGACTACTCCGCCATCATGAAAGGCGGTAGCGATGGCCCCACGACCGTCATTGCCAAAAACAGCAAGGACAGCCTCATGCTCGTCCGTGCGAATCTGCCCACCGACGACGACGAACACATGCCGCCGAGCGATGAGCCACAGCTCACGAAGGAAGAGGTCGCCATTTTGAAATGGTGGATCGAGTCCGGTGCCTCGGACACCCTCACCGTGGCCGCTGCGAAGCCCACCGCCGATGTCGAAGGTGCTCTCGCCGTGATGCTTGCCAAAGGCTTGCCAAAGGTCGCCGCACCTGCCAAGGCCGAGAAGCCGAAGGCCAAGCCCCTCACCGATGCCGAGAAAAAGCAGGTCGCCGAGGTCAGCGCCAAGATGGCCGCTTTGAACGCCTCGCTCATGCCGCTGGCTCAGGACACCGAGCAGCTCCGCCTCGGCGTCATCAATGCCGCCGACAAGTTTGGTGACAAGGAACTCGCCCTCCTTGCTCCCATCGCCCAGCACGTCGTGTGGGTCGATCTCGCCCGCAGCCAGATCTCCGATGCCGCCGCGGACACGCTGGCGAAAATGACCAACCTTGAGCGTCTCCACCTCGAAAACACCAAGTTCAGCGATGCCGGCCTCGCCAAGCTCGCCGCGCTGCCAAACCTCGAATACCTCAACCTCTACGGCGACAAGGTCACCGATGGCGGCATTGCCGCTCTCGCGGCCGCCAAGGCGCTGAAGAAGCTTTTCGTCTGGCAGACCGGCGTGACGCAAAACGGCGCGAAGGCCCTCGAAGCCAAAGTTTCCGGCCTCAAGGTCAATGTCGGCCTCAGCGAGGCAGAAATCGCCAAGCTCACCGCGCCACCTCCTGCACCTCCCGCCGCTCCCGCTCCTGCCAAGGCCGATCCGAAGGCCGCCAAACCTGCCGCCGGTGCCAGCGATGTCATCAAGACGGCCATGAAGCAGTATCACAAGCCCGATGATGCCCTTTGCAAAAAAGTCTCCGGTGGCACCGCCAGCGATGCGGAGCTCGCCACGATGCTCAAAGTGTATCAGGACATGTGCGCCGCCACCCCGCCGAAGGGCGACAAGGCTGCCTGGGTGAAAAAGAACCAGGCCCTCATCGGTGCCGTGAAGAAAATCCAGGCCAAGGACGCCGCCGGCGTCGCCGCCTACAAGGCCGCCGTGAACTGCAAAGCCTGCCACAGCGAGCACAAGGGATCGTGAGCCGCACCTTCCTTGCCCATGGCTCGAGAAATCGAAATCCGCGCCCGTGCTGAAAAGGAACTCTCCAAGATTCCGAAAAGAGACGCGACGCGGATTGCCGAGGCGATACTTGCCTTGCAGGGCGGGCTGAAGGGAGACATCAAAAAGCTAACCAATCACGAGCCAGCTTATCGGCTGCGTGTTGGCGATTGGCGTGTATTGTTCGACATTCTCCCCGAGAAAATTGTCATCCAAACCATCAAGAACCGCCGCGATGCCTACTAACACTGCCATGAACGCCCAGATCATCGAAAGCAATGGCCGCAAACAGTTCGCGGTGATTCCGTATCGCCAATATTTGAAGATGCAGGAAGAGCTTGAGGATCTCCGTGACCTTCGCACCCTCCGCGAGGCACGTTCAGATCCCAAGAATCAAAAAGGCCGTCCATTTTTGGAGGCAGCCAAAGAACACGGTTGGGTGAAATAATCCCATCTTCCAGGCCGGGCGTAGTTTGTTCGTGGCGGAAGCCCGCTGGGCTTCGTCATTCGGATTTACTCATTCGTCATTTTCCCCTGCGCTGCTAATCATCTCATCCCCTCATGCGTTTCCCCACGATGAAATCCCCCTTCCACTGCTGCGCGGCCATCGCGTGCGGCCTTCTTTCCGCTTCGTGCGACCGCCTCGGCGAGCGTGAGGCCATCACCGAATCGCGCGAGATCTCCACGCACGCCGCCAAGCCGAACATCGACATCCCCAGCGCCACGCGGTTCTTTGACGATGCCAAGAACGAGGCCCAGCAAGAGCGCCCGGACTTTCGCAGCCTGCTCACCTGGACCGTGCCGGACGGCTGGAGCGAAAACACCACGCCTGATCCCATGGGCATGCGCCTGCTCGATCTGCGCTTTGGACCCAACAAAGAAGGCGAGTGCTACATCTCCCTCATGCCCGGTTCCGCCGGTGGCCTCGAAGCCAACGTGAACCGCTGGCGCTCGCAGATGGGCCAGCCCGCCTACACGCCCGACGAACTCTCGAAGCTGCCGAAAAAGCCCTTCTTCAATCGCGAGGCCACCTTTGTGGCCTTCGATGGCGACTTCAAAGGCTTCGGTGCCGACACCGCCAAGACCGGCTACCGCATGCTCGGCCTCATCCACAGCACCGAGCAGGCCACCATCTTCGTCAAGCTCACCGGCCCCAAAGCCCTCGTCGAGCAGAACAACGCCGCCTTTGATACTTTCTGCCAGTCGATCAAACCGAACCTGCCGAAGGAATGACCTTCCACCCAATCCAAGTGCTCAGTTCTCAGTGCTCAGTCATCACCGAGAGCCTTCCCCGAACTGAGCACTGAGCACTTTTCCCGACTTCCCCCGTGTCCTCTCCCAACCAAAACCCAATCGCGAAACTCGTCAGCTTCCTCTCCAGCTTCGGCCTCGCCACCGTTACGCTGGCGCTGCTGCTGCTCATCACCTTCCTCGGCACGCTCGAGCAGGCGGAGTTCGGCCTCGTGGCCAGCCAGGCGCGTTACTTTGAGTCCTTTTTCGTCGATCGCATCGACATCGGCGCGTGCTGGCGTGCCCTGGCGCTGAACGCGTATGCAGACATCGGCAATGTGACCTTCCCGCTGCCCATCCTGCCCGGAGGCTACACGCTGATGGCGGTGCTGTTCGTGAACATGTTTCTCGGCGGCATCATCCGCATCCGCAAGTCGCCGAAGACCATCGGCGTCATCATCTCGCACTTTGCCATCCTGTTCATGATCGCGGCGGGCGCGGTGAGCTACCATTTTGCCGTCGAGGGGAATATGAGCCTCCGCGAGGGCGAGACGAGCGATGAGTTTTTGAGCTTCCACGACCGCGTCATCGAGATCGAGAAGGTGCAGACGGATGAAAAGGCCAAACGCAGCGTGCTGGTGATCGACCAGTCGAAGTATCAAGACCTCACCGATGGCAAGGGACGCACCTTCACGCATGAAAGCCTGCCCTTTGACCTCATGATCACCGGCTGGAAGAAACACGCGCAGCCAAAACCGGATCGCGATGGCTCCCGCGCCGATGCCATTGATGGCTACTTCGTGCAGGAAGTCAGCACGCTCGATGAATCCGGTGCCGCGATGGCGGACGAAGCGCTCGCCAGCGCCTGCGTGGCCATCGTGAAGGACAAAAAAGGCGGCGCGGAACAGAAAGGCATCCTGTGGGAGTTCGCGGCCGCACCTTGGACGGTCAACGTGGGCAGTGACAAGTATCTGCTCTCCATCGTTCACCGCACCTACAAGCTGCCTTTCGCCATCAAGCTCGACAAAACCGAGCAGGAGAAGCATCCCGGCACCGAGCGTGCGCGTCGCTTCACCAGCTGGGTGACCAAGCTGGAGAATGGCCGTGAGGAAAAACGCGTCATCACCATGAATGAGCCCGTGCGCAGTGAAGGCTTCGCCGTCTTCCAGCAGACCTTTGACGATGGCACTCGCAGTGGCAGCGGCGTGAAGAGCAGCGGCTTCCAGATCGTGGAAAACCCCTCCGACCACTGGCCGCTCATCTCCTGCATCATCGTCGCCGAGGGCCTGCTGCTGCATTTCCTCATGATGCTCGCCCGCTTCATCAAGGTGGAGCCCTGGAAGTTCTCCATCGGCCTCATCGTCGCCTTCAATGCCGCCTTCGCCCTCGCGATGTGGAAGCTGCTTTAACCTCTCTCAAGCCCTCCAAGCCATGAAACGTCTTCTTTTGATTCTCACCTTCGCCCTGGCGAGTTTTGCGCCCGCCGCCGATCTCCCATCGCTCGATCTTCTTCGCGACAAAGAGGTCGTGGAGACCTTTGCCTCGCTGCCCGTGCAGGAATCGGGCCGCATCAAGCCGCTGGAAAACATCGCCAGCTACCGGTTGCTGCGTTTTCGTGCCCGCCGGAGCATCTGGCTCACGGAAAATGGCGAGATGGACGGCAAGCCCATCACCGATCCGGCCACGCAGAAGCACATCGTGAAGGATGGCGACAAGCCGGTGAAGCTCAATGCCACCGAGTGGCTGCTCGTGAGCTGGTTCCGTCCCGACATCGCGAAGCTCGTGCCGCTCTTCAAAGTCGATAACTCCTCCGCCATCACCGAGCTCGGCCTTACGGCGAAGGCCAAGCGGGATCAATACACCTTTGCCGAGATCGAACCGGCCCGGCAGACGCTCATGGAAAAGATGAGCGAGTATCGCGAGATCCCCGCGAAGAAGCAGACTCCCGAGCAGCGCATGATCGTGCAGCTCGCCGCGAACTTCCTCGACTACGAAATGATCACCGGGCACTTCGATTTCATCCGCTCGCCCGTGGGGGACAAGGTCGATCAACTGCCTGCGGGCGTCGAGAAGCCCCTGCGCCTCTCAAAGAGCCTCAATGCGCTCGCCAATGCCGTCCGCAAGAACGGAGGCCCGCCGATGCAGATCCCGTGGTTCCGTGATTTCGGCAAAGGTGCCCTCGGTGCCATGATGAGCGGCAATGCCGAGCAGCAACTGCGCATCTTCCCTCCGGCTCCGAAGGTCGATGAAGTGTGGCATGGCCCCGGCGAGATCATCTTCGGCGCCATCAATGGCGAAAAGGAAGTGACCGCGGATCAACTGGCCTGGCTGGCAGCCTACGAAGAGATCTATCTGGCGCTGCCGGATGCTACGAAGTTTAAAGCGGCCTCCAAAGCCTTGCTGACCAAAGTCCAGGATGCCGCGAAAGCACGTGGCGAAGGCCAGTTCATCGCGCTGGAGCGTCACTCGATCAAAGCGGACTACTTCTTCTATGCCCAGTGGATCTTCCTCGCCGGCTTTGTGGCCGTGGCGCTGTCCTGGATCGCTCCGGGATCGAAGCTGGAAAAGATCACCAAGGCAGCCGCTTGGCTGCTGCTGGCCGCCGCGACCGGCTACGCGGTCACCGGTGTGATCATCCGCTGCCTCATCATGCAGCGTCCGCCGATCACCACGCTGTATGAAACCATCCTCTTCATCGGGGCTTCGGTAGCGTTGTTTGGTCTCGTGGCGGAATGGATCACGAAACGCGGTCTCGGGCTGCTCGTGGCCGCGGTGGGCGGCACGGCCTGCATGTTCCTCGCCATTCAATTCGAGGCCAGCGAAGCCACCGACACCCTTCAGCAGCTTCAGGCCGTGCTCATCACGAACTTCTGGCTCTCCACGCATGTGCCGTTGATCAACCTCGGCTATGCCGCGTGCATGGTCGCGGCGCTGATTTCGATGATTTACTTCATCCAGCGGTTGTTTGGCAAAATCGGGCCGAAGTCCGATGAAGGCCGTTTCCTCACCCGCGTGGCCTACGGCTTCATCTGCTGCGGTTTGTTCCTCGCGCTCGTCGGCACGGTGTTGGGCGGCATTTGGGCAAACTACAGCTGGGGCCGCTTCTGGGGCTGGGATCCGAAGGAAAATGGCGCTCTCATGATCTGCCTCATGTGCCTCGTCATCCTTCACGCGAGGCTCGGTGGCTACCTGCGCGAGGTCGGCCTGCACAACTGCAATCTCATCCTCGGCTGCATCGTCGTCTTCTCGTGGTTCGGCGTGAATCAGCTCGGTGTCGGCCTGCATGCCTATGGCTTCACCGATGGTACCTGGCCGAAGATCTATGCCTTCTGGGGCAGCCAGATGCTGCTGATGGTTTATGGCCTGTGGCTGGCGTGGGCAGACAAGGCTGACAAGACTGACCGAGCTGAGGTCGTGACGGTGGCGAAGGTGGAAGCGTAAAAGGTGGCCAACTTTTTCCAAAAGTTGAGCCCTCATGCCCCCGGCTCGATTTTCGGAGAAAATCGGCCACGTGGAATCACTCCTCCTCGTCCGGCACGCGGGGACCATTCACCGAGCGGGCTTTCTTCACGGGGGAGATGTGCCGGTGGACCCAAACGCTTTGCACAAGGCCCATCAGGAACAACGTCACGACCATGAAGGTGCCGCCGTAACTGATGAAGGGGATGGGAATACCGATCACCGGCAGCACGACGAGGTTCATGCCGATGTTTTGGAAGCAGTGAACGAAGAACATCGCCATCACGCCGATGACGATGAGTCGCCCGAGCTGGTCGCGAGCTGAAAAAGCCACGGTGAGCCCGAGCATGATCATCCCGGCGAGGCCCACGATGAGGCCAAAGGCCCCTTTGAAGCCAAACTCCTCGCAGATGACGGCGAAGATGAAGTCATTGATCACCTCGTTCGGCAGGAAGGTGCGGTGGATGCTGGCTTGATCGGGCACCTTCTTCGACTCGGGGCCTTTGCCCTCGATGCCGCCGGTGGCGATGGCCATTTGCAGATGCTTCGCCACCCACCCTTCGTCCTGCATGTTCACCTTGTCCATCTGGCCGGTGAACATGTAAAACGTGGTCTCGATGCGCTTCTGCTGATACGGCTTCAAGGCGAAGACATACACGAGAGGTGCCACGGTGAGCACGAGCAGCAACTTCACGATGAGATAACGAAACGGAATGCTGCCCACGAGCATGATGGCCAGGAAGACCGGGCCCCAGACGAGGCCGGAACCAAGGTCTTCCTTGATCACGAGCATCGCCGGCACTGCCGCGAGCATGCCCGCAGCCAGGATGCGCAGCCACGGACGGCGGAAGGCAGGGATGATGCGCGGCAACTCGCCAAAGACGACGCTCAGCACCATGATGCCGGCGGTGATGGCGAACTGCGAGGGCTGGATCATGATGGGCCCCACTTTGATCCACGCCTTGTTCCCACCGATCTCCACACCAAACGCGAGGGTGGCGATGAGGCCGCCAATGCCGAGCAAGTAAGCCGGCCAGCAGGCCCAGCGGATCCATTTGTAGTCCATCAGGCTGGCCGCAAAGAAGAACGGCACACCGATGCCGATCCAGCGGAGCTGATCACGCCACTTGTCTTCGAGGTCGCTCCCGATCTTGTAGGCCGAGGCATTGAAGATGGCATACACGCCAAATGCCAGCAGGCAGGCCGTGAAGGCCACCAGCAGCCAGTGCATGCCGAGGAATTTTTTGAAGAGAGGCGTCATGTGGAAATCAGTTCAGGTGCGGGATCGCGGCCAGGAGGCGCTTTGTGTAGTCGTGCTGCGGAGCCTCGCAGATGGCATCAGCACCGCCTTGTTCGACGATCTTGCCATGGTGCATGACGACGATTTGATCGCTCATGTGCCGCACGACTGCCAGATCGTGGGCGATGAAAAGCAGCGTGAGGTTCAACTCCTCCTGCAGGTCTTTGAGGAGATTCAAAATCTGCGCCTGCACGCTCACATCGAGGGCGCTGACCGGTTCATCGCAGATGAGAAACTTCGGCTCGACCGCCAAAGCGCGTGCAATGCCGATGCGCTGGCGCTGGCCGCCGCTGAACTCATGCGGGTAGCGCTGCAAGCCATCGGCAGGCAGGCCGACGCGTTGCAGCATCGCGGCGGATTTTTCGCGGCGCTCCTCGCGGCCCAGTTTCGGAAAATGAATCTCCAAAGGCTCGCCGAGGATGCTTTCGATAGTCATGCGCGGATTGAGCGAGCCGATGGGATCTTGAAACACCATCTGCATCTCTTTGCGCAGCGGTCGGAAGTCACTCTCGACCATCGGCAGGATCGAGCGATCGCGAAACAAGATCGTGCCGGCCGTGGGTGGCAGCAGCTTGAGCAGCGCACGAGCCACGGTGGACTTGCCACTGCCGCTCTCGCCCACCAAACCGACCGTGGAACCTTCAGCGACCTCGAAGCTCACATCGTCCACCGCCTTGATCACATCGCTCGCACGGCCCAGCAGCCCGCCGCGGACGGGAAAATGGATCTTGAGGCCTTGGACGGAGAGGAGAGACATGAGTCGTGGAGACTATCATGCCGCGGGGAAGGTTCCAAGTTTCAGGTTTGAAGTTTCAAGAATCCCGCTGTGAGGGGCGGGCTGGAAGTTGAAACGTGAAACAAGCCACTTGGAACCTTTCCCATCCCGCGCTCCGATGGCCGGATGCTCCAAACCACCCTCCTCGCGCTCCTCGGCCTCTCGGTCGGCATGGCGCTGCACTTCCGCTGGCATCCGCTGCGGCGGGAGTTTTCGGACGCGTGGGACTTTCTGAGGCTGCGGCAGCCTCTTGTGCTGCTGACGGCCGGTTGCCTGCTGTTTCAACCCATGGCCACGAGAGGACTGAATGCCTTGCAGGACTGGCCGGAGCTCTGGCAGCCTTTGCTGCGCGATGCCGCTGGCGAGACGGCGCGGCTGTTTCACGAGCTGGCTCCCCCATGGCCGCTGGCCCTCGGCCTGCCGTTGCTGCTCGTGCTGCTGACGATCCGCGTCTGGCGCTGGCCATACCGCTACGGCGAGCGGGTGCCGGTGCCGGAGCAAAAGCTCGTGCTGATCGGGCTATCGGCCGCGGGTCTGCTGTGGCTCGGCCTGGAAGCCGCGGCCTGGCGCACGGTGTATCCCGAGTGGCTCGAAACGCTCAAACTGGCCGCCCGCACGCTCTTTGCCGCGCTGACCACGGCAGGTCTTCAGGTCTGGCTGGTGCGGCTTGTGATGGCCTGGGAAAAGCCGCCGGATACCGAGGCGGAGGGTGATGTCATCACCGCCGTCGAAGCCACCTTTGCCCGCTGGCAAAGCGTGGTGCTGCTGGGTGCCTTCAATTTGCTTTGGATGGCATGGCATGCGTGGAGGCCGCAGGAGGCTGGCGCGGCCGCGTGGCTGCTGCCGGAGTTTTGGATGCTTTTCGCGGCCTTGCCCATGGCGGTGGCGGTTTCGGCGTGATGGCCGGGCGGGCGCATCAGGCTGAAAACAGTCTTGCCCGCACGGGCTTGTTCCAGCGCGAGCAATCCTGCGCCGGCGGAAAGGCCGCAGCCGCGGC
>CALMTT010000402.1 GCA_937872615.1 uncultured Verrucomicrobiaceae bacterium | reverse complement strand
AAGAAGAAGCTGCGCATCGACGTCTTCTGCTACGACCTCAACGAGCCCGGCGTGGTCTCGGCGCTGGCCGATTTTGCCAAGGACGGGCGGCTGCGCCTCATCCTGGACAATGCCGGCCTGCATCACGCCTCGCCTCCGAAGGACACTTGGGAAGACAAGACCGAGGCGCTGCTCAATCCGCTGCTCAGGAAGGCAAAGGCCGATCCCGTGATGCGCGGCAAGTTCGGCAGCTTTTCACATGACAAGGTCTTCATCGCCTACAAGGGTGACAAGCCTGTCAAGGTGCTGACCGGCTCGACGAATTTCGCAGTCACCGGCATGTACGTGAACTCAAACCACGTACTGATTTACGATGACCCGGAGGTGGCGGGTTTCTACGCCGGCGTGTTCCAGCAATCCTGGGACGCGAAAGTAAAGGTTGCCGGCTTCAGCACCAGCAAATGGGCGACGCAGGTCTTCAAATCGACGAAAGCGCCGGCGAGCGAGTTCAACTTCTCACCGCACACGATGGCCGACGCCAAAAAAGTGCTGGGCGACATCACGGACCGCATCAATGAGGAAGCGACGAAGAAGCCGGCTGCCCAGCGCAGCGTGCTCTTTGCGGTGATGCGCACCGGCGGCGTGAAAAGTCCTGTCCTGGAAGCGCTGGAGGCGATCCATGCCGCCGAGGACAGCTTCAATCTGCTTCCCGCTCTCGAAGGCCAAGCCACCGATCCCGTTCGCCCGTATCTGCTCATGCAGGCCTTCGCCGGTGAGCGCACGCTTTCGATCCGTCGCGGGAACTGGAAATACATCGCCCATCGCGGCTCTGGCGGGAACAACTACGACAAAGGCGAGCTGAAGCCCTACGCCCTGCCCGACACCGATCCCGAAGCCCCCGGCCAGCTCTACGACCTCGCCAACGATCCTGGCGAGACGACGAATCTCTACTCGAAGAAGCCCGGGATCGTGAAGGAGCTGCAAACGCTGCTCGAGGAGTCGAAGAAGTCCGGACGAAGCAGGCCATAGTCACAAACTCTTTGCCGCGCACTGCCTCGCGGGCCAAAGCTGTGTGCATGCCGTTCTCTTTCGCCCGCTTCGCATTCTTGGCCCTCATCGTGACCGTTTTCGACACGGTCGCGCGGGCGGAGTCTCCTTCAACAGCGGCGAGCCGCTGGTCGCCCATCGGATTGAATGCGAATCAGATGTCGATTGCGACGGGGCAGCCTTCGTTGGTCGTGATGTCGAAGGGATCGACGCACATTCCGGTGTGGTCGTTGTCGGGCGGCACGGCGGGGCAGTCGGTGGCGGGTGTGGTGACGGGGCTGCCGGGCGATTGCGCGGCGGTGAAGGTCGAGATCGTGGTGATCACGAATGAGGAGACGACGAGCGCGGCGTTTGATGATGTGTATCGCGTGCATCTCTCGCAGCTCGCGGAGAGCGAGGACGTCACGGAGCGCTACGTGCTGGGAGCGCCAGTGCGCACGGCTTTACCAGCGGCACCATTTGTATCGCGCACGATCTTGCTGGAGTCGCACTATGCCGTGGACCCGGCCACGCCGCTGTGGGTGCGCATTCAGCGTGAGCCGACCGATCCGCGCGATACCTTCACGCGCCCCACCGGCCTCGCGATGGTGAAAGTGGCACCGCTCCCAGCACTCCAGCCCGCGCGAGTCGTGCAGGAGGCGAAAGGCTACAACTCGTGGCCGATGCTTCAGTCCATCGGCAGCAAGCTCGTCTGCGTTTATAGCCGTGGCGGAGGACATACGATTGGCGATGATGCGCGAGCCGTTTATGCCCGCACTTCCACCGACGGAGGTCAAACATGGTCCGCCGAGACCGCCGTGGCCGATACCCCCGGCTATGGCGAGGTCGAAGTGGGCAAAGGCCTCGACGCCGATGGCGGGATGCTGCTCTGGGTGCGCCGCATCGGCAAAGGCGAGTGGCATCACGATCTCTATCGCAGCACCGACGGCGTGAAGTTCACGCTCGTCGCCACGCCGAAGCTCGACGTGCGGCCGATGCAGATCACGGATATCTTTGCCGTGCCGGAGGTCGGCTTGATGGCGCTCTGGTTCGCCGGTGACTACGGCGACAAACCGACGAATGCCTGGGGCAAGCTCACCAGCAGCGACAACGGCACCACCTGGGTGCAAACGCCCATCGAAACCGGCCTCGCGAAGGCCGAGTGGCCCACCGAGCCCGCCGCCGTTTACCTCGGTGATGGCAAAATCCTCGCCATCGGCCGCACGGAAGTCGGCCCCACGCAGTTCCAACTCACTTCGACCGACTCCGGCAAGACCTGGAAGCGTTCACCGACCAACATCGGCGACATCGCGGCCTCCACGCCGAGCCTGATCCTCGACTCGAAGACCGGCCTCGTGAGCAATTACTACTACCATCGCGGTGCGGGCGTGTTGCGTCGTCGCGTGGTCGATCCCGCTCGTGTCTTTGATCATCCCGATCGCTGGCCCGTCTCCGAACCCATCACGACAGGCAGCCGCGTCACCTACGATGCCGGCAATGCCAACGCCACGGTGATCGGCGACACGCACTACGTTTCCTTCTACTCCGGCAAAGCGCCTGACACGGGTGTGTTTGTTTCCGCAGTGCCAGCGCCAGTGAAGTAGCGTGTTGAGTCTTCCGGACTCATCGGACGCAGTCCAGAGGACTGCACCACATTCCACTGTGCCTGTTTGATCATCTCGCGGCACCATTCGTGCCAAGACGAGGCGGCAGGACGCGTTGTAGCCTCCTCCCATGAAGCCCATCCTTACTCTCCTTGCGATCTCAGCGTTCCTTTGCGGCCATTCTCATGCCGCGCCGCTGAAGGTTTTCATCCTTGCGGGGCAGTCGAACATGGAGGGGCATGCGAAGATCGAGACTTTTGATTATATCGGCGATGATCCGGCCACCGCGCCGCTGTTGAAGATGATGCGTGGCGATGACGGCCAGCCGCGCGTGTGCGATCACACCTGGATCTCCTACCTCACCGGCAGATACGACGGCAGCGCAAATGGCGAGGGCACGGGGAAGCTTACGGCGGGTTTTGGGGCTCGCGATGACGCGACGAAGTCGAATGGCAAAATCGGCCCGGAGTTCACTTTTGGCCTCACGATGGACGCGGCGCTCCAAGTGCCCGTTTTGATCATCAAGACGGCCTGGGGCGGTCGCAGCCTGAACACCGAGTTCCGTCCGCCGAGCGCCGGACCGTATGAACTCAACGATTACCAAAAGAAGCTTTACTACGGCCCGCCGGGCCATGGCGTGCCGAAGGACATGAACGAATGGCTCGCGGAGAAGAAACGCGAAACCGGCCGCTTCTACCGCTACATGGTCGAGCATGTGAAACACGTGCTCGCCGACCCAAAACGCGTCTGCCCGGCCTACGATGCCAAGGACGGCTACGAGATCGCGGGCTTCGTGTGGTTCCAGGGCTTCAACGACATGGTGGATGGCCACACGTATCCCGATCGTGGCAAGCCGGGCCGCTTCGCGCTCTACAGCGACCTCCTCGCGCACTTTATCCGCGATGTGCGCAAGGACTTCAACGCACCAAAGATGCCCTTCGTTATCGGTGTGATGGGCGTGGATGGCTTGAAGGCTCCGCCGGACACGCTCGCCTTCCGCGAGGCGATGACCGCACCCTCGCTGATGCCCGAGTTCAAAGGCAACGTCTTCGCCGTGCCTACCGCGCCCTTTTGGTCCGAGGAACTCGCTTTCATCGACGACAAACGCGCCCAGGTCCGCCAGATGGGCCATTTCCTCAACTCGAAGCACAAAGACCACGCCAACGCCGACGGCCACATGACCGAGCAGCAGAAGCGTGACTACCTCAAAGACTACGAAGCCAAGCTCATCTCGCCCGCCGAAGAAGCCCTGTGGAAACGCGGCGTCTCCAACGCCGGCTACCACTACCTCGGCTGCGCGAAAACCTTCGCGCTGATGGGCAAGGCGTTTGCGGAGACGCTGCTCCCGCATGTCTCGAAGTAGTGCGCTAGTGCGCGAAGAGGCATCCGATCCCACTTTGACAGCCACGACACACGTCACCCACCATGCACCGCGTCTTCATCACCTTCCTCGCACTCGCAGCCCTCGCGCTCCCGATGCACGCCAAGCCGCTTCAGGTCTTCATCCTCGCAGGCCAGTCGAACATGCAGGGACAGGCCAAGGTCAGCACCTTCGAGCACATCGGCATGGCCCCGGCGACGAAGCCGATGCTGGATGAAATGATGGGTCCCGATGGCAAACCGAAGGTCTGCGAGCGTGTCTGGATCTCCTCCATCGGCTGTGCGGATCAGGAACAAACGGGCAAACTGACCGCGGGCTATGGCTCGAGCCAGAACGGCCCGAAAATCGGCCCCGAGTTCACCTTTGGCCTCTACATGCAGAAGTTCACGGACGCGCCGATCCTGCTCATCAAAACCTCCTGGGGCGGCAAAAGCCTGAACACGGACTTCCGCTCGCCGGGTGCCGGACCGTATGTTTTCAATGACGCGCAGCTCGCGAACTTTCAGAAGCAAGGCAAAGACATCGAGAAGATCAAGGCGGAGAAAGTCGCGGCCACGGGTGTCTATTACCGGCTCATGATCGAGCACGTGAAAAGGGTGCTCGGCGACATCAAGCGCGTGATGCCCAGCTATGATGCCGCGCAAGGCTATGAACTCGCGGGTTTCGCGTGGTTTCAGGGTTGGAACGACATGGTGGACCAGGGCACCTACCCGCAGCGCGACAAGCCGGGCGGTTACGATGCTTACAGCACGGTGATGGCGCAATTCATCCGTGATGTGCGCAAGGACCTCGACAAGCCGAAGCTGCCATTCGTCATCGGAGTGATCGGCGTAGGTGGGCCTACTTCGGAGTATGGCCCGGACCAGCAGCGCTACAAAAGCACTCATCAAAACATGCGCGATGCCATGGCCGCTCCGGCAGCACTTCCTGAGTTCAAAGGCAACGTCGCTGCCGTCCGCACCGAGCAGTATTGGGATCGCGAACTGAAGCTCGCTCGTGCGAAGGAGAACGAGGCCAGGGAGAAGGCCAAAAAGGCTGCCAAAGAGCAAAAGCTAAAACCTGCGGAAGAAAGAGCGCTTGTGGAGAAGATGCGCGCCAATTCGCTGACGGAGCGTGAGCGCCTGGTGCTCGAAAAAGGCGTTTCAAATGCCGAGTTTCACTACCTGGGCAGCGCGAAGATTCTCGGCGGCATCGGCAAAGGTCTGGCGGAAGCGATGCAGCAGCTTCGGAAGTGAAGCGCGTGGCCTTGTGCCTGCCCTTTGCGGAGGTGCTCATCGACTTCTACGACGGCCGGTTTTAGGCTTAGTTGCATGAAAGACTTCCAAACTCGCTCCGCACTCGCCCGATGGGCCGTGGCGCTGCTTCTGCTGGCAGCTCTCGTGGTCTTGTGTTCGATCGCCGTGATCGGGACGGTGGCCTTGTTTGGCTGGTCGCTCGAAAGCCCCTTGCAACTGTGTCTTGCCATGGGGCTGCAGCTTTCGCTGCTCCTGCCTTTCTGGATGATGGCAGGCATCTTCTTCGTGGCGCCGCTGTTGAGGCTGCTCGGCACGCTGAGGTATTACTCGCCGTATCTCGTCGTGACCCGTTCCCGTGATGGGCATCTTGATCTGCACGGCGCGACACTGTTTGATTATCTCCTGCTTTTTCGTTGGAGTGATCGTGGCCGCCAGGCTGTCCGCAAGATTCTGATTTGGTATGTGGAGGGTCTTCTCGCGATCATTCGTGAGATCGAGAAAGGAAAGATCCAACGTGACGCCATCTTTTCCGCAACGTCTTACATCTTCAGCGAGAGCATCGCGCGAAGATATGGCTTCCGCGTCGAGGCATCGCGTTGGTTCTCCATCGGCGGCTTTCTCACTTTGCCCACCCAGTTTGTCACTTACAGCTTCGCCAAAGGTCATTGGGCTCTTCCGCCGATTCTTCGTGCCCGCCGTGCGACCATCGACGGAACAACTTTATGCGCCCAATCAGCTCGCCTCCAGCGATTGCTGTCCCGTTTGGCTCAAGCACAGCGATGAGCCTCGCGATCTGTGACCGCGCGCCATGGGCTGCGTCGATCGCGGCCAACGTCGTCTCACTTCTCCATCACCTTGAACGGAAAATTGGCCGTCGCGGCGCGGTTGTGAGTGTCGGTCACGCGGAGGTGGACGCGGTAGTCGCCGGGCTTTTTCGGGGCGCGTAAGGTGGCGTGGGGGCCTTCGGCTTTCACGATGCAATCGGGCAGCGGCTTGGTGGGACGTTCCCGGCCTTGCTCGTTGCGGCCGGCGCTTTCGACGGTGACGGTCCAGTGCCAGGAAAGCGCGTCGCCATCGGGATCGGTGGCCTCGGCTTGCGCTTGGAACTCACTGCCGGCGGTGAGCTCTTTTTTCGCCGCGTCGCTGATGAGCGGCGCGAGTTCAGGGGCGTGATCGGTGGGTGGTGTGCCTTTCCACAGCTCGTGCATCGCATCGCGCACGTTGGTGGACTCGCCTTGCTCGGTGAAGATGCCGAACCACGTCGCGGTGGCTTCTTGTTTTTGGCCCCAGAGGAAAACGTAGCTGCCCCAGCAGTCGCCACCGGGCTGGATGGCGGTTTCGTAGCCTTTGCGGACCGTCTTGGCCTTGTTGCCGCTCGTTTGCTCGATCGGCGCACCCCACGGCGCACGCGGGCTTTCCCAAAAACCCTGCGCACCAAACTCGGTGACGACCCACGGGCGCTTCCACTCGACTTTGACCAGATGCTTCCGCAACGAAGGCAGCGCGGCGTAGGTGTTGATGCCGACGAAATCGAGGCTCGGCGTGTGCTCGTTGAGGCCCTTTGCCTTGTCAGGCGAAAGCCCGGCCACCGCGGTGAAGGTCGGATGCGCGGGATCGAGCTGCTTCACGATCTGCGCGAGCACTTCGAGCTGCTTCCAATACGCCGCGTTGTTGCCATCGCCCTCCGCTTCATTGCCGAGGCCCCAAAACAGCAGCGAGGGATGATCGCGATGCTGCACGACCTCGTTCACGACTCGCGCGATCTGCTTCGCGCAGTGTTTCGTGTTCGCATACGAGAACCAATTGCACTCCGGCTCCAGCCAGATGCCCGCGCACACGGTCAGGCCGCGCTTGCTCGCGTCATCGAGGATCGGCGCGAGGCCGTTCGTCGTCCAGGTGCGGATGCTGTTGCCACCGGAGGCGACGAGTTCATCGAGATGCTTCTCACCGCCCGCGCCTTTGACGAAGTAAGGCTCGCCACCACGCGTGATGCCCTTCCCCGGCACGATCTTCACCGGCACCGGCTCGGCCAGAGCGGGTGGAATCATCGTTAGAGCGAGCAGAAAAAACGCGGTGGTGTGTCTCATCGGCGGCATTATGACGCGGAATCGATCTCATGTGCAAAGGTTTCCCGCCTGGGAAGTCTCACCGCCTGTCGTCAGGCATCAAACTCGGACAATATCGAGCCCGCATGTTTCGTTCCCCAGCGCCTCACCACACTTGTCTTCAACGTTTTCCATGCGCTTCAGCCTGCTTCTCTTCTTCCCGATCCTGTTCTTTGGATTTAGCGAACCATGTCGCGCGATGGGGCCGAATGTGATTGTGATCCTCGCGGATGACATCGGGTATGGAGATCTCGCTTGTTATGGCTCGAAGGTGATCGCGACGCCGAGGCTGGATCGCATGGCGGGGGAAGGGGTGAGGTTCACGGATTTCTATGTCGCCTCGGCGTTTTGCAGTCCGTCGCGGGCGGCGTTGTTGACGGGGAGGCTCCCGGCGCGGTGCGGGGTGCCGTATGTGCTGTTTCCGAGCGAGCACACCGGCCTGCCGCCGGAGGAAACGACCATCGCGGAGGTCTTGAAGCCTGCGGGCTATGCCACAGCCTGCGTGGGGAAGTGGCATCTCGGCTGGCGGAGCGAGATGAGGCCTCGTGCGCAGGGTTTTGATGAAACCTTCGGCCTGCTGCACACGAACGACGTCACCGAGTGGAAGGTGGGCGAGGCGTTTCATCAACTCAGCACCTTCGAGCCGCTGCAATTGCGCGAGGGCGACCGCGTGGTCGAGTCGCCGGTGGATCTGGCGATGATTACGCAGCGCTACACCGAGCGGGCGCTCGATTTCATCCGTCGGCATCGCGAGCAGCCATTCTTTCTCTACCTCGCGCACACGATGCCGCACACCGCGCAATACGCGTCGCCCGCGTTTGCGGGCAAGTCGAAGGACGGCGTGTTTGGCGATTGCGTGGAGGAGATCGATTCGAGCACCGGCCGCATCCTCGATCTGCTGCGCGAGTTGAAGCTCGATGAACGCACGCTGGTCATCTTCACCTCCGACAACGGCGCGGGCATCCGCAGCACCAAAGCGAAGGCGGACGAGCGTTTCCCCGGTCGCTCGATGCATGGCAGCAACGGCCCGCTGCGCGGCGGCAAAGGCTCGACCTTTGAAGGCGGCGTGCGCGTGCCCTGCCTCGCGTGGTGGCCGAAAACGATTCCCGCAGGTCGCGTGGACGCGACACCCTGGTCAGCCCTCGATTTGATGCCGACCGTGGCCGCGCTGGCGCAGGTGAAAGCTCCCGAAGTGGACGGAATCGACGTCACCGACGTTTTGAAAGGCCCATCGACCCGCGAGGAACCTCGCATGCTGTTTCACTACTTCGGCGTCCAGCTTCAAGCCGTGCGCGAAGGCCGCTGGAAGCTGTTTTTGCCGATTGAGGAGCTTCCAAAGACTCGCGTGCCGAGTTTGTGGTTTGAGCATCAACCGGGCCTTTTTGAGCGTCAGCATCGTTTGTGGCCCCAAGCCACGCTTTACGACCTTGTGGACGATGTGAGCGAAAAACACGATGTCGCCGCCCAGCACCCCGAAGTCGTCGCCGCGATGCTGAAAAAGGCACAGGCCTTCGATGAGTCATTTCAAAAGCAGATCCCCGCCGTGAACTACCTCCCCGGCCCCAAACCGCCTGCTCCAGGCCAAGTTCGAACTGCGGCGGACAGCATCGAAGAGTGGTTGAAGCTGTCGCGGTGAGGCGACGGCATCTCAATCTCACCGTCGGCCTCTTGTCCAAACTGGATAAGGATGGAAACGGTTCGCTTCTCGCCGAAAGGCTGCAGGCGTGGTGCCTTTGTCCTTTTTGAATGCGATAAAGAACGCGTTCAGACTCGGGTAGCCGCATCGTGTGGCGATCGATTCGATCTTCTCGTTCGTCGAGGTGAGCAGGCGGATGGCATGATCGATTCTAGTCTGGATGAGTTTCATGCCGGGTGTGGTGCCGAGGTGCGTCGTAAAGGCGAGGTGGAGGCTGCGCTCCGACATGCCGGCAGCAGCGGCGATGTCACGAACAGCGAGTGGTTCGGCAAAATGAGCCATGATGAAGCGCAGCGCTTTTGAGAGGCCTTCGACAGGCACGGCCAGCATGTCGCTGCTTTTGCGGGTGACCACACCCGACGGCGCGATGCGGATCGGACGAGATGGCGTCCTGCCCGTGCGCATGATGCGGTCGAGCAGCTCAGCACCACGATAACCTTGCTCTTCCAGCCGTGTATCCACCCCGGAGATGTGGGAGCTGTGAGCTCCGACCGACAGCAGGTAATCGTCGATTCCGACAATCGCCACCTCCTGCGGAACGCTAATCTTCGCATCAGCACACAGCTCGTGTGCTTCCACCGCGAGACTGCCATTCAGGGCAAACAACGCGAGAGGCTTCGGCGCCGAACGCAGATGCTCCACGAGCCAGCGACGGCGTGCAGCCCAGATACGCCGCTGCGGACTGCGTGTGGTTTTGTCATCCCAACGCCACGCTTCACAGGCGTGACCTCGTTGCCGCAGGTGACGCTCAAAGGCTTCACCACGCTGCATTTGGGACCAGTTCTCCGAGTCGGAGTAGATCGCAAAATGCCGCAAGCCGCGCTCCAGGAAATGCGCTGCCACCATCCCGCCGGTGAGGGCGTGATCCTGCACCACGTGAGCGAATGGCAGCTCCGCGCGCCGCAAAGAGAAGTCCACCGTGGGCTTTTTCACGGACATCACGAACCGCGCCAGCTCATCATCCGCCGCTAGCCATGCCAGCACGCCATCGCCCTCCCACCCCCACGGAATCACTTTCTCATGGATGATGCTGTGCGCCGCGAGATGCCACGAATGCTCGGTGGCGTAGGTGGCGATGCCCTGCAGCAGGCGATGGTCATACCAACCGAGCGCGACAAGGACATGCGGGTGCTTCTTTTTCATCACGAACCTTGAACGGAGGTATTCGAAGCTGTTTGCAGGATTCTGAATTGCTTTTGCGGAATCTTGCCATGACGCGGCAGCGGCCACCTATAGCTTTAGAGCGCCATGAAAGCCCTCATTTCTGTTCTCGCCCTGATGTTCTCGACCGCCCATGCGGCGGAAACGACTCCGGCCTTTCCCGGTGCGGAAGGTTACGGTCGCTTCGCCAAAGGAGGACGTGGCGGAGACGTCTATCATGTCACCAACCTCGACGACAGCGGCGAGGGCAGCCTGCGGGATGCCATCAAGTCGAAGAAGGCCGATGTGCCGCGCACGGTCGTGTTTGATGTCGGCGGCACCATCAAGCTGAAGAGTCCGCTGAAGATCGAAAGCGTGAAGGGCCTCACTTTGGCCGGTCAAACGGCTCCTGGGGATGGCATCACGCTGCGGGATCACGGCATCGCCTTTTCGAAGTGCTCCGACATCGTTGTCCGCTACCTTCGTTTTCGACTCGGCGATGAAACGAAGACCTCTGAAGACGTGATCAACGTCGGGCCGGAGAAGGAAGGCTGCCGGGAGATGATCTTCGATCATCTCACCGCCACCTGGGGCATCGACGGCATCATGGACGTGTATGCGGCGGATCGTTTCACTATGCAGTGGTGCCTGTTTGGCGAGGCGCTCCACGACAGCACTCATCATAAGGGCGGGCACGCCATGCTCATGTCCATCCGCAAGACCAAGGGGAACGTCAGCATTCATCACAACCTGCTCTTCAGCAGCCGTGACAGGCATCCCACGCTGGGAGGCTATCCGCCGCCGCAATCGTCCGCCGATGCCATCTTCGACTTCCGCAATAACGTCATCTACAACTGGGAAGGAGCCTGCAACCTCGCCACGGGCCGCTTCAACCTGATCAACAACTATTGGCGTCCAGGTCCGAACACCGACTTCAAGCGTGATCCGTATCCCATCGCCCCGAAAGCCGAGGCGCAAAACGTGACGACAGGCTTCCTGGGCGGCAACGTCTTCGAAGACAAGCCCGAGTGGAACAGCGACAACTACGCCGCCTTTCAATGGGGTGTGCGCGGCGGCAAATACATCGGCGAGGTCACGCCGGAGAAGTTCAAGCAACCCGCCGAAATGGTCCCGCAAATGGACCGCCCTGCCACGCAAAGCGCCGAAGCCGCCTACGAGCTTGTTTTGACCAAAGCCGGTGCCAGCAAGGCGCGAGACTCTGCTGATGAACGCGTCATCGCAGGTGTGAAAGACCGCACGCATCGCCGAATCGACAGCCAAAAGGAAGTCGGCGCCTGGCCCAAGCTGAAAACAGGTGAAGCGCCGAAGGACAGCGATGGCGACGGGATGAGCGATGAATGGGAGAAGCAGCACGACCTGAACCCAGGCGATTCAACTGATGGCAACGGCACCCAAAAAGACGGCTACACCCATTTGGAGCACTATTTGAACTCTCTTGTCCCGTGATGAGTTGGTCCGGGGCACTGCACGCCGACGAAGTGGCGGCTTATCCTTCCATGACTCGAACCCCACCAGTTCCACCGCCACCGGAGGCTGCGGTGCGGCGGTAAGTGGGGGCAGAACTGAAGCTGGCGCGGTAGCACCTGCCCCCAATGCGGGCAGGTTGGTAGGAGCGTTTGGGGTTTACGGGCGGCGGGATTTGACGACAGGATCACGGGTTCATGATCAAATCCAACCTGGCATCCATCGCGGCGGTCATGGCTTTGGCGCTTTTCGTTCTCGGAATGGAGGCGGGAGCGCAGTCGCCGTATTACACGGACACCGGCAGCCCGGCGAATCCGGACTGGGCCACGATCCTGCCGACGCTGAATGTGGGCTCGGGCGATCCAGGGCCGGTGTATGGATCGGCGATCGACGTGAACAACACGCTCACGGAAACCGGCTTGTATGGCAACCGGCCGATCTCCGTCGGCGCGTATCGCATCTATGTGTGCTGCAACACCTCGACGACGAACTTCGCGAACTTCACCCGCTGGTTTCAGGTGGATGGGAACACGCAGATGCTGCGTCTGTTTGTGAACGATGAAGGCACCGCCACTTCGCGCACGGGGTCGGCACGCACGGAGGCGTTCACCACCGATTTCTGGAATGCCGGGAGCAACAAGACCTATGAGTGGTCGGGGCGCTACACGGTGGCTCGCCGGCAGCAGGGGTATGCGATTTTTCAGGTGAAGAACCCGGATCACGACTGGGCGGTGCAGCTCAACCTGCTCGGCAGTGGTGAACTGGTGATCAACAACCGCCGCAATGCGGTGGATGTGACGGTGACGAATCCAGATGGCAGCACGAAGGACTTCGATGGCATCGGCTTCGATGCACGCATCCAGGATGATGGTCGCAACTACAAGGTGTGGATCGATGGCGTGCTGCTGGCGGACAACTACTTCGACCGTCCCACTGCGGACAGCAATTTCCGCTGGGGCATGTATCTGGGGGATGCCACGCTGGTCGCGCCGTCGGACAACACGGTGATTTTGGTCAGCGGTGCGCAATCGAAGTCGTGGGAGGGTAGTCTCACGGCGGCGACGACTTCCATCGTGAAGGCCAACAACACGACCAACCTCGCCGCGACGACGAGTTGGGCGGGCGCGGTGGTGCCGGGGCTGCACCATCTGGCGGTGTGGGACAGCACGGTGACGGCGGCGAATGCGGTGACGCTGAATAGCGATCACGTCTGGGCAGGGATGAAGATCACGAATCCCGGCGGCGCGGTGACGCTGAATGGCACGCCGCTGCTGGGGCTCGATGAGGCGGGGCTCGACATGAGCGCGACGACGCGAAACCTGACGATGAACTGCCCGGTGGAGTTGCGGGTGTCGCAGCCGTGGACGATTGCATCGGGCTTCACGGCGACGAGCACGGCGGGTGTGCGTGGCTATGGCGGGCTGACGCTGAGTGGTGGCGGCACTTTGACCCTCACCGGCACAAACACCTTCACCGGGCCGACGGCGATCAACGCGGGCGTGTTCAGGCTCGGCAATGGGGCCACGAACGGCACGATGAGTCCGAAAAGCACGATCACCATCGCGGCGGGAGCGGTGTTTCAGGTGAACTCGAACAGCGATCTGCTGCAAGGCACGGACTTTGCCACGGCGGCGCTCACGGGTGGCGGTGGACTGACCAAATCGGGCACGGGAACGCTGACCTTGAACACGGCGAACACCTTCACCGGGCCGACGGTGATTCAGGCGGGCACGTTGCGGCTGGGCAATGGTGGCGCGGCTGGTGCCTTGAGCGCGAGCAGCGCGATCAGCATCGCTGCGGGAGCGACTTTTGAAACGAATCGCACCCTCGATGCCACGCAGGGGGTGCAGTTTAGCAGCGATCCGATCACGGGTGGCGGCATCCTCGTGAAGTCGAGCACGGGCAAGCTCACGCTCACCGCGGCGAACAGCTACACGGGCGGCACGATCATCAATTCGGGCACGCTGCAAATCGGCGCGGATGGGGCCACGGGCACGCTCGGCACGGGCAATGTGACGAACAACGGCACGCTGCGATTTGATCGCACCGGCAGCATCGAAGTCGCGAGTAACATCAGCGGCACGGGAGCGGTGACGGTGGATTGTCCGCTGGAGGTCGGCACGGTCATCCTGAGCGGCAACAACAGCTTCAGCGGCGCGGTGACGATCAACTCCGGCGCTCTGCGCATCACACAAAGCAGCTCGCTGGGCTCGGGAACGAAGAGCGTGAAGATCAACACGGGCACGACGGGCAATCCGCAACTGCTGCTCGATGGCAGCGGCGGTGCGATCAATCTGCCCGCGAGCATCAGCTACCTCACGAGCAACGATGCGAATGGCGCGATCATCAGTGAAGCCGGCAACAACACCATCGCCATCCGGTCCATGGCCGGCAGCTGGGCGGTCTATGACTGGATCGGATTAGAAGCGCCGAGTGCCCTGCACCTAGCTGAAGTGCAGCCCGAGACACGCATTGTCGACTGCCGCGCTCGGCCGGTGCTCCATCGCCAGCCGCTCGCCCGCCTTCCCTTTGAGGTAGAGCACCAGCGCCCCGCACAGGCCCGCCCGCCTCCCCGGCCCGCGCTCCACCATCGCCATCAGGGCCGGCAGCGCCGCCTCGTGACGCGTCCACGCCACCTGGTCCAGCACCC
>CALMTT010000401.1 GCA_937872615.1 uncultured Verrucomicrobiaceae bacterium | reverse complement strand
GTGTGAAGAAGGTGCTCGCACTCGCCTCGAAAGAAGCCAAGGCGCTCAATCACAGCTATGTCGGCACCGAGCACATCCTCCTCGGCCTGCTTCGCGAAGGTGAAGGCGTCGCCGCCCAGGTGCTGCGCAACCTCGAGGTGAACCTCGACAAGGCCCGCAGCGAGATCCTTCGCGAACTCGACCCGAACTTCACCTCGCAAAACGAGGGCGAAGAAGAGGAAGAAGAAGGCAACAGCAACAAAGAGGCCGTCACCCCCGGTGGAAACACGCCGAACGAGAAGAAGGGCAAGAACGAGAAGACGCCTGCTTTGAAGGCTTTCGGCCGCGATTTGACCGAAGTGGCCATCAAAGGCGAGATGGACCCTGTCATCGGCCGCAGCGAGGAGATCGCCCGCGTGATCCAGATCCTCTGCCGCCGCACGAAAAACAATCCCGTCCTCATCGGCGAAGCCGGTGTGGGCAAGACCGCCATCGTCGAAGGCCTCGCCCAAGAGATCGCCGCCGGCAATGTGCCTGAAATCCTTCGCGACAAACGCGTCATCACCCTCGACCTCGCCCTCATGGTGGCCGGCACGAAGTATCGCGGCCAGTTTGAAGAGCGCATCAAGGCCGTGATGGACGAGATCCGCCGCCACAAGAACGTCATTCTCTTCATCGATGAGATGCACACGATGGTCGGTGCCGGCGGCGCGGAAGGCGCTCTCGACGTTTCGAACATCATCAAGCCCGCCCTCAGCCGCGGCGAGCTTCAATGCATCGGCGCCACCACGTTGAACGAGTTCCGCAAGCACATCGAAAAAGACAGCGCTCTCGAGCGTCGCTTCCAGCAGGTCAAAGTCGAGGAGCCTTCCATCGAGGACGCCATCAAGATCCTCATGGGCCTCCGTGGCAAATACGAGATGCATCACAAGGCCAAGTATGCCGATGAGGCCATCAAGTCCTCCGTCACCCTTTCCTCCCGCTACCTCACCTCCCGCTTCCTTCCTGACAAGGCCATCGACATCATGGACGAGGCCGGCTCCAAGGCCCGCATCGCCGCCATGACCCGCCCGCCGGAGCTGAAGGACATCGAGGCCGAGATCGAGGCCATCCGCGTCGAAAAAGAAGGCAGCATCAAAGAGCAGGACTTCGAGCAGGCCGCGCACCTCCGCGACCGTGAGAAGAACGCCAAGAAGCGCTATGACGACGTCCTCGAGCACTGGCGCAATCACAGCCAGGAGCGCATCGTGGACGTCAGCGAGGACGACATCATGGCCGTCGTCTCCAAATGGACCGGCGTGCCTCTCCAGCGCATGGAGCAGGCCGAGGCACAGAAGCTCCTCAAGATGGGCGACGAGCTCAAAGGCAAGGTCATTGGACAAGACGAAGCCGTCATCGCCATCTCGAAGGCTCTCCGCCGCTCCTGTGCGGACCTCAAAGACCCGCGCCGCCCCATCGGCAGCTTCCTCTTCCTTGGCCCCACCGGCGTCGGCAAGACCTTCCTCGCGAAGAACCTCGCCGAGTTCATGTTTGGCACCGCCGACTCGCTCATCCAGATCGACATGTCCGAGTACATGGAGAAGCACACCGCTTCCCGCCTCATCGGAGCGCCTCCCGGATACGTCGGTTATGAAGAGGGCGGCCAGCTCTCCGAAGCCGTGCGCCGCAAGCCCTACTCCGTCGTGCTTTTCGACGAAGTGGAGAAAGCCCACCCGGATGTCATGCATCTCCTGCTTCAGATTCTCGAAGAAGGCCAGGTCACCGACAACTTTGGCCGCAAGATCGACTTCCGGAACACCATCATCATCCTCACCTCGAACGTGGGTGCTGAGCAGATCAAGCGCCAGACCAGCCTTGGCTTCATCGCCATGCAGCAGGACAGCGCTGACAACGACGGCATCAAGGGCAAGATCCAGGAAGCCGCGAAGAAGTACTTCAAGCCCGAGTTCCTCAACCGTCTCGATGAGCTCGTCGTCTTCCGCATGCTCGAGAAGCCCGAGCTTTCCAAGATCGTCGATCTCGAAGTCGCCAAGGTCACCAAGCGTCTGCAGAGCAAGAACATCGCGCTCAGCCTCGACGAAACCGCCCGTGACTTCCTCATCAAGGAAGGCTACGACCCGCAATACGGTGCCCGTCCGATGCGCCGCGCCGTCGAGAAGCACATCGAAGACCCGCTCTCCGAACACCTGCTCCGCGAGGACATCCGCGAAGGCGACAAGGTGACCATCACCTTCGACCCCGAGCTCAAACGCCTCAAATTCTCCGCCGCCGAACGCTCCCAAGACCCCGAGGACGCCGCCGTCGATGCCCTGCTGGAGAAAGTGAGCAAGGATTCCCAGTAACGCGTTCTCTATCGCCTCATGCTCGCAGCCCTCGGCAGACCTTTTTTGCGGCTTCTGGGCGGCATGGGGCGCATGGCGTGTTTCACGGTTCGGTCTTTTGCTGCCGTTCCGGGGACGAGAAGGCTGCCGCGACGGTTTTTGCGGGCGGTGTTTGAGCAGGGAACCCGGTGCTTGCCGGTCATTTTGATTGTGGGCATCTTCACGGGCTTGGTGCTGGGATTGCAGGGGCATTATGTGCTAAACCGCTTTGGCTCCGAAAGCCTGCTCGGGGCGCTGGTATCGCTCAGTTTGGTGCGGGAACTCGGTCCCGTGCTCGCCGCATTGATGCTGGTGGGACAGGCGGGCAGTGCGCTCGCGGCCGAGCTGGGCATTCAGCGGAACTCGGAGCAGATCGCCGCGCTCGAAACGATGGGTGTGAGCAGTGAGGGCTATCTCGTCACGCCGCGCCTGCTGGCCGCGTTGATCGTGTTTCCGATGCAAACGGCACTGTTCGTGCTCATCGGGCTCTACGGCGGTTATTTGTCCGGCTCGGCGATGCTGGGGCTGGAGCCGGGTGTTTACTGGTCAGCTGTGGAAAAGGCCGTCGAGGCTCGCGATTTGACCGAATGCTTCACGAAGGCCGCCACCTTCGGCCTGATGACCATCGCCATGTGTGCTTACCAGGGCTTTCACGCGCATCTTGGCGCAGGAACCGGAGCCCGTGCGGTCTCCGCGGCGACCACGCGTGCGGTGGTGCTGTCCTGTGTGCTGGTTCTCGCCCTCGATGACGTCATCACCTCCTTCCTGCTTCACCGATGAGCCAGACCTCCGAGCCGCTGCTGCGCATCGAATCGCTCCACAAGCGCTTCGACGAGAATGTCGTGCTCAATGGCGCATCGCTCGATGTGCCGCGCGGGAGTCTCGTCACGGTGCTGGGCCGCAGCGGCACGGGCAAATCCGTGCTGCTGAAATGCCTCGCGGGCATCGTGACACCGGATGCGGGCCGCATCCGCTTCGATGGCAAGGACCTCGATGCCTCCACGCGTGCTGATTTTCGCCGCCGGTGCAGTTTTCTGTTCCAAAGCAACGCGTTGTTCGACTCGCTCACCGCTTTGGAAAACGTCGGTCTGCCGCTCGAGCAGACCACGAGCCTGTCCGATGCGGAGATCCGCCAGCGCAGTCTCGAAGCTTTGAAGCAACTCGAACTCGAAGAGCATGCCCAACGCTACCCATCCCAGCTTTCCGGCGGCATGCAGAAGCGTCTCGCGCTGGCTCGCGCCATCGTGACGAAACCAGAGCTCGTGTTGTTTGACGAGCCCACAGCCGGGCTCGATCCGCTGCGTCGAAACGCGGTCTTCACGATGATTTTGAAGTATCAGCGGCAGTTTCGATTCACCGCCGTCGTTGTGACGCATGATCTCGACGAGGCACTCATCGCGAGTGATCGCGTGGCGCTGCTCGATGGTGGCCAGATGCGCTTCGAAGGTCCGCCCGCTGACTTCACGACCTCCACCGATTCGGTTGTCACTTCCTTCCGCGACAGCGCGAAGGCACTGCGAGCCTCCGTCGCGGAGTTGCGGGCCTCGGTTTAAACAAAAAAGAGCGGACAGGCATTACGCCATGTCCGCTCTGAAGGAATGCGACGATCGTTTACGGGATGTTGCCGACCTTTGAGTCACCTTCGACGAGGCGCAGCGCCCACTTGATGCCGCCGAGGATCATCTCCTGGTAGGTCTGGGCGATCTCCGGACTGTTTTTGCGGTCCTTCGTGCCTTCCTTCCAAGTCGGATCCCACACGTCCTCGCGATGACCGAGGGAGTTGTAATAGACTCGGCCTTTGCCGAACTCCTTGCACCACGAGATGGGGTAGTAGCCGGGCGTGCCGTCGTTCGGATGCGCATTGAGGCCGAGCAGGCCGTGCACGGTGGCCTTGTCGAAGGACTTGATGATGTAAATCTCGTCAAAGACCTTCCAGCCGGAGGGCACGGGCTTGGCGGCGGGATGCAGCGGCGAGTGAACAACGGGCTGCACCTCGACCTGGGCCTTGTGCGTCTGGAACTCACCACCGAGCATGTCCACGTAACCACGGAAGGGATGATACGTGTCCGAGCCGGAGTGCATGGCGATGAAGGCCTTGCCGCCTTTGATCAGTTCCACGAAGCCATCGCGGTCCGGGAAGAGCAAATCGCCCGTGGTGTTCGCGAAGACAAAGCCATCGTAGTTCTTGATCTTATCAATGGCCATCTTGTCGGCCATGTAGGCTTTGATCTTCTCGTTCCAAGCCGCGTTGGCGGTGTTGAAGTCCGCGAGCGCCTTGCTGAAGGCCTCTTGCTTGGCTTTGAACTGCTCGTTGGTTTCCTTCGGGCCTTTCACTGGCGGCTTGCCGGGGTTCTTCGGCTGGCCTTCGGGCTGATGGACGTAGTCCACAGTGAAGGCACCGGACTTCTGGCCGATCTCGGCGAGGACTTTCTCCGCCGTCTCGATGGAGGAATGGCGGAAACCGGTGGTGACAGTGACGACGAGCAGCTTCTTCGGCTCCGCAAACGCGGTGGAGAGAGAAGCAGCCGCGGCGAGGAGGAGCGTGAGGCGTGCGATCATGGGTGGGAAGCTCAAACGTGGCGCTTTCCCATGCTTTTGCATGCGGCTTTTACGCGGCTCGCGTCACGCGTTTCCAGAAGAAGTCCAGCTCGCGAGCCAGCACGCTCATCACCTGGGCCGGCGTGGCCTGGAGAGCGCCACTTTCGGATTCCTTGATGATGCGCTGCATGGCGTAGAGGGAGGCCACGCTGGTCGGATCGAGGTGAACGGCATCGAGCATCGGCTCCACGATGGCCGGGAAGGCATCACTCATGCGGAGGATGGACCAGCTCTGCTGCTCGCGGTCCGTCTTGAATGTAACCAGCTTCACCTTCGGCGGTGCATCGCCGAGAGCCTGCGCGGCGGCGCTCGTCTCGGCAGCCTTGCCCGCGGCAAAGGTCGCCAGCGTGCGCCAGTAGGCCGCATCGGCGAAGTTGGCCATGCCGAAGAGAATTTCGAGGCCTTGCAGCGACCATGCCATCACCTGGCGACCGGTCATGCCGGGCAGCTCATGCTCGCTGAAGCGCACGAGCGGGAAACGGCGGCCCGCGAGGCGGATGAGCTCGCCGACCTTGGCATGATCCAGCGGCAGCGATTCTGCCTCGGCGGACATTTGCAAGCGCAGCGCCTCGTAACGACCGAGCAGCACATCCCGCTCGGCTTCAGGTGCAGGCGGCGAGGTCGGAAGAGGTGGTGGCGTGGATGGCAGCGGCGGCGGCACCGAGGATGCAGGCGGCGGAGCCACCACCGGCTGCGGCACATGCGGCGGCGGCGGTGAAGTCGAGGGCGTGGCAGGCTGGCGGAGCTTGCCGAGCATCTCGCGGAGCTTTTCAAAAGCACCGGTGGCCTGAGCTGACATCTCCGGTGTCGGCAGCGACGGTTCGTTTTCTTGCGGAAGGGCCGCCACAGGCTCGGCGAGACCTTCAGCAATCGTGCGAGCGTGCTCGACGGTGCCGGAATCAAAAATCTGCGCCGGGTCCGCTGGAAGCTCCGGCATGGGCGTTGGCTCGCTGATGGCCGGAATGACCGATGGAATGGTCTCAACGGCGGCGAAGCTCGTCTCGACGTTTTCATTGTCCTCGACCAAACCGCCACCAAAGGCCTCCGCGGGCGAAGGTGGCGTGTTGAGAAACACTTCCCACTGTCGGGCCAGATGCCGCAGGAAGCCGCGAGCCGACACGGAGCCGAGCGGGCGGCCGAGGAAGTAGCGCTTCACATCGACAAAGGACTCGAACTCATGCCGCTGCTCCGGCGTGACATCCGCGATGTCCAGGCGCATGCGCAGCAGGTCGGCGGCATCGGCTTCGGCGAGGCCGCGCAGTAGCAATTGCGAGCTCGTGAGGCGGTCCTCCATCGCACTCGGCAGATGGTGGCCAAAGGTAGCCTGCCACACGTCTTGATTCAGGCTCATCACCACATGCACGCCATCCATCTCCGCCATGTCGAGCAGCAGCGCGGCGATCTTCAGGCCGGCGTCCGGATTGCGATAATACGCATCGAGATGGTCCACCATGACGACCACAGGCCGCCACAGGCCGAGCACACGAAGAAACGTCACCGCGCCATCTTGATCCTCATCGGCTGCGAGAGCCATCAGCGGAACACTGGAGGCGGCGCTGCCTTCCTGCGCATGATGCAGCATCGCATTCATCCACAGCTCGATCACCGCGGGCGTGGCGGCGACTTTTTGCGCCGCTTGATGAGTCAGAGGCTTTGTCAGCGCCGATCCATGCCGCCGCAGCCATTCACCGATCAACCGGGCCGAGCCCGCAGGATCGAAAATCTCCACGGGGTTGCCACTGAGCACGCGTTGCGCTTGATCCGGGTTCGCGCACGGGAGCTGGCCAGAGCCGATCAATTGCCGGACAAGGTTCGCGCAGACACCAGCACAGGCTTCACGCAGCCGCGTCCAGCCCGGACGGCCGGTTTCGGCTCTCGCCATGGATTCCAGACCGCGTTTTGCCACCGACACAACGCTGATCGCGTCCTCCATGCGAAACGCGAGCGGCACCAAAACGATCTGACCGCCCGCCGCCGAGGCCAAGCGGCCCAGCAGATGCGTTTTGCCATAGCCCGCACGCGGTGCGGTGAGCAGCAGCAAAGGCTGGCCGCCACTCGAACCGCCGAGACGCTCATCAATGGATGTCGTGAGCTGCCGCAGCACATCCACATTCATGCCCGGCACGGAGCGTGTCTCCTCCACGGCATACGGGCCGGGGCACACATCCTCCGCGAAAGGATTCGGCAGCGACGAAGCTGCCGCCGGAGGCAGACCCTCGGCTTCCGCTGACAATGGTGAAAATGGCGATTCGGAGGCTTGCACGAAAACGCAGCATTTATGGACGCGGCGAAGTCACACGAAAGTAAGTTTTTGGTATCCACTGAATTCTCTCGAATGAGAAAAACCAGCCTGAAAGCCTCGGCGGTCGCGAACCGTAGTTTTCTCCAATGCTCACCCTCTCCGGCAAATCTCACGGCAAACTTTGCGATGGCGTCTCGCGTCGCGATTTCCTGCGCATCGGCGGTCTCGCCATGGGCGGGCTGTCCTTGCCGGAGTTGCTGAAGGCCGAGGCGGAGGCCAAAGCCGGACGCAGCTTCAAATCCGTCATCATGATCTACCTCTGCGGCGCGCCGCCGCATCAGGACATGTATGATTTGAAGATGGATGCGCCGCTGGAGATCCGCGGGCCCTACAAACCGATCAAGACCGCCGTCCCCGGCATCCACATCTCCGAGCACGCCCCGCGTCTCGCGAAGATCATGGACAAGCTGGTGCCCATCCGAAGCATGTATGGCAGCCCGAATGGTGCTCACGACAGCTTCATCTGCTACACCGGCCGTCCACCGCCTCCAAATGGTGGCAATGCGCCCACGGGCCGACTTTCCGATCCGCCCTCCTTCGGCTCCGTCATCTCGAAACTGCAAGGTCAGGCCGATCCGGCCATCCCGAGCTTTGTCGGCCTCGCGCCCAAGGCAGGCCATCCGCCCTACGGTTCGCCCGGTCATCCCGGCTACACAGGCAATACGCACTCCGCTTTCCGCCCGAACGGTGCTGGTGTGGAGGATCTCCAACTCAATGGCATCACGCTTGACCGACTCGAAGACCGCCGCTCGCTGCTCGATGGCTTCGACAACTTCCGTCGTGAGATCGACGCCAGCGGTCTTGTGAGCAGCATGGATGCCTTCAATCAGCAGGCGCTGAACGTGCTCACCTCCAGCAAGCTGCTCACCGCGCTCGATTTGAGCAAAGAGAGCCTCAAAACCCGCGAACGCTATGGCAAGGGCGACGCCAAAAACTATGGCGATGGCGCTCCGCTGAATCTTGAGCACTTCCTGCTCGCACGCCGACTCGTCGAGGCAGGTGCGCGAGTCGTCACATTGAACTTCGGCCGCTGGGACTTCCACGATAACAACTACCCGCAGCTCCTGCGTCACCTGCCTCTGTTTGACCAGGGCATGAGCGCCCTCGTCGAGGATCTGCACGAGCGTGGACTCGACAAAGATGTCGCCGTCGTCGCGTGGGGTGAGTTCGGCCGCACGCCCATCGTGAACAAAGATGGTGGTCGCGATCACTGGCCGCGTGTCGGCGGGGCACTGCTCGCCGGTGGTGGTTTGAAGACCGGGCAAGTCATCGGTGCCACCGACAAACTCGGCGGCGAACCCACCGACCGCCCCGTGCACTTCGGCGAGGTCTTTGCCACGCTCTACCGCCACATGGGCATCGACACCGTCAAAACCACCCTCAACGACCTCACCGGCCGTCCGCAATACGTCGTCGATGGCTGGCAGCCGATGCCGGAGCTCGTTTGATCAGCCTTTCCGGCGTTTCTTCCGGTTCGCGAACCACCTCGCGATGAGGAAGCCCTTCAAAATCAGCGCCACCATGCCGAGCACGACGAAGAGGCCGATCAGGCGCTTCGTCTCCTCCTCCGCCGCAAGACCGGCATTCAACGGCGCAGCCGCCTCGGCGAGCAAAAGCATCATGGCAGTCAGTTGCATGGCAAACATAGCGTCGATACTCGCCTGTCCTGCCACACCTTGTCACCTGCCTTTTCCTCTCGGCTTTTGTGATCGAGGAAGGCATCAACCAGCAGGCTCAAATGACGATAAGCGATGACTCAACGCCCCGTTCTCACCGACCATGAAGCCACTCACCTTGCTCGCGCTCGCTCTTTTCACCAGCCTTGCCATTGCCCAACAACCTGACGCTGCCAAAACAGCGAAGAAGGCCAAAGGCAAAGCCAAGACTTCCTCGGCGGAACTGGCGAAGCGGATGACGACGTGGTTTCCGGAGTTCGAGCACACGCCGGACATCGTTTACAAGACCGTGGGCGATCAAAAGCTGCAGCTCGACCTGCTGACGCCAAAGGGGCTCAAAAGCGAGGCCGCGCCGCTGCTCGTTTACATCCACGGCGGCGGCTGGGGAGGCGGGGATCGCTACCGCTGCACGCGACCGGACGTCAGCGGCGTCTTTAAACGTTGCGCGGCGGCGGGCATTCTCTGCGCGACAATCGAGTATCGGCTGAACTCGCCCACGGCCACCGCCTTTGACAGCGCCATCGATTGCAAAGACGCGCTGCGCTTCCTCGTGAAGAACGCGAAGCAGTATCGCATCGATCCCGAGCGCATCGGCACCATCGGCGGCTCCGCGGGCGGGCATCTGTCGCTCGTCACCGCGCTCGGCGATCCGAAGGACTTCCCCGGCGATCCAGCGCTCGCGGGCTTCGATCCAAAGTCGCTCCGCTGCGAGGTCGCGCACTATCCCGCCACCGACTTCACCGATGTGAAGCTCGCGGAGCGCTTCGTCGGCTCGAATCGCGCTGTGCTCATGTTTGGCGGCCCCGCTGATCAAAAGGCCGACATCATCCGCCTGCTCAGCCCCGTGCATCTGATCAAGAAAGACTCCACACCAGTGCTTTGCTTCCACGGCGACAAAGACACCGTGCTCTCCGTCGAAAACGCCCGCCGTCTCTTCTCCAAAGGCAATGAAATCGGTGCCGACATTCAATACATCGAGGTCAAAGACGGCAACCACGGCTTCAGCAGCCAGGGCACACCGACCATCGATGAGATCGTCGCCAAAGCGTCGGACTTCGTGATCGAAAAGCTCACCAAGTAAGCCCCCCGCATCTCACCCACATCGCATCGCCATGATCCGCTCCGCCCTCTTCCTTGCCTTCTTCACGCTCAGCAGCGCTGCCTTCGCACAAAAGGTGTCAGCGCCAGCCGAGCCACCAGCATCGCTGAAAGTCGAGTTCGACCTCGTTTATGGCAAGACACCCGAGCAGGAGCTGAAGCTCGATGTTTACCGGCCCAAGAATGACACCGTGCTGCCCGCGTGCGTGCTCGTGCATGGCGGCGGCTGGATCAGCGGCGACAAAGAACGCTTTCGCGCCCTCGGCTTCGCGCTCGCGGAGAAGGGTTATGTCGTCGCGAATGTCGAATACCGTCTCGCAGGCGCGGCGAAGTATCCGGCGGCCGTGCAGGATTGCAGCCTCGCGGTGCGCTGGGTGCGGGCGAACGCGAAACGCTTCGCCCTCGATCCGCAACGCATCGGTGCGTGGGGCGGCAGCGCGGGCGGACATCTCGTTGGATTGCTCGCCGCCGTGCCGGAACATTTCCTCACGGCCGACTTGAAGGACGTGTCCGCTGCCGTGCAGGCCACCTGCATCATGGCCGGTCCCACCGACCTCACGAATGCCACCTTCGTCGAGTCTCTGCGCAAGTCGAAGGAGAAGAGCAATAGCTACACCTGGTTCGGCAAGCTCTACGACGCCGCACCCGAACTCTACCGCGACGCCTCTCCGCTCACCCATTTCACCAAAACCACAGGCCCCATCCTCTTCCTCACCGGCGACCTCGACAATCCCGCCCGCGACCAAGCGGGCATCGAAAAGCTCCAGTCTCTCGGCGTGCCCACCAAACAAACCCTCCTCAAAGACGCCAAACACGGCTGCTGGATGCAAAAGCCCTGGTTCGACCAGTGCGTGACCGCGGTGGATGGGTGGTTTAAGGAGCATCTGAAGTGATGCTCACTTCTCCTCCAGATTCGCACGCGTGCCCGATTCCCATTTCAGGCCCCAATCACGGATGGCACGGAGAATGGGACGCAGCGCGGCACCTTTGTCAGTGAGCTGGTAGGCGAGACGTTTGCTGCCGTCTGCTGCGGGGATTTGCTGCACGACACCGCCATCGAGCAGGCGCTCCAAACGATCGCTGAGGATGTTCGTGGGGATGCCTTCAGGCGATTCGACGAAGTCTTTGAATCGGCTGCGGCCGAGAATGAGATCACGGATGATCAGCAGCGTCCATTTGTCGCCGAACAAGTCCAGTCCGCAGGCAACTGGACAGGGCGAACGGCGTGCAGGCGCTGCGGAGGGCTTGGTGGACGATTTTCGAGGCATGGCACACCCTGCCTCGGGTTTACTTGCATTTCAAAAGCCTTAACGCTTGCATTATGCAAGTATTGCGGGAATGCCTCAACACATGGAAAACTCAAAACAACCTTCCCTGGCGGCTCCAGGTGCCGGTTTACCCGCTCCAGAGCTTTGGATCGCGAGAGCCATGTCTGGTCTGAAACGGTTCTTTGGCTCGCGTGAGGCTTTCACGGCCCATTTTGTTCAGGAACGTGCCTCCATCCGCTCTTTGCTCGCGACTTGCGATCCCGCACAAAGAAGCGAGCAGGTGCTGATTCCGCGACTGCGTGGCTTGGAGGACAGCAGCCGTTTTTGGTCGGTCTGGATGACTTTGGAGCACCTGCGCATCACGAACTCAGTCTTCGCCACGGTCATCACCTCGCTCGCACACGGCCGGGTGCCGTCAAAGACGGCAAGCACGGCCGACGTGAAGCCTCGCACTGATTTGACGGTCGAGGTCGAGGCAGCTTTCGAAGCTTCTTGCGATGCGGTGCTCAGCGCCGTCGCCGCCGTGCCGGATCTGAAAACGACTGCTCTTTATGCGCATCCATGGTTTGGCCCGCTCAATGCCGCGGGCTGGCATGCGCTGACCGCCACACACATGCGCATTCATCGTCAGCAGATGGCGAGAATCATCGCCTCATTGCCCGCTCGATGAGTCTTTGGCGAATCCGGGGTTGCGACAGCGTGAGGTGACGCGTTAATCGATTCGCACTCTTCAAAATCTCGCCATGAACCAAGCTAAAGCCTTCGCTGCCTCCAGCCCTACCTCGCTTCTTGCCTCCACCAGCATCCCGCGTCGTGAACCGACGGATCGTGATGTCGAGATCGACATCTTGTTCTGCGGTGTCTGCCATTCGGATTTGCATCAGGCACGCAATGAGTGGAGCGCGGTGCCCACGACTTATCCGTGCGTGCCGGGGCATGAAATCGTCGGCCGTGTGACCAGGATCGGCTCGGCAGTCACGAAGCATCGCGTGGGCGACATCGTGGGCGTGGGCTGCCTCGTTGATTCCGATCAAAAATGCCCGAGCTGCGCCGCAAACCTTGAGCAGTTCTGCCCGCACGCCACTTTCACCTACAATTCGCCGGACAAACACGGCACCGCGCTGGTGACCTACGGAGGCTATTCGACCAGCATCGTGGTGGACGAGCATTTCGCGTTGAAGGTGCCTGCAAACCTGAGCCTCGCCGGAGTCGCGCCGCTGCTCTGTGCGGGCATCACAACTTACTCGCCGATCCGTCGATGGGGCGACATCAAGGGCAAAAAGGTCGGCGTGGTCGGTCTCGGCGGCCTCGGGCACATGGGCGTGAAGTTCGCGCATGCCTTCGGAGCACACACAGTCGTGCTCACGACCTCCGCTGGCAAAAAAGACGACGCGTTGCGACTCGGCGCTGATGAGGTTGTCATCACCCGCGACGCGAACGAGATGCAAAAGCACGCCGGCAGCTTCGATTTCATCATCGACACCGTTTCCGCCGATCACGACATCAATGCCTACCTGAACCTGCTCGTCACCGACGGCACGCTCACGCTCGTCGGTCTGCCGAGCAATCCGCTCTCCGTGGCCGCGTTTGGCTTGCTGCTGGGCCGCAAACGCCTCGCCGGATCGCTCATCGGCGGCATCGCCGAGACGCAAGAGATGCTCGACTTCTGCGGCGCGAATCAAATCGTGTCCGATGTCGAGGTCATCGCCATCCAGCAGGTCAACGAGGCCTACGAGCGCCTGCTGAATTCCGATGTGAAGTATCGTTTCTCCATCGACATGGCCTCGCTGAAGAACGGTTGAAGTTCCTGTCCAAAACGGCGTTTCACCGACCTTTCCAAGGTCTCCACCATCATGCCCACGCGCCGTCATTTCATCTCCGCCGTCACCGCCGCGCTCGGCGGCTCCGTTTTTGCCGCCGATGGCAAACCGAAGACCCTCGTGCTGCAATCGGCCTGGGACACGATCAACATCGGCGACATCGGCCACACACCGGGCACCTTGCGTGTGCTGGAGCAGCATCTGCCGGAGGTGAAGGTCATGGTGTGGGCTATGAAAGTGGACGAGCGCATTCTCGCGATGCTCAAAGCTCGTTTTCCGAAGGTCGAGTTCCTGCAAGGCAAGCTCGACGGCAAAGGCGAGAAGGACCTCAAGCTCCAAGACGTGATCGAAAGCTGCGATCTCTTCATCCGCAACTCCGGCATGGGCCAGGACCTCAGCTACATGAAGTTCTGCCGCCAGCATGGGCGGCGCTACGGCCTCTTCGGCCAGTCCTTCTTCCCCACCATGGTGCAGGGCGAGGGCGCGGCGGAGCGCATCGAGCTGCTGAATGCCGCTTCGTTCATCTACACGCGGGAAACGAAGACGCTGAGCATTCTGCAAAGCGCGGGCGTGAAGGCGGAGTTCGGTCCGGATGGCTGCTTCGGGATCGATGTGCGCGATGACGAGCGCGGGCTCGCCACGATGAAAAAGCTCGGTTTGGAGGAGAAGAAGTTCATCACCGTCATGATCCGCACGAACACGCCGAAATACCCCGGCGTGGACGATCCGCGACCGGAGAAGCTCAACCCGCTGCATCCCACGCCAAAGCAGATCGCCGATGATGAACGCCGCGCGGCGAAGTTCCGCGAGCTTGTGACGCTTTGGGTCAAAAAGACCGGCCATAAGGTGCTCATCGCACCCGAGACGATCAAAGAAATGGGCCACAACAAGCGCCTCATCCACGATCCGCTGCCGCCGGAGATCCAGAAGCACGTCGTGAACCTCGACACGTTCTGGAACGCCGATGAAGCCGCTTCCATCTTCGCCCGTGCCCACACCATCGTCTGCCACGAGCCGCATTCGCCCATCATCGCCCTCGCGAACGGCACGCCGATCATCCACACCTACTCCGAGTTCCACTCGCCGAAATGCTGGATGTTCAAAGACATCGGCCTGCCCGAGTGGCTGCTCGAAATGGACGAGACGCCCGTCGAGAAGGTCGCCGAGACGCTCTTTGCCATCGACGCGGATTATCCAGCAGCCCAAGCGAAGGTGAAGAAGGCCATGACTTATGTGCACGAGTGCTTCGCGGGATCGACGAAGCATATCAAAAGTGTCGTCGGAGCCTGACGGGAAGGTTTTTGGAGCGGCGGACGTATTTGACGCGCCATGAACGCGTCCACCACCTCCCGCCGTCGTTTCCTCGCCACTTCGCTCGCTGGCGCTGTTTCACTTCCCGCCTGGTCCGCGCCTGTCGGGTCGAATGGAGACATCCGCGTGGCCGTGATCGGCTTTCGCGGTCGCGGGGGTGGTCATATCAAGGAATTGCTGAAAGTGCCCGGTGTGCGCCTCGTGGCGCTTTGTGATGCCGATCAGGCCGTCATCGACAAGCGTGTGTCGGAGCTGGCGAAGGATAACATCCAAGTGCGCACCTACCGAGACTTCCGCGAGTGCTGCGCCGACAAGGAGATCGATGCGGTCACGATCGCCACGCCGAATCACAGCCATGTCTTGATCGCTTTGACGGCTTTGCAGCATGGGAAGCATGTTTATGTCGAGAAGCCGGTCAGCCATAACTTGATCGAAAGCGCCAAGCTGATGGCCGCGGCCACCAAAGCCGCCGCGAAGGGCATCATCGTGCAACATGGCATGCAGCGTCGCTCGGACGAAGGCTGGGCCGCGGCGATGCAGTGGGTCAAAGAAGGCCACATCGGCAAACCGAAGCTCTCCCACGCTCTCGTGCACGGCCTGCGCATGAGCATCGACAAGGTGGACGCCGCGCAGCCGCCACCTGCGACGGTCGATTACAAGCTCTGGTCGGCGCCACGTCCGGAGATGCCGGTCATGCGGAAGCAGTTTCACTACGACTGGCACTGGCAGTGGCCGTATGGCAATGGCGACATCGGCAACCAAGGCCCGCATCAATACGACGTGGCCCGCTGGGCACTCGGCGATCCCGACACGCTGCCGAAACGCGTCATGAGCTTTGGCAATCGCTGGGGCTACACCGACGACGGTCACAGCGCGAACTGCCAGATCGCCTTCCATCCCTACGAGCCCGTGCCGCTCATCATGGACAAGTTTGGCCTGCCGTCGCGAAACGTGGACCCAAAGAGCGGCGAACCGCCTTACAAGGGCATTCGCACCGGCAACATCATCCACTGCGAGGGCGGCTACGTGGCGGAATCGAAGGCCTACGACAACGAAGGCAAGACGATCACGAAGTTCGAGAACTTCCTCACCGGACCGGACCACATGAAGAACTTCATCGACAGCATCCGCGCCGGGAAATACACGAAGGATGTGCTGCACATCCGCCACGGTCATCACGCGGCCTGTTTGGCGCATCTCGCGAATGTCTCCTACCGCCTCGGCAAGGCGATGAAGGCCGCGGAGATCAATGAGCGCCTTCAGGGCGATAAATTCGGCCAGGAACTGTATGCGGAGTTTCTCAAGAACCTCGCCAACAACGGCATCGACCTCGCGGCGCAGCCGATCATCGCCGGCCCATGGCTCGATTTCGATCCGGTGACGCATCAATTCACCGGCGAATTCGCCGCGGAGGCCAACAAGCTCTGTGTCGAAGAATACGCCGCAGGTTTTGAGCTGCCGGAAGTGTGATCACATCACCTCCAAACAAGCCGCCATGCCCTGGCCGCCGCCGATGCAGAGGCTGACGATGGCTTTGCGGGCATCGGTGGCGTGCAGTTGATGCAGCGCGGTCTGGACGAGGCGGGCACCGGTGGCGCCGACGGGATGGCCGAGGGCGATGGCTCCGCCGCAGGGGTTCACTTTCGATGGATCGAGCTCACCGAGCGGAGCCTCCAACCCGGCACGACGGGCGCTGGC
This sequence comes from uncultured Verrucomicrobiaceae bacterium, assembly GCA_937872615.1. GTDB lineage: Bacteria > Verrucomicrobiota > Verrucomicrobiia > Verrucomicrobiales > Verrucomicrobiaceae > Prosthecobacter. The sequence goes on along the minus strand of CALMTT010000401.1, from coordinate 49,801 downwards.
GGGATCGGCGAGGCATTTCATCACCGCGAGCACTTGCGCGGCAAAGGCCTCATTGATTTCGACAACATCGGCATCGCCGAGTTTCCAGCCCGCACGATGCAGCGCGGCCTCCATCGCCCGCACGGGTCCGAGGCCCATGCGCATCGGATCACAACCGGTGGCGGCATAGCTGACGAGTCTGCCGAGAGGTTTCCAGCCATGCGCTGCGGCGGCTTCCTCGCTGGCCACGAGCAGCGCCACGGCTCCATCCGTGACCTGCGAGGCATTCCCAGCCGTCACGGTGCCGGTGAGCGTGTCGAAAAGCGGTTTGAGCTTCGCCAGCTTGTCGAGGCTGGAGTCGGCGCGGATGCCGTTGTCGGTGGAAACGGTCATTTTGCCCAAAACGGGGGCGATTTGCTGGTTCAGCAGGTGCGTGGCCTGGGTGGCGCGAAGATGGCTGCGCATGGCAAAGGCATCCTGCACCTCGCGATCGATGCCGAACTCGCGGGCGAGCACCTCGGCGGTCTGGCCCATGTTCAGGGCGCAAACGGGATCAGTGAGGCCCAGCTTAAGCCCGATGACCGGCGCGAAGTCGGCGGGGCGGAAACGCATCGCGGCCATCGCACGCCCTTTGAAGTCACGAGCACGGCTCATCGCGGCAAATTTGGCCACGGCAGGCTTCGAGAAATAAAACGGCATCTGGCTCATGCTTTCGGTGCCGCCGACGATGAAGACCTCGCCCTGGCTGGCGCACATTTTGGCGTGGGCGAGCGTGAGGGCCTCCAAACCGGAGGCGCAGTTGCGATGCACGGTCATCGCGGGCTTCGATTCGGGAAGGCCGGCGCGGAGGGCGACGACGCGGGCGATGTTCATCGCGTCCGCAGGCTGGCCGACACAGCCGAGGATGGTTTCATCGACGAGCATCGGGTCGATCCCGGTGCGGGTGAGCAGCGAGCTGACGGCATGGCGGCCGAGTTCGACGGCATCGAGGTGGGCGAGATCCGTCCCGGCGCGTGAGAAGGGCGTGCGGACGGCGGCGACAATGACCAAAGAAGGAGTTTTCATGGCCTGCACGGGTTGTTGGAGATTCCGACGCAGGCGGGGTGGGAAAGGTTCAATATCGCCTCGAAAGTAATTACCGCGTTTCTGGCGCAACTTCCCCCTTGCCGCGACGTTCCTACGCGGCCCTTTTCCGCCCTCTTTTTTCCCGCATGTCCGCCGCCACCCTCCTCCTCCCAGCTTCTGACAACGCCTGGCGTGTGTGGAAGCCCCGTGCGAGGACCAGCAGCGAGACGGTGGATGCCCCGGCAGATGCTGCTCATCTGGCTAAACCGTTGCTCATCGGACTGCCGGCCACCGCGTGCCGCACGATTGGCCTTTTGGTGCCTCAGGCGGACGATGAGACGCTCGAACAGCTCGTGGTGACAAACCTCGAGCGACGCGGCCTGAAGCTCGATCAGGACAAAGCGGGCAAAAACTACCGATGGCATCACCTCGGTCACAATGGCGGCCAGGCCATCATCAGCGTGGATGTGCTGGCGGAGCCCTTTCCGGAAAAACTGGCCGCGACGAATGCCCAGGACTACACCGCGGCGCTGCGTCTCGCCGAGTTGCCAGCGGATCAAATCGTGATCCTCGAGGAGCAGGGTGATCTCGTGCTCGCCGCGAGCCATCGTGGCAAGCTCTACCACAGCCACATTTTCGCCCAGGCACCTGCGCCAGATGATGCGCTGGCACTGGAAATCACGCTGGCCCGGCTGTCCGTGGAGGCCGATCTCGGCGATGGCAGCATCACCGGCGTCTCGCTCATCGGTGATGCCTTTGACAAATCACTCGCCGACCGCCTCTCGCAGGCGCTTGGCATCCCCGTGCGCAACGTGGCCGCCCTCTCGCCGAAGGCGGAACTCGACACGCATGGCTGGACGAAGCTGCTCCCTGCCGCGGTGCGCACCGCGCAGACCGACGCCGCCTCCCGCAGCCAGCTCATCCGCTGGACGATGCTCGGCAGCGGGCTCGTCGTGTCGCTCATTTTCCTGGCCTACGCCTACCTCGTGTCGCTTGAACGCAAGGCCGCGGACATCGAGCAGCAGGTGTCGCTCATCCGTGAGCCGGCCGAGGCTGTGCGCGAGATCGCGGGACGTTGGAAATCGTATGCGGTGGCGGTCGATTCGCAGCGCTATCCCATGTTCTTGCTCGCCGAGGTCACTCGCCTGATGCCAGCCACTGGCATCGTGATCCGCAAGTTCGAGGTGAAGGGCAACGAGATCGAGGTCCGCGGCGAGGCACGGGATGCGCAGCTCGCCTTCCAGTTCATCGAGGACTTCAAAAAGAACAAAGCGCTCTCCCGCTACACCTGGACGAATCCCCGCCCGGAGGTCAAAGGCACCACCGCCACCTTCCGCGCCCAGGGCAAGCTTCAATAACCCTTTCCCGCACTCATGGCCCTCGCTCTCACCGCCCGCGAAAAGAAGCTCCTCCTAGCCTGCGTCGGCTCGCTGGTGCTCGTGGGCGGCATGCTGGCCGCGAATGAGTTCCTCAACCGCCGCCGCACCGCGCAGGAACGCATCACCACGCTGCAAAGCGAGCTCGATGAGTTGCAGGTGCTGTTTGATGACCGCGAGTTTTGGAACAAACGCGGCAAGTGGCTGCGCGAGACGATGCCGACGACCGAGAGCCTCGGTCAGGCGCAGGCGAAACTGCTCGAAGACGTGCAAAACGATGCGCTCGACCTCGAATTGAAAGTCGAGCAGCAGCGCCTGCTCGAACCCGCGAGCAATGAAAACTACCGCGAAGTGGCCGTGGAGGTCCGCCTGCGTGGTGATCAGACCACGCTGCTCGGCTGGCTGGCCAGTTTGCAGAGCCCGGAACGCTTTCAAGCCATCAAGGTCATCGAGTTCGACATCGACATGCGTGCCAAGGAAAAGACTCCGCAGGCCATCTGCGAGATGACATTGGCCCGCTGGTATAAGCCCGAGAGCGGTCTTTGAAGTAACCGGGGCATTTCTGCCCCGTCGGTCAAAGGGCCCAGGAATGGCCCCGCTACTACTGACTACACGCCGATTTCGACTTTGCCGTCCTGGCGCTTCGTGAAGCGGTGCAGCAAAGCTCCCGTGGCATCGTAATGCGCAAAACTCACCGCATCCGCGCTGATCGAAAGATGCGTGAAGCCATGCGTGTCCTTGCCGAACGGCACCTTGTGCTTGCCTTCGAGCGGTCGCGTCTTCGCGCCGCCGCCACCGGAGAGCACGTGGGAGGTGAAGCGGCCCTCCAGCTCCAGATGCTGGAGGTCATGATCGTGACCGCAGATGTAGGCGTGCACCTTGTTGGCCTGCAAAAGACCATCCCACTGCTGCACGAGCGTCTTCGTGTCGCCATGATCGCCATTCGAATACACCGGATGATGCGCGGCCACGATGGTGAAAGGTGCCCGCGGCTTGGCGAGCTCCGCCTTGAACCACGCCATCTGATCCTCCGCCTCCGCGGCGGTGAGGCAGGATCGGTCCTTGCCGCTCTTCTTGTCCTTGCCACCGCTCACGGTGGGCAGATTGCTGTCGAGGCAGAGGAAGGTGACCAGCGGCTTTTCACCACCCAGATCGAGGCGATACCACTTCGACGGCATGTGCCAGCGCACGCCCGGCTTCTTCGCGTAGGCGAGCTGCACCTTCTGACCGCCGGGATTGTCGTGGTAGTCATGATTGCCGAGCACTGCATGCATCAGCCCGGGAAACACGGAGGCCGGATACATGTCCTCGATCTCGTTTTTCCAACGCGGCGAGTCCACGCTGAAGCCACCGGGGCTCTTGTCGAGGCTGTAGAAGTTGTCACCCAGCATCCAAAGCGCGTCCGGCTTGATGTTGTTCTTCGAAGCGAAGGCCTGCATGGCGGCGGAAACCTTCTTTTGGTCCACGCCGCCAGTGCCGAAGTCGCCAATGAGGAGGAAATTCAGCGTGCCGGGCGTCGTGGCCGCCGCGGACTGCGCTCGCACGTTGAGCGCCATCGCGGCGCTGGAGCAAAACAAGGTCTGAAGGGCGCGACGGCGTGAGAGCGGAGCGGTGTTTTTCATGGAGGCGGCGTGAACGTGCCTTAGAATCACGATCATGCAGCGCCGTGGATGCTTTTTCTTGTTGTGCAGCATGCTGCTCCTGGCGGCATGCGAACGGCAAAGCATGCCTCATGAGCACACCGGCGCGGCTTTTGGCACCACTTGGTATCTGAAGGCATCGAAAGGCCTCTCGCGCGAAAAAGCAGCAGGCCTTCAAAACCAGCTCGCTGCCTGGGAAACGCAAATCTCGCACTGGAGGCCCGATTCCGCTGTTTCACGCTTCAACGCCTCCACGAGCACCGAGTGGCAAAACATGCCGGTGGAGGTCATCGAGCTGGTGCGCCTCGCTGAAAAGATCGCTCAGGATACCGATGGAGCCCTCGACATCACGCTCGCGCCTTTGATCGATCTGTGGGGCTTTGGTGTGGCGAATCGTCGTGCCGAGCCACCCACGGGTGAAGCCATCAACAAAGCTCGCGAAGCCTGCGGATGGTCCCAACTCGATATTCGCGATGAGCCTCCTGCCCTGCGCAAAAAACACCCGCATACACAGATTAACCTCTCGTCCGTGGCCGAGGGATGGGCGCTCGAACGGCTTTCTCGCTGGCTGGAAGCCTCCGGCGAGCATCATTTCCTCATCGAACTCGGTGGCGAGGTCCTCGCGCGAGGTCACTCGGCCGATGGAAAGCCCTGGCTCGTCGGCGTGCAGGCACCAAACGCAGCGGCGGGCGACTCGATGCAGGCCCTGCGGCTCGACAATGCCTCGCTCGCCACCTCCGGCACCTATCGGCAGCACTTTGAGCACGAAGGAAAAAGCTACGCGCATGTCATTGACCCTCGCACAGGCCGACCGGTGCGCCATGCGCTGCGATCCGTGAGCATCCAGCATGTCTCCGCGGCCATAGCCGATGGCTACGCTACGGCTCTGCTCGTGCTCGGACCGGAACGCGGACGCGAGATCGCTGCCAAACTCGGGCTGAACGTGCTTTGGGTCGAGTGACCCGTAGCGGTCAATCTTTGCCGAAGATGCGCTTCCAGATGGATTTCTTCTTGGGCTCCTCCTGCTTCGGCGGCTCGGCACCGGGCGCATAGATCGGTGCGCCTTGCTGCACCGCGTTGCCGGGCTGGAAGCCCTGCACCGGCTGCGCCATCGGCTGCCCGCCCTGCAACGGTGTGGACTGCTCCTGCCCTGGAGGCGGCATCACCTTCGTGAAGTCCATCGTGGCCGGTTTGAAGGTGGGAGTCTTCGTGTTGTAGTTGATCACCTTCGGCTTCCCAGCCTTGCCGCTGGCATCGTAGCTATAGATGATCTGCTGGAAGACCTCGCCTTGGAGATTGGCGGTCTGCATCTCCTTGATGCGGTTGAATTCGTCAAAGACGATCCGCGAGCGGGCCACGAGGTTATTGCGGCCGTCATACACATTGCCTTGCGTGGGCTGGCCGAGGTCGTTCACGAGGTAGTGCTTGCGCATCTGGAGCGCTCCGTGCGCGTCATAGGTCCGCTCCTCCATCTCATGGACGTTCATGTCGAGCACGGTGTCCGTGTGCGAATTGTCGTCGTAGTAGTGGGAGCGGGCCATGACGCCCGATTTGCCGGAAGGCGCGGGTGTGGCGGCCCGGGCGGCAGCAGCAAGCAAGAGAACCGCAAAAATGGCGGAGCATGAAATCGTGTTCATAAGGCAGTATGGTCGAGGATACTTCCCTCGTATCCCCGCCTCAACGAAAAAACCGAACCCTATACGCGCCATGAGTTCCAACCATGCCCCGGCTCCCCCGTGGAGTGAATTCCTCGACCAGACCATCGCCTCCTTTGGCTGTGTGACAGGCACCCTCCACCGTCTCGATCCCGCGGATGGTCATTTGAAGCTCGTGGCCCATCGCGGCATCCCGGACGCCCTCATGCCGGTGATCCAAAGCATCCCCGTGGGCAAAGGCATCGCTGGCGCCGCTGCGCAGCGGAAGGAACCCGTCGAGCTCTGCAATCTGCAAACCGACACCTCCGGCGTCGCCAAGCCCGGCGCCAAGCAGACGCAGGTGCAGGGCTCGCTCGCCGTGCCCGTGCTGGATGCCGGCGGACGCCTCTGCGGCACGCTCGGCATTGGCAAGCTCACGCCTTATGAGTTCAGCAGCGATGAAAAGCAGCGCCTCATCAGCACCGCTCAGGCCATCGCCGCTCGATTGCTCCCGGCAGGTTGAGCTTCCTCGCTCGATCAATGACAGCCGCAGCCTTCTCCGCAGCCGCCTTTCTTCACCATCTCCTCCGCTGAGGGCACGCGACCGCTTTCGAGGCTCTTGCCCACGAAGGCGTTCACCGCTTCCGCCACGCCGCTGAGCACTTCTTGCGCATTCAGGAAGGAGGTGATGACCGGATGCGCCTCGCAGCGGTCCTGCAGGCCATTGAAACGCGTGATCTCATCGCCGGTCGGCTCCTCGCCATGATGCTGCTTTTGATGCAAAGCGCGGCCCAGCGTGGCCATCTCACGATACAGGGACATGGCCGCTTCATCCGCGAGGAAGGTCTCGGCCTGCTGGCGGGCGTTTTTCACATCACCATCGGCCACGAGGGCTTCGCAGAGCTCGATGATCTTGGACTGGATGAGGGGGGAGGCGGTCATGGGGCCGCGAGAGTAGGCCGAAAACCGGATTTCACAGGAAAATCTCGGAATTTTTGCCCGGTTGCCGCCTCCCAACCGGACCTGCCATGAAACATCTCCTCACCGCCCTGCTGCTCGTCACCACCCTCGTCAGCGCCGCCCCGCCGGAGGACTTCACCGTGCGTGCCGCCGCAGGCAAGGGCAGCTTCACGCTGAAGGAGGCACGCGGGAAGTTCGTGGCCCTGCACTTTCTGCTGAAAACCGAATGCCCGCTCTGCTTGAAGCACACGCGTGACTACTTCGCCAAGTCCGCCACGCTGCCGAATGTCACGCAGGTCTTCCTCAAGCCGGACGCCGACGGCGAAATCGAAGCTTGGGCGAAAAAACTCCCCGCCGAGGATCTCGCGAAGAACCCGATCTACCGCGATCCCTACGCGAAGCTCGCCAAGGCCTTTGACATCCCCGATGGCTACAAGTTCCACGGCCAGGTCGTGCATTACCCCGCCACCATTCTCATCGGCCCGGACGGCAAGGAAGTCTTCCGCCATGTCGGCAAGAGCAATGCCGATCGTCTCTCGTTTGAAGCTCTCGCAGCCAAGGTGGCCGAACTCTCCAAGTGAGCCTCACCAACGCCGTGCTGTTTCGAGGTTCCGCTTGAAGCCCTCGCGCACGAGCGAAAGGTCGGAATCCATCGCGAGCCAGTTCAAGCCGAGCGCTTTGAGCATTTCCTTGTCGTCAGCATGGCGAACGAGAATGCCGCAGCCCTTGCCGTGAGCCTTTGCGGCCTTCGCGACCGTATCAAGACACTCGTCGTAACTGCGTGGCGACTTCCTTGCCTTCAAATCATAGCTCAAATCCGCCGGACCGATGAACAAGGCATCAATGCCCTCCACCGCAGCGATGGCCTCCGCATTCGAAACACCTTCCGCCGTCTCGATTTGAGCCAAAATAATCGGTTTCGGCATCTCATCGCCAGGCAAACGCATGCCATAACCATAAGCCCGCACCGTTCGTGAAACCCCGCGGATGCCCTTCGGCGGATACGTGGCCGCTTTCACGCAATGCTCCGCCTGCGCCACGGTATCCACATGCGGCACCATGATGCCATCCGCGCCCCAATCGAGCACGCGACCGATCAAATCGGCATGCGGCGCACTCACGCGCACGATCGCCAGCGTTTGGCTGCCACGCAGGGCACGCAGTTGGTTCGGCAGCGCGGCCTCGGACTCGCAACCATGCTCGAGATCGATCAGCACCCAGTCATAGCCGCATTCCGCAGCGAGTTCCGTGACCGCTGGTGATCCGATGGAGATAAAAGTGCCGATGTGTGTTTTCATGGTTCAGAGAATGTCGAGCCCGCTGCCCTCTCGCAAGCCCCGCAAGGCCGTGGCGAGCTTTGAAAGCGTGATCTGGCGGAGATTCGTGCCGGGCGAATTCAAAAAGAAGCCCCCATCGCGCTCAAAGTAGCCCGCGCCGACGCGGATCACTGATTTCACGATCATGTTCCGCAGCAAGTGCAGCCAAAAACGCCGCAGATGCTCCTCCGGCAGTCGACGCACACTTTGATACCCCTCGAAGGACCGCTGCAAAAACGCCGCGTCATGAAAGCATGCCAACAACGACAGATCATCCATCGAATCACCCGCAATACTGTCATCAAAGTCAATGAAGTCATAAATCTCCCGCTCGGTGCCGAGGATGTTCCAAAGCGCCAGATCCTTATGAACAAGGCATCCCGGAGCGAGATCGAGCAGCGGACGATGGCTTTCGATTTCCGCTCGAATCTCATCCGCATTCACCAAGAAGCCCCGCGTCGTCAAAAAGCGCAGATGCTCATCAAGTCGGAGGTGGAAATAGTCCGCGTAGCGAAAATGTGGTCCGCACAGTCCTCTGTGCGGTTCGGACGTTCCTTGGCCCTCGTTCCGCACAGAGGACTGTGCGGACCACTCTAATACCCCAAAGCCCTCGAACGTGATCTCCTGCCACTTCGCCACCGCCGCGCCGATCTCAAACGCCACCTTCGGCACCTCCAGCGTCCCCTGCTTGAACCACTGATTCAAATCGGGCACGGAGATTCGTTCCAAAGCCTGCCACGCAAACGGCACGCGACTCCGCGTCGCATCGCAGCCAAACACGCGTGGCGTGCGCACCCCTGCTTCGCGCACCCAATCCAGGACCGTGCTCTCCACCGCCAAGTGCCCATCCTTTTCCGGTCCGTTCTCCACACGGATGAAAAGAGCCTTTCCATCCACCTCGGCAGTCCAAGTGAGATGATTGCCCTGACCACTGCCGGGCTGCAAAACGACGTTTGAGGTGTCAAAGTGCCTGCAAAGCTCCTGTTCGAGTTCACGCGTGATTGCAGCATCCGCTTCACCACGAACCTGCGTGCCATGAAAAGCCGCGGGACGGTCACATTTCCAATAATAGATATCGCGACGGCTCATGCGGAAGGTGGACGACGCTTCCAGATCGCCGCGGCGATGCCGCCGATGATGTTTTGCATCACGCCACTGAACACACCGGCTGCCGCGGCCAGCGGCATGCTGGCAAAATGCATCCGCGCGAGCGACGCGGCCATGCCGCCGTTTTGCATGCCCACCTCGATGCTGACCGTGCGGGCGATGGACTCGGGATAGCGAAGCAACTTCGGCAACACATAGCCCACGCTGAACCCGATGACGTGCAGCACGAACGCCGCGAGTGCCAGGACACCAAAGTTCTTCGCGATGGCCGCCGCGCTGGCGGCCACGATGCCGCCGGTGACGCAGGTAAAGGCGAGCACCGCCACCGTGGGTCCGCAGGCACCAATTTGATCAGCCGTTCGAGGCAGTTTCCAGCGAATGAGCACGCCAAGCACCACGGGAGCGAGGGTGAGCTTGCACGCATCCAGTGCCAGTTTCACAGCGTCCACCGGCACATACTGTCCCGCGAGCGTGCTGGTCCACATGGGTGTGAAAAAGAACGCAAGGATGGTCGAGAACAGCGTCAGCACGACAGACAGCGCCACATTCGCCCGGGCGAGGTAGCTGATCATGTTCGATGCCATGCCGCCGGGGCAACTTGCCACCAAAATAATGCCAACCGCGAGGCCTGGCTCCAAGTTGAGCATCTTCGCCGTGGCCCACCCGGCCAGCGGCATGATCGTGTATTGAGCGATGAAGCCCAGCGCCACGCTTCCCGGCATGCGGCCGATGGCTTTGAAGTCATCCAAGCTCAGCGTGAGCCCCATTCCAAGCATCGAGGCCGCGAGCGACCAGAAGACCCAGTCGGAATTGAACCACAGCATCACCGGCGGCTTGAAAAACGCGATGACCGCGAGGCTCACGAGCCAAACGGGGTAGAGATTGTTGAACCAGTCGAAGAAGCGTTTCATGCGGTGTGCAGGATGGCAGAGAAAGACGGCCGTGGCGGCGAGGAATATCACGGGCCTGCATGTTATGCTAACACACACAGGTGGCTCTTGCCGTGCGGGCAACACCGCCCACCATCCGGCTGTCCATGCCCGAGCTTCCCGAAGTCGAAACCACCCTCCGCGGCGTCTCGCCGCATCTGATTCGCCATCGCATCACCGAGGTGATCGTGCGTGACAAACGTCTCCGCTGGCCGGTGCCGGATGCGATGCATGACCTCGAAGGCCAGCGCATCACCACAGGCGAGCGCCGGGCGAAGTATATGCTCTTTCACACGGCGAAAGGCACGCTGCTGCTGCATCTCGGCATGTCCGGCAGCCTCCGCATCGTGCCGCCGGACACGCCATGGCGGAAGCATGACCACTTTGCCCTCACGATGGACACCGGAAAGCAGCTCCGCCTGCATGATCCGCGTCGTTTTGGAGCCGCGCTACTGATCGAAGGTGATCCGCAAAATCACAAACTGCTGTGTGATCTCGGCCCCGAGCCGCTTGGACCCGATTTCAACGCCAGCCATCTCAAGCAAGCCTGCGCTGGCAAAACCGCCGCCATCAAGCTGGTCATCATGGACGCGCATGTCGTCGTGGGTGTCGGCAACATTTATGCCAGCGAGGCGCTCTTCATGGCGGGCATCGATCCACGCAAACCAGCGGGTAAGGTGAGCCTGCCTCGCCTTGAAAAACTCGTCGCCGCCATCCGCGAGGTGCTCGCGGCCTCCATCGAGATGGGCGGCACCACGCTGCGGGACTTCCTCAACGAAAAAGGCGAGCCCGGCTACTTCAAGCAAACCCTCCGCGTTTATGATCGAGCTGGCGAGCCCTGCCGCGCCTGCGGAGCGAAGGTGAAAAAGATCGTCCTCGGCCAACGCTCGACCTTTTTCTGCCCGAAGTGCCAGAAATAGCGCACTTCTGCCTTCGACATCACCGCATCATTCGGATTTACTCAGCCCATGTCCAACAGCCTGCCCCCGCTCCGCTCCACCCTCGACCTTGAACGCGTTCTCGAGTTCGAATTCGTCCGCGCCACCGAAAACGCCGCTTTGCAAGCCATCCACTGGCTGGGTCGTGGTGAGAAGGAACTCGCCGATGGAGCAGCCTGCTCGGCGATTTACGGCGTCTTCGACATCCTCGACATCCGCGGCGAGGTCGTTATCGGCGAAGGCATCAAGGACAACGCACCCGGCATCTTCATTGGCGAGCATCTCGGCACCTGGCGGGATGGCTCACCGCGTTTCAACATCGCGCTCGACCCGATTGATGGCACCAGCAACATCGCGAAAGGCATGCCGAACAGCGTCTCGGTGATCGCCGCGGCGCAGGTGCCGGATGGAGCCCCTTGCGCGATGAAGAACCTGCCTTCCTTTTACTCGCACAAGATCGCCTACGGTCCCGCCGTGAAGAAGGCGCTCATCGAGAAGGGGGACCGCTGCTTCCTCGACATGCCTTTGAAGGACGTCATTGCCTTTGTCGCCACCGCCTTGGGCAAGCGTGAACGGGATCTGGTCGTCTCCACCATGGACCGCCCGCGTCATGCGGACATCGTGCGACAGATCCGTGAAAGCGGTGCTGCGTTGCGCATGATCTCCGATGGCGACATCGCCGCCGCCGTCGCGCCTTCGCTGCCGGATTCCAATGTGGATCTCTATATCGGCATGGGCGGCTCGCCGGAAGGCATCCTCGCCGCTGCCGCGCTGAAATGCCTCGGCGGAGACATGCAGCTCCGCATGTGGCCGCACACGGAGGAGCACAAAGCGGAGATCATCGCCGAAGTGGGCGAGGAAGAGCTGAACAAGGTCTTCCGCATCGACGACCTCATCCTCGGCGAGAGCGCCCTTTTCTGCGCCACGGGCATCAGTGACAGCCCGCTGCTTCCCGGCTGCCGCCTTGTCGGTCATCGCGTCGAGACCCACTCCATCCTCATGCGTGCCCGCAGCGGCACCGTGCGCCGCATCCACGCGGTACATGATCTGGACCGAAAGGTCGTGCCGCTCCGGGAGATGAAGTGATCTATTTTTTCCAAGGATCGCTTGTCCAAGCTTATGAATCCAACACAAGCAGGAGTCCTTCCTCCGCCTGACGACAGCCGCATTACCCCAGCACCAAGTGCAACTGGCCAGCCAGAGTTTGTTTTTTGTTTTGTCACCGGCAGAGAAGAGATTCTGCAGGCCTATGAGGCGTCTGTTCGTCGGAGCAGCCAGCTTCGACCTTGGCTGCGGATCTGCCTCGTGGGACTCGGTTTTATCTGGTTGGGAGGTGGTTTGGCAAACATCGCCGGCATCATTCAAAGCGCACCAGTTTGGCAAAGCGCGTTGTTCAGTGCCATGGGGTGGATGATCGTCTGGAGGCACTTGTTCGCTCCCATGATACAGCGGCACAAGATTCGTGCCTCGGTCCCGATTTCGCAGGAGTTCGTTTTGAAATTCTCTGAAGCGATCATTCGAATCGAACAGGTGGGCAAGGGGCAGTATGAACGAAATTGGGCAGAACTCGTGGCGTTCGCATCAACGGACGAAGGCGTGTTAATGTGGTTCTCGGATGGCCTCGAGCACTGCGTGCCGCAAAGAGCATTTCACCCGGCTTCGCAGCGGCAGGCATTTCTATCGTTCCTTCGTCTGACAGCGCCTCATGCGGCACCTAAACCGTGAATCAAACAGTGCCCCTAGGCTGACTCGTCTCACGCTCCCAGATCACCGCTGAAGTCGCTTGGCATGCGCCAGTCGCCGCGGGGCGAGAGGGCGACGGTGCCGACTTTGGGGCCGTCGGGCATGCTGGAGCGTTTGAACTGGTTCTGGGCGAAGCGTTTGAAGAAGACGGCGAGCCATTTCGCGATCACGGCGGGCTTGTGACGCCCGGCAAAGGCGATCTCGGCCAGCCACTGAATCTTCGCGGCATTGCTGCCGTGGCGGACGAAGTGGAAGAGGAAGAAGTCGTGCAGCTCGTAAGGGCCGATGGTGTCCTCGGTCTTCTGCTGGAGCGATTTGTCGGCGTTGAGCGGCAGCAACTCGGGCGTGATCGGCGTGTCGGCGATGTCGCGCAGGATGTCGCCCGCCTTCGCGGCGAAGGGACCTTCGGCGCACCATTCGATGAGGTAGCGCACGAGGGTTTTCGGCACGCCGGCGTTCACGTGATACATCGACATGTGATCGCCATTAAAGGTGCACCAGCCAAGCGCGGCCTCCGAGAGGTCGCCGGTGCCCACAACGATGCCGCCGGTCTTGTTCGCGAGGTCCATGAGGAGCTGCGTGCGCTCGCGGGCCTGCGAGTTTTCATAAGTGGCATCGTGCTGCGACTCGGCGTGGCCGATGTCTTTGAAATGCTGGCGCACGGCATCGTTGATCGAGATGGTGCGCAGCTCGATGCCAAGCACCTCGGCGAGCTTTTCGGCATTGCCACGCGTGCGTTTGGTGGTGCCAAAGCCTGGCATGGTGATGGCGAGGATCTTGCACGCGGGCAATTTGGCGCGTTTCACCGCATCGAGCATCACGAGAAGTGCCAGCGTGGAATCGAGGCCGCCGGAGAGGCCGATGACGGCGGTCTTGGACTGCGTTTGACGAAGGCGACGAGCCAGCGCGGTGCTTTGAATGGCGAAGATCTCTTCGCACACGGCATTCCGGTCAGCCTTGGCATGCGGGACAAAGGGATGCGGCGTGAGCGGACGACGCAACGAGGCATCTTTCGTGGTCGCGGAGTCGAAATGGAAGGTCACGATCTCGGTTTCGAGTGTGGGACGTTCATCGCGGAAGCAGGTGCTGCGCATGCGTTCGTGCAGCAGATGCGGCACATCGACATCGGCGATGACGGTTTTGGTATCGAAACTGAATCGCTCCGACTCGCCGAGGATAGCACCGTTTTCCGCGATGAGGCAGTGACCGGAGTAAACGACATCCGTGCTCGACTCGCCCGCGCCTGCTCCGGCATACACATAGGCCGCGAGGCAGCGTGCGGACTGCTGCGCGACGAGCGAGCGACGATACGGGGCCTTGCCGAGCAGTTCGGTGCTGGCGGAGGGATTCACAATGATCGTGGCTCCGGCGAGAGCGAGCGGCCCAGAGGGCGGATTCACGGTCCAAAGGTCTTCGCAAAGCTCCACACCGAGCACGCAGCCCGGAATGCCGCTGAGCTGAAAAAGCAGGTTCGTGCCGATGGGCGCACTGATTTGATCCGTGAGACCGATTTCAGGCTCCACGAGCGTGTGAGCGGGCGAGAACCAGCGACGCTCATAAAACTCCGCCGAGTTCGGCAGATGCGTTTTAGGCACAAAACCAAGCACCTCGCCTCCGCCGAGCACGGCGGCCACATTGTAGAGACGACCTTCAACGAGGAGCGGCAGGCCGGTGACGATGAGCGCATCACAATCCGCCGTGGCATCCGTGAGCATGGCGAGCGCCTGCATGGCCTGCGTGCGCAGCGTCTGCGTATGAAACAAATCGCCACAGGAGTAGCCGGTGAGGCTGAGCTCGGGAAAAACGATCACGCGGCAGCCTTCGCTCGCGAGGCGGAGAGCCTCCTTGGCCATGATGACGGCATTTTTACCCGGATGACCGAGCACCAGCTCCGGTGACACGGCGGCGACACGGACAAAGCCGTGCGATTCACGGATTTCGGCGGCGGAAGGCTTGCGGGCTGGCATGGGGGCGGAGCCTAGCACGGCTGCTTTTGACCGCCAGCAAAAGACCGGGCGCTGGACCTCCCGTCCAACGCCCGGCGTGGTTCACCTCAACACTCCTTCAGACCGATCAACGTCCTCCGCGGCGCGGGGGTGGCGCGAGGAAGGCGTTGTCGGAAATCTCGGTTTTGATCCCGGTGTTGCGGCGAATGATGGTGGCGAGCGTCTGCTGCTCCACGGCGCGGACGAGGCCGGCGGGCAGGTAGGCCTGATACCAGAAGCGGTCGCCATCGCGGCAACGGCGGAATTGATCGACAAGGATTCGCGTGAAGGTCTCGCCCACCATCGAGCCGGGACGATCGGTCTCGCAGAGGCCGCCGACCCACAAATCGACATCCGCGGGCGAGGTGTAGGCATTGCGCAGCTCGGCGAGCACATCGCGATTCCGCGTAATGTCCTCGAAACGGGTCACCGGAGGCAGTTTGAGGGCCTTGCGCATGTTCGCAAAGCTCGGCAGACCATGATCGCGGCCGCGTTGAATGTTCAGCGAGGCAAGGTCGAAGCCACCGCTGCCCGGGGCACCGAAAAGGAAATTCCGCACATCATCGACGAGCCATTCATCGAGTTCCTGGGCACGCTGCGAGACAAGGCCGCGCAGGATGGGATCTATGCCATTCGCGGCATACACCGGAAGGTTGAAGAAGGCATCGCGCAGTGCCAGCGGCGTGCCCGTGACATCGCTGCCATCGGCATTGCGCAGCAAAATCTGCGGCGAGAGCAGCGTGTGACCGAGGCGATAGGCCGCGGTGGCGAATTCATTCGAGACCGTGGCATTCACCGTGGCGTCGTAGCCGCGATACGCGGGCATCGCCTGGCCGATGAGCACCGGCAGGAACTCACGGAAGGTGATCGACTGAATTTCAGCGGACACGATCATGCGGGCGAATTGATAGGTCTCCTCGTCATCCACGCCGGGATTCGCCTTTTGATACTCAGCGGCCCAGTAGTTGTGCTCGCGCACAAAGAGCGTGTGGATGGCCATGAGGCCGATTTGCTCATTCACACGCACATCGCCCGCGAGGTAGAAGACGGGTCCGGGAGGTGCGTTCGGCAGCCCGGCGGTATTGAAGGGCAGCAAATCACCCTCACCGACCTTCAGGCGGCCCGTTCCATCGAGTGCACGCAGGCCGGTGGCACGCGCGGCATCGGAGCCATAGACCATCGAGGCATCGATGTAGGCCGTGATGGCGTTGGTCTGCTCGCGTTTGCCGCTGGCCAATGTGTAAATCGAGCGCGAGAGCGGGATCGTGACCGTGCCGGTGCTCGTGGGATCAAACGAAGGATCGCCAGTGGGCACGAGGATCGGAAAAGCCTCCTCCGGCGTCGCCGTCATCGTCTCATCGAGATCGTGGTCAATGAACTGGCCCCACTGCCAGATCATGTCGCTGGCACCGCGGGCGTTTGGTCGGAGGAAAGGCTGCGCGATCACCGCGTTGCTGATCGCACGCGGGCTCGGTCGCGTGGCGCCAGCGGGCGAACCGGTGCCATCGGCATACTCGGAAGGCGCGAGGCGCACGAAAGGCGTGCCCGGCGTGCCCCAAGTGCTGTTCGCGGTGTTGTTTGCCGAGCCATCGACGCTGCGAAATTCGGCGGGCAGGTCAAAATCGGTGGCAGAGCCGCCGGTGTTCGAGCCGGGCTTGTGCGCACCCGGTTTCGGCGGTTGGGGGCGCGGGATGGGCGCTGGCTGGGCAAAGCTGCCGCTCACGGCGAGCAGGAGCAGGGATGGGATGAGGCGATGTGTTTTCATGACGTGCAGGGTTGGTATTTCAAAGCCGGATCGCCGAGGGGTTCGGTGTCCATTGCCGGGGAAAGCCCTCCGCGCCTAAATGCCGGGCCACGCCGCAGATTAAGGATCGTTTATCTGCGATAAAGCGGTGCACGCCTCACGTTGAGGGCCGCTTTTTGCCCTCGCAGGCACCCGAGCCGCTCTTTGACAAAGCGGAGCCGCCACGCACTTACAGGCACCCTCGAATGTCGCTGCCCAAACCGCCCCAGACCAGTCTCCGCAAGCTCGCGGCGCTGTTCTTTGTCACGGCGATGCCGATGGGCATGTGGGCTGTGCCGTTGAGCACGGTGTTCAAAGCGCACGGTCGAGAGCATCTCGTGCCGTGGGTGCTCGCCACCACGAGCATCGCGGCCTTCATCTCGCCGCTTTTCACCGGGGCACTCGCAGATCAAAGAATGGCACCGGTGCGGCTGCTGCGCTGGCTGGCCATCCTTACCAGCATCACGCTCGCACTCACCTGCACCGCTTTGCATCTGCACCTCAGCGATGCCGCGGTTCTCATCGCGGCTCAAGTGCAGGCTCTCGTGGCCACGCCGGTGTGGAGCATCGCCAGCAGCATCGTGTTTTCGCAGCTTCAGAATGCGAAACGGCAGTTCGGGCCGCTGCGTGCCTTTGCCACCGGCGGCTGGATGGCTGGATGCTGGATCGTCAGCCTCGTGCTGCAATCCGATGAGACGCTCGTCGGAGGCTTCACGGCCTCGGCGCTGTGGATGGTGGTGGCGGCGCTTAGCCTCATGATACCGGCCATTCCGCCGACGGATGCCGGACAGCCTCGCTCGTGGATTCAAATCCTCGGCCTCGATGCTCTCACGCTGCTGAAGAACCGCGATCACCGCATCGTCTTCATAACGGCGGCACTCTACTGCATCCCGCTGGCGGCTTTTTATCCTTACACCTCGCTGCAGATGAAGACGCTCGGCGTCACCTCCGTCGCCGCGATGATGTCGCTGGCGCAGACGACGGAGATTCTCGTCATGCTGGTGCTCTCCGGCGTCATGACACGCTTCCGGCTGAAGTGGGTCTTCCTCTCCGGCATCCTCATTTGTGTCGTGCGCTATTCGCTCAATGCGGTGAACACCCTGCCCGCGGTCATCACCGGCACGGTCCTGCACGGGCTGGCCTTCACGCTCTATTTCATCACCACGCAAATCTACCTCGAGGAGCGCATCGATCCGAAATGGCGTGTGCGTGCCCAGGCACTGCTGGCCCTGCTCATGAGCGGCGTGGGGAATCTCCTCGGCTACCTCGGTGGAGGCTGGTGGTTCCGTGCTTGCACGCAGGATCATCACACGGACTGGCAGCTCTTCTGGACGGGTGAAACCGCCCTCACCGCCGCGGTTTGCCTCTTCTTCGCCTTCGCCTACAAAGGCCGCGGAGCGAAGGCAACTGCTTGAAACCTTTCACCTGCCCTCTTAAACCAGCCTCATGTTCACCGGCCTCGTCGAAACCACTGGCAAGATCCTCTCCCTCGAACCCCGCGGCGAGAGCGCACGTCTCATCGTCGAGGCCGCCAGCATCGCTCCGCAGCTCGAGCTCGGCGAAAGCGTGGCTGTGAACGGCTGCTGCCTCACCGTGACGCAAATCGACACTGCCGCGGGCACGTTCGCCTTTGATTTGCTGATGCAAACACTCCGCGTCACGAGCCTCGGCGATCTCCAAACGGACTCGCTGGTGAATCTCGAGCGTGCCATGCGCCTCGGCGATCGCTTCGGCGGTCACTTCGTGCAGGGGCATGTGGATGACACGGTGCGCATTCTCGACTTCAGCCCGCACGGCCAGGATCATCGGCTGGAGGTGGAGTTTCCGGAAAAGCATCGCGGCCTCGTCATTCCCAAAGGCTCCATCTGCCTCGACGGCATCTCATTGACCGCCGCGGAGGTCGGAAGCCCCAGCATCACCTGTTGGATCATTCCGCACACGCTGCAAGTCACGCACCTGCGCACCAAAAAGCCCGGCGACCGGATGAACGTGGAGTTCGACATGCTCGGCAAGCACGTGCGTGAGCTCGTGAAGCATGCCACAGCCTGATCAAGGCTGCTCGAGCCATTCGAGATTGAATCGGGCCAAGGTGAGTCCTGAGCCCGCGAAGCCCGGTTTGTTGCTGCTGCCGTAGAAACACAGGATCGTGCCCTTCTGCGTCACGGCGATGTCGGAATACATGCTGGGGCCAGGTTCGAGTGTTTTGCTCACAGGCCATGTCTGGCCTTCATCACGGCTGACTTTGACGCTCACGTTTTTGCGGGCGCGGCTCTTCCCAGGCTCCGGTGTGCCTTCGCGACCTCCTTCAAGGTTATGCGGGTTCGAAAAGAGGATGAGGCTTTTGCCGCCGTGCTGGTAACGAACGATGCCCGCCATGCAAATCGGCTCCAGCAAGGCATCGTCGAACTTCGGCGTGCTCCAGTTCGTCGCGCCATCGGGGCTCGTGACCACGAGGCGACGGTGCGCTTTCGACTCGCTGCGCACATTGAGCATCACACGACCATCATTGAGCTCGATGGCGACGGTTTCATTCGGGTTGATCCACTCGTCCGTGCAAGGCACGGCGATGTCACCAGCCTTCCAGGTCTTGCCTTGGTCATCGCTGTAGATCGTGGCGGTCACGCTGGGGCGATGCGCATTGCCGCCCGTGCCGGTGGAGAGCCACACCGGCACCACGAGACGGCCGGTTTTGAGCTGGATGCTGTGATTGGGGCCTGTGGCGAGCACTTTCCAGTCGTAGTGCTTTTTGAAGGTGTCGAAGGTGGAGGTGATTTCGACCGGCTTCGACCACGAGAGGCCGTCGTCATCGCTGCGCTGGTAAAAGGCCCGCTCGTATTCGAGGCAGAAGAGCATGTGCACGGTGCCGTCCTTGTCCGCGATGAGCACGGGGTTGTTGTAGGTGACCTGCGTGGTGTCCACGTTTTTGAGTCGCAGGGCAAAGGGGTTCTTGGTCTTGGGTCCGGGCACGTCGGCGATGCTTTGCGGAGTTGACCACGTTTTGCCATCATCGGTGCTGCGACGCAGGAGGATGCGGATGTCCGACCAATCGCCGCCGCCTTTGCGTGCCTCGCACCAGGCCAGCACGGTGCCTTTGGCGGTCACCACGATGCCGGGGATGTGGTAGATATTGTAGGCGGGATTATCGCCGACGACGAAGAGGTCTTGTTTCTCCAGCATCGGCTCGGCGGCGTGGAGACTGAAGGCGAGGAGAGGCAGCAGCAGGCGTTTCATGAGGTTGGTGGCGGTGGTGAGTGTGAACGAGCTTGCCATGAAAACGCGATCGCGGGTGATTTCTCCGTGGTCAAGCGAGCTGACCAGCCTCATCATCCGCTTCAATTCATGAATGCCGTCCCGCCCAGGCCATCATTGGTAGCTCACAGCGCTGATTTTTTGCGTGAAACACTTCAGCGAGGCGAGTGGACCGAGCATCTGCCCTCCGAGCGCACGCTCTGCACGCGGATGCGCATCAGCCGGCCCACGCTGCGGGCGGTGCTCAGCCAGTTGGAACGCGAGGGCGTCATCTCACCGGTGACGAACAAACGCCGCCTCATCCTTTCCGCCGCAAAAGCCACCGCAGGTCGCGCACGCTCGCGCACCATCGCGCTGCTCACGCCAGTGCCGGCGCAGTTGATGCCGCCCTTCGTGTTGTTCTGGCTCGATGCCTTGCGCGAGCTGCTGGCGGATGCGGACTACCTGCTCGAGGTGCATGTGAGCTCTTCATGCTTCACGAACAAGCCTGCGGGCAGCCTCAAAAAGCTCATGCAGCGGGTTTCACCAGCGGCGTGGGTGCTGTTTCGATCCACCGCGGCCATGCAGCGCTGGTTCAGCGAGCAAACACTGCCTGCGGTGATCGCCGGCACAGGCGCCGAAGGCATCGCGCTGCCTTCGGTGGACATCGATTACCGTGCCACCTGCCGCCATGCGACCTCGCTGCTCTTGCAAAAAGGCCATCGCCGCATCGCGCTGCTGCTGCCGGACTCAACACACGGCGGCGATGCCGAAAGCGAGCTTGGTTATCGAGAGGCACTGGCCAGCAAAAGCATCGCTCCGCTCATCGTGCGGCATCGCGAGAGTGCCAGCGATCTCGTGCGCTGCCTCGATGAGGCTTTGCGCAGCTCGGCGAAGCCCACCGCGTTTCTCGTCGCAAGGTCGATGCATGCGCTCACCGTCGTCTCGCATCTGCTGCGGCAAGGGCATCGGCTGCCGCGTGATCTCGCGGTGGTCTCGCGTGATGATGATGCCTTCCTCGATCATCTCGTGCCAAAGGTCACTCGCTATGCCGCGGACCCCGCGCGGTTTGCGCGACGCCTTGCCAAGCTCGTGCTCGCACTGGCCCAGACCGGTCGCGCCAGCCCCAAGCCCGTGCGGTTGATGCCGAACCTCGTGCGCGGCGAGACGGTGTGAGGCCGATCAGCTTCCGAAAGCCTGAATGAAGCCGACTTCGAGGGCGAGGCCTTCATTCACATTCGTGTGCAGATGGCTTTCGAGCTGCCGCAGGACTCGCACGCGCTTCGCGACATCATCTGGCGACCACTTCGAGGCGAGCGAGGCCGTCATGCTTTGATGCTTCGGCAGATCGAGATGCTCCGCGCCGGCCTGCTGGCGTGCGACATCACCGAACCACGACAGAAGGAGGTCCATCAAGGCGCTGCGCTGCTGGATGTAATCCGCCTCGATGGCGGCCTCGACCTGCTCCTCGCGTTGTTTGAGCCAGGAACCGTCCGTTGTCTTGCCATAGTGCTCGGTTTCGCGCTCAAACTCCTCCTCATGCTTCTTTTTGAGGTCGTCGTGCAGCTCCTCCAAAATCTCCTCGAACTCTGCTTTTAGCGCCAGAGCCCCGGCGAGCGTTCCAGAGCCTTTCGCGGCATGTTTGCCCAGCACGATAAGCAGCTTGTTTTCGTGCTCGGTGAAAATGCGGGCACCCGCGGGTGCCATCAGGCCCACTTCGATGACGCGTGACTGGATCGTCGGCAGGAGCTGCTCCGGCTGCGTGGTGAGCAGCAGCAGCAGCGTGCGAGGCGGCGGCTCCTCGAGTGTCTTCAAAAAGGCATTCTGCGCCTGCACGTTCATGCGCTCCGCATCGACGATGATGCCGAGCTTCCACCCGTTCGGCGAGGCGGTGCGGCGGATCATCTTTTCCAAAAAGCGGATCGTGCCCGGATCATCGCCATCCTCACCGATGGTGATGCGGCGTGACTTGCTTTGCGGCCGCAAAACAACGGCTCCCTGGCCTTCCCAGCCCTCCAGCGTCCGCTGCGGCGTCCCGACGACGAGATCGAGCACCTTCGCCGCAAACTCCTCATGCCGCGCCTCTTTCGGCCCGGTGATCAGGTAAGCATGCCCGAGCCGCCCGTTGTCACGGGCTCGCGCGAGGAGCTGCAGGGCATGATCGGCTTTGAAGGGCATGGTCGGGCTAGGCTGACAAAAGGCTCCAGATATGCTCGTGTACCATTTCAGGTGATTGCGAGGCATCGACCACGCGAAAGCGTTCAGGCTCGGCCTTGGCGAGGGAGAGGTAGCCTTGGCGGACTTTTTCGAAGAACTCGGGGGGCTGGCTTTCCATGCGGTCGAGCTCGCGGCCGGTGGCGTGGATGCGCTGCCAGGCGGCCTGAACATCGAGATCGAGCAAAAGCGTGAGCTGCGGCAACGTGCCGCCGATGGCGAAGCGGTTGATGGCGTTCACCGCGTCGAGCGGAAGGCCGCGGGCATGGCCTTGATACACCGTGGTGGAGTCGAGGAAGCGGTCGAGGATGACAAACACGCCACTTGCGACCAGCGGACGGATTTTCTCGCGCACGATCTGCGCACGACTGGCCGCGAAAAGCAGTAACTCGGTCTCCGAGGTCATCGCATGGCCTTCCTTCGCGTGTTGCAGGAGATGGCGGATGCTTTCGCCGATCTCCGTGCCGCCGGGCTCGCGCAGCACCACGACCTCACGGCCAGATTTTTCGAGCCGCTCCTTCAGCAGACGGATCTGCGTGGATTTCCCGCAGCCTTCGGAGCCTTCGAACGAAAGAAGAAATCCAGCGCTCATGGTGATCACTCCCACTCGATGCTCGCCGGCGGCTTGGTGCTGATGTCGTAGAGCACGCGGTTCACGCCTTTGACGCGGTTGAGGATCTGGTTGGAGGTGTTGGCGAGCACTTCATAGGGCAGGCGGACCCATTCGGCGGTCATGGCGTCTTCGCTGATGACGGCGCGGAGGGAGATGGCCTGCTCGTAGCTGCGTTCATCGCCTTTGACGCCCACCGTTTTGACGGGAAGCAGCGCGGCGTAAGCCTGCCAAGTCTGCTCATACCAGCCGCTGCGGCGCAGCTCGGCGATGAAGATGGCATCGGCCTGCTGGGTGATGGCGACGCGCTCGGGCGTGATCTCGCCGGGGATGCGCACGGCGAGGCCGGGGCCGGGGAATGGGTGACGCCAGAGGGCGCGGTGAGGGATGCCGAGGCTGGCACCGAGGGCGCGGACCTCGTCTTTGAAGAGCTCGGCGAGCGGTTCGAGCACCTTGCCCTCCTCTTTGAGCTCCATGATGCGATCGACGCGGTTGTGATGCGTTTTGATCTTGCTGGCAATGCTGCCGCTGGTGGCGCTTTCGATCACATCCGGATACAAAGTGCCCTGCGCGAGCAGCTCGACGTTGTCGGCCACTTTCCAGAACTCCTCGACGAAGAGCGTGCCGATGATGCGGCGCTTCTGCTCGGGATCAGTGACGCCTTTGAGCGCTCCGAGGAAGATGGCGCTGGCATCGATCTGCTCGATGGGCACACCGACCTCGTCGAAGAGCGCTTTGACCTCGGCAGCCTCGTTCAGGCGCATCATGCCGGTGTCGATGAAGATGCAGCGCACCTTAACGCCGGCCTTGGCGAGCAAAACGGCGAGCACGGTGCTGTCCACGCCGCCGGAGACACCGCAGATGACCTCGCGGTTGCCGACCTCCGCTTTGATGCGGTCGAGCATCTGCGCTTTGAAGGCTTCGATGTCGAAGGCGGCGAGATTTGCGCCGCTCTTGGTGAGGAAGTTTTTCAGGATGGCCGCGCCCTCGTGCGAGTGCGTGACCTCGGGGTGAAACTGGATGCCCCAGCAGCGGTCGGACCATTTCAGAGCGACCGGGACGGCGTCCTCATTCGTGGCGATGACTTTCGTCGTGTCGGCGAGGTTCGCGCAGGTGTCGCTGTGGCTCATCCAGACCTGCGATTCGTGCGAGATGCTGCTGAAGAGGTCCTCGTGGTCGGTCACGACGAGCTTCGCCGGGCCATACTCGCGGGTGACACCGGGCTTCACGGTGCCGCCGTGCTTGATGTTGAGGAGCTGCATGCCGTAGCACACGCCGAGCACCGGAACGCCGAAGGACATCAGCTTCTCGAAATCGACATCCGGCGCGTCTTTCTCCGTGGTGCTGCGCGGGCCGCCGGAAAGGATGATGGCACCGGGGGACTGCAGGTTTGGCAGCTCGGCAGGCGGATAAAGGTGCGAGACAAAGCCAAGCTCGCGCACGCGGCGGACGATGAGCTGGGAATACTGGGAGCCGTAATCGAGGACGGCGACTTCTTGGGGCGTCATGGGGAAGGCGCAGCCTTTACGAAACCCGGCCGCTCGCGCAAGCCCCAAGGCCGCCCGTAAAAAGGTCTTGCCGGGACTTGGCACGGCCCTTCAGACTGTTTCCAGCCACTTTTTACCATGAGCACCCCATCCTCACGCGGAGTCCGTTTCACCTGTGTCGCCGTCACCCTGGTCTGCCTCGTCCTCGGTGGCGTGGCGGGAGTTTTTGTGACCGCCGTGCGGCTCACGGGAAAGCCGCAGGTCTTTCGCAGCATGGCAAAAGTGACGGTCGCAGCAGGAGGTCCGGCTGCTCCCGGCTCGACAGCCGTCATGGAGACCTTCGAATCCTCAGAGTTGACGCGCCGAGCTCATGAACGCGTTCTGGCACTGCACCCAGAGCTCAAGAAACGCGACATGAGCGTCATCACGCGACAGGCGAAGGACAGCGGGATCATCTACATCCTCGCCAGCGGGCCGGAGCCCAAATACACGCAGCTCTTTCTGAATGCGCTGCTGGATGAGTTTCGTGTGAGCAGCGACAGCGCAGCCGTTCAAGAGCGTGCAACGACTTCAGCCGAGCATGTGGAGGATTGGAAGATGCCGATGATCCTCGGTGGAGCCGCCGGGGCGGCCGTGGGACTCATCGCGGGGGTGCTGCTGAGCCTGCTCGCTACCACGCTGAGCCGCTCGAACGGACCGCCTGCCATCGGTGCTTGATGGCAGCTTTGCTCACTTCACCAGCAAAGCAGCACTCACCTCGCCGTTTTCGCCGGCGGTGAAGGTGCGGCGTTTGCCGCTGACCTCGTGGACGATGACGAGAGCCTTGTTCCAGCCGGGCGTGGGATCGGCGCCGAGCCAGTTCGGATTGGCGAAAAAGCGGGCGCCGGGCTCGTCGAGCAGCGACTTCACGCGGTCGGTGACATCGGCAAAGGCGGTGCCGGAACCGTAAACGGCGGAGATGAGCTTCAGCGGGATGCGAGCAGGCGGCGGCGCGGGTTTGCCATTCGGCTGTAGTTTGACGAAGGAGGCACCGCCGATGCCGAGGGAGAGCGAGTTGGTGTTCCAAAGGTTCTCGAACTTGGCGAGATCGCACACGCCGGTGACCTCGATGAGATCGCGTTCGCGGAGCGTGGCCAGCTTCGGCAGCATGTCGGCATCCTTCCACTGGCTGACAAAGACGCGGATGGCATAGCCTTCATCCGCAGGCAGGTGGGACCACACGACAAAGCGGCCCCAGTGGTCCACGCCATGCACCTTGAAGCGCATCTGTGCGGGGCGTTTCGCTTCCACGAGCTTCTTTTTGAGCAGGCCGTTCGCCACCTCCTTCTGTGCCTCGGTCCAGTTGCGGGCATTCTCGGGCTCCAAGTCCTTCGGGATCACCGCGAGGAAGTCGCCAAAGGTGCGCAGGGGCTTCACCGGCTTCGGCTTGGCGGGCTCGGCCGCGTGCAGCAGGCAGGCGGAGGCGAGGGAGAGCAGAGCGAGAGCGGGGCCGGAGTTCATGAGATGGGAAGTCTCGTGATCAGGACTCCGCGGCGCAAGGGCGGAAAAAGGCAAGCTTCACGGCTGCGGCGGCGTCTCGCCATGCTTCGGTTGTTCCGCGACGAGGCACCGCCAGAGAGCCGCGCCGACGACGAGGGCGGTGCTGCCGAGCAGCACGGGCCAGAGGAGGAAGGTCCAACCGGGGTGCAGGGCATAGACGAGCAGCGGATTCGACCCGGCGGGCGGATGCACGAGGCGCAGGCCGAGCATGAGCGTGATGCTGAGGCCCACGCTGAGCCCGAGAGACCACGCGTGCTCGCCAAACAGATGCAGGCAGGCCAGACCGATCGCCGAGCAGAGCATGTGGGCCCCGATGACGCGCAGCGGCTTGCAAAAGCCCGACTCAGGAAAGCCAAAGACAAGCACCGCGGAGGAGCCAAACGAGCCCATCAGCAGCGGCAGCGTGCTGGAGCGTGTCCCGGCGAGCAATCCAATCACCAGCATGCCGCCCGCACCGGCGGCGAGGGCTTGTTTCCAGTGTTTGGGACGGTTCGAGGTGTGGGTGGACATGCGGAAGCCGGTGCTAAGCACAGATTCACGTGCACGCATGCTCAGAATGGGGTCTTCAGCCTTCCGCCTGCTAGAGAGCTAATTGTTGTATCGTATGGGCAACTTAGCATCTCGGCGACCAACCGCGCCGGGTGTCACCCAACCTCCCCAACCATGTTTTTCCCAGCTCTGCGCCGGTGGCTCGGCCTTGAGATCGTCGAAATCAGCCTCGCCGAGCGTGTCGTGTCCGGCGCGGGGGCGATGTTGGCCATGCTGATGCTGATCGGCATCTCGTCGTGGGCATTGCCGGGATTGGGAGCGCTGGCGGTGATCGCATCGATGGGAGCCAGTGCGGTGTTGTTGTTCGCGGTGCCGCATGGGCAGCTCTCGCAGCCGTGGCCGGTGATCGCGGGGCATGGGATCTCTGCCCTGATCGGCGTGCTGTGTGCCCGGTGGGTGCCGCATCAGGAGCTGGCGGCGGCCTGCGCGGTGGGGCTTTCGATTGGCGTGATGCAGCAGTTGAAGTGCATTCACCCGCCCGGCGGTGCCACGGCCTTCACCGCCGTGATGGGCGGCGCGGCGATCCGTGATTTGGGCCTGTGGTTTGTGCTGGTGCCCGTGCTGCTGAATGCGCTGGTGATGGTGCTGCTGGCCGTGGCGATCAATCTGGCCTTTCACTGGCGGCGCTACCCCGCGGCGCTTCACATGCCCGCGGATGCCGCGGAGCCGGAAACACGGGAAATCAGCCCGCAGGAGCATGCGCGCGTGGTGGCGGCCGTGCGGTCACTCGATGCGTTTGTGGATGTGAGTGAGGAGGACCTGCTGCGCCTCGTCGAGCGGCTTCAGCCCCCGGCGAACGCGCGGCTTCGAGAAGAAGGCAGCTTGGTCAAATGAGGGAGGCGATGGGAGATCTCCCGCCGATTCGGGGAGGCCTGCCGATGGCTTCAGAAGGGTTCTCTGGATCGAAAAAGGCCATCAGTTGGAAAAATGGGCCAGGAATGAAGGGACGGACCCTTTCTGGCAGCCCGCCGCGAAACCCTGACGCCGCGTCATGAAACCCTGACGGCCCGTCGTGAAACCCTGACGGCGCATCATGAAACCCTGACGCCGCGTCGCGAAACCCTGACGGCCCGTCGTGAAACCCTGACGCCGCGTCGCGAAACCCTGACGCCGCGTCGCGAAACCCTGACGGCGCGTCGCGAAACCCTGACGGCGCGTCGCGAAACCCTGACGGCGCATCCCGAAACCCTGACGGCGTGTTGTGAAACCCTGACGGCGCATCGCGGAACCCTGACGGCGGTGCTCCCCTCCCCTGCCCCGCCCTCGGACCGCCACGCGGTGCCGTCAGGGGCGTGGCGAGGTCGCGAGGGCCGTTCGAGTGACGGAACGCCGATGGGGTTCGACCGGCGGCAGGGATCGTGGGGTGGATGCGGGGTCCCAGGAGAGCGCTCGCTGCCGCTCGGCACTCCGGGGCTGCATGATGCAAGCCCGTTGGGCTAGCCTGCATTTCTCACACTCCGGGTAAAACTACCTCAGTCTGTTTTCGTGTCCGCCTTGTCGGAGTGCTCAGTGCTTAGTGCTCAGTTGATTTCCTTCTGGTGATTGCCACTGAGCACTTCGTTCCTGAAATGGCGTGAGAAATCCAGGCTAGGAGAGGTGAATGGAGGTCAGTCAACGACCGGTGATGGAACCGCAACGCGGTTCAGACATGCAGCCCAAGGGTGTCGAGCCTAGGCGAGGCTCCCTTGGGTTTTCGGAGGTTGTGTCCCCCGCCAGGTCTTTGGACCGCAACGCGGTCCCGTCAGGGCTCGGCGAGGGCGAACCCGAACAGAGGGACAGAGACGGGATGCCCCTTTGTCTTGGAAATGAAGAATCGAACTGCTACAGCATTCAGATGATGATCGATCGATATGTCACTGTTGCAGAGGTGGACCGGCAGGGTTGGAGGGCTGGCATCGATATTTATCCCGACCAATCATGCATGGTCCACTACTGGGAGAATGATCGAGATGGTTCCAAGGCATCATGTGGTTTTTGGCTGCACCCGGCGGAGATCATGTCTGACAAGCGAAGGCTGGAAGACCTAAAGAATGTCGGCGGGGAGTGGTTCATTCCGATTTTGGCACAGATTGCCTCGGGCGAATTTGTTGATGTTGAAACCATCACAAAGATAGTGGCGGAACATTTGGCGGCAGCTGCACAGGCGTAAGCGTGGTGAAGTCCGCACCAGAACGCTCTGGCGAAGAAAATGCCAGGCTCACAAGGACATTCTTGAAATGAGGGTTTTGCAGCGAATCGGGTCAGACTCGTCGGACGGGTCAGACCAGTCTGACTTGTCGGACGGGTGATTGGTGTATCAGGGCTCCATGTCCCGCGTTCCTTTGCACTTGGGATAGGTGGAGCAGCCCCAGAACTGGGATGAGGTCTTGCCGGCGGTGCGGCGGCGCATGGGTTTGCCGCAGATGGGGCAGAGTGGAGTGCCTTCTTGCTCGGCGCGGGCTTGCACGCGGGTGGCGTGGAGGCGCTCGGTGAAGCCGCCGTTTTCTTTGAAATCACGGCCCTGGCTCTCTACCTGCCGTTTGAGGAGGTAGGAGGCTTGATTGACGGCGCAGAGCATGGCGTTCCCGGCGAGCTCAGGATCGGCTTTGGAGCCGAATTCGGCCAAGCCTGCCAGTCCGGTGAGGACGACCTTGTTTTTCGGGGCGGGAGGAAGGTTGGGGAAGATGTCGTGCTTGAGCCGTTCCCGCATGGCGAGGCACGGTTTGGAGTTTTTCGGCCACACACGAAGCCCGTGCTGCATGAGGAAGCTTTTGTAGTCCTTGGCCAGTTCGTCGTTGAGGCTCGCCCGGGCCACGTTGGTGAGCTTCATCTCCATTTTCTTGGAGGTGGCGGCGGCTCCACTGCCTTCGGAGATGTTTCTCACGCCGCTGCGAGCGGCCTGAACCATCTGATCGTGGGTGCGGCTGGTCTTTTCGATGAAACGGTCACAAAAGACGACCGTAGCATCGTAAACCGCCTCAGCGACGGCGTAGCTGCGGAGGTTCTCGTAACCTCCATGCGGCATCAAGGGACTGTCGGGGTCGTGCGGCATGGAGGTGGGTCGTCGGACTGGTCTGACGGGTCGGACCAGTCAGACTCGTCCGAATGGCCCGAGGGATACGAAGCGCGTCACTGGCACGCCTCACACGTCCCACCATTCCGCATGGCTTCGATGGAGCAAGCCTGCACTTCTTCGGCGCTGTAGGTGCGTTTGGCACCGATGGCTCCGTTGATGACGTCGCTGCGGATCTCCTTTTGGAATTCGGCGGTGCTCTTTTCGATGTTGGAGGCGCTGCGGGTGCGGAGGTAGTAGGTGGTTTTGAGGCCTTTGCGCCAAGCACCACGGTACATGTGGCTGAGGACGCTCATTTCCTTGCCACCGAAGAACAGGTTTACGCTCTGGCTTTGATCGATCCACTTCTGGCGACGCGCGGCGGCATCGACGACCCAGGCCCAGTCGATGCTGAAGGCGGTGGCGTAGCGGCGCTTGAGGTCGATGGGGATCTCTTCGATGGCGTCGATCTCGCCGTCCATGTACTTGAGCTTGTTCTGGATGTCCGGGGTCCACAGGCCGCGCTTTTTGAGGTCGCGGATGAGGTAGGGATTGAGGAGCATGAAGTCGCCGGAGAGGTTGGCCTTCACGAGCATGTTGCTGAGCAGGGGCTCGATGCAGGGGCTGGAGCCCATGATGTTCGAGATGGTGGCGGTGGGGGCGATGGCGAGGACGTTGCTATTCCGCATGCCCTGCTTGGCGATCTTGGCGCGGAGGGCGCTCCAATCCATCTTGCCGCCGCGGGGGACATCGACGTCCTGGCCGCGTTCTTTGGAAAGGAGGTCGAGGGTGTCCTGCGGAAGGAGGCCGCGGTCCCACTTGCTGCCTTTGTATGTGGAATACTGGCCACGCTCGGCGGCGAGGTCGCTGGAGGCCTCGTAGGCGTAGTAGGCGATGGCTTCCATCATCTCGTCGTTGAACTCGACGGCCTCTTTGGAGGCAAACGGGATGCCTTTGCGATACAGCGCATACTGCAGGCCCATGACGCCGAGGCCGATGGGGCGGTGGCGGGTGTTGGAGGTCTTGGCGGCGTCCGTGGGGTAGTAGTTGATGTCGATGACGTTATCGAGGGCGCGGACGGCGCTGCGGATGGTCTCGCGGAGCTTGGCGTGGTCGATGTTGCCGGCGTCGTCGAGATGGTTGTCGATGAGGACGGAGCCGAGATTGCAGACGGCGGTCTCATCGGCGGAGGTGTTCAGCGTGATCTCGGTGCAGAGATTGGAGCTGTGGATGACGCCGACGTGGTCCTGCGGGCTGCGGACATTGCAGGGGTCCTTGAAGGTGATCCAAGGATGGCCGGTCTCGAAGATGGCCTTGAGCATGAGCTTCCACAGATCGACCGCGGCCATTTCCTTGCCGAAGATCTTGCCCTGCTTGGCGAGGGCTTCGTATTCGCTGTAGCGCTTTTCAAAGGCGGAGCCGTAGAGCTCGTGGAGATCAGGGACTTCGTTGGCGCGGAAGAGGGTCCAGTTTTCACGGGCCTCGAGGCGCTTCATGAAGAGATCGGGGATCCAGTTGGCGGTGTTGAGGTCGTGCGTGCGGCGGCGCTCGTCACCGGTGTTGATGCGGAGCTGGAGGAAGTCCTCGATGTCGTTGTGCCAGACTTCAAGGTAGGCGCAGCCGGAGCCGCGGCGCTTGCCGCCCTGGTTGACGGCGATGAGCTGGTCGTTGTGCAGCTTGAGGAAGGGGATGACGCCCTGGGATTCGCCATTGGTGCCTTTGATGTAGCCACCGGTGCCACGGACGCTGGTCCAGGAGCCGCCGAGGCCGCCGGCCCATTTGGAAAGGAAGGCATTCTCCGCGATGCCGCGAATCATGATGGACTCGATGCTGTCGTCCACCTTGTAGAGGTAGCAGGAGGAGAGCTGGGAGTGGAGCGTGCCGCTATTAAAGAGCGTGGGTGTGGACGAGCAGAAGCGGCGGCCTTTGTACATCTTGTAGATGCCGATGATCTTGTCCTCGGGGTTGCCATCGCGTTCGCCGACATTGAGGCCCATGGCGACACGCATCCAGAAGAGCTGCGGCGTTTCGAGGCGCTTGGCGGGCTTGATCTTCTTATCGACGATCAAGTAGCGGTCGTAGAGGGTCTGAATGCCGAGGAAGTCGAAGTCGAGGTCGGCGGCGGGATCGAGGGCGTCGGCGAGCTTGTCGAGGTCGAACTGAAGCAGACGCGGATTGTAGCGGTCGATCTCGACGCCGCGGGCGAGATTGCGGCGGAAGGTGCGGCGGTGGAACTCGCGAAGCTGGTCGATGCCATCACGGACGATGTCCCAGCCGAGCACTTCTTCATAGATGTAGCTGAGCAGGACGCGGGCGGCGAACTTGGCGAAGTCGGCATCGCGCTGCATGAGTGTCTTGGCATTGAGGATGACGGTCTTTTTGAGGTCCTCGAGCGTGATGTCGGAATTCAACGAGCGGCGCAGCTCCATCTCGATCTCGGCGCGGGTGAGGCACAAATCGAGGCCGAGCATGGCGAAGTCGATGCGCTTCTTCAGATCGGTGCCGTCCCAGAGGAAGGAATTGCCGTCGGTGGTCTTCACGAGGATGAGGGCCTGCTGCTCCTGGCTCTCGATCTCGTTCGCGGCGGCGGCTTCGACCTCGTCGGCATCACGCATGTTGGTGCGCAGGGCGCGATACTGGATGTAGGCGCGGGCGACCTTGAAGAAGCCCTGCTTCATGAGCTCCTCCTCAACGAGGTTTTGCACGTCTTCGATGTGGATGAACTGCTTGTTTTCCTCCGCGATGACGCGGGAGACGGACTCGGAGACGGCGACGGCCGGGGAGGAGTCGAGCTCCATGGAGAGGAAGGCCTTGCGGACGGCGATCTCGATCTTGTTGTGGTTCCACGGCACGAGCTGGCCGCTGCGACGGATGACTTTGGTGTTCACGATGAGCGGCTGGATGGTGGAATCGGCAAAGGGATCGGCGGTGCGCTTGCGCTTCTCCGCGAGGGTGCGGGCCACGTCATGGGCGTTGTTGTTGATGAGCGCCCGCTCGATGCAGTGGTAGATGTCCTTCGCGTTCAGGGTGGCCGCGCTGCCGCTCCCTTCGGCAAGCTGCGCCGTGCGCTGGTAAATCTCCTCCGTGACCGCCTTGGAGATCTTCTGCACCAGCTTCTGGTTGTTCTCATTGAAGATGTCCCCTTCGCCCTTCTGCCGAGCGAGGAAGAGGTCCGTCAGCGCACTGCCCACGGTGTCCGCGATCTCCTTGGAGTCGAAGTCACGCTCGGCCCCGCCGATGCTCACTTTGATGGAGGTGGGAACGGAGGTCTCCTGCGAGGTGAAGGCCAGCGTGCCCCAAGCAAAGCTAGGCTTCTGGTCTTTCGGGGTCTGGGTGACTTTTTTGAGGACTTTGTCCTCTTGCAGCAGCGAGGTGATCATGGCGGGAGGAGTGGGCTGTTGGATTTGAACGAGGCGGGAAGCGGGGGCGGAAAATTGGGGGATCGAGAGGATGCGGAACGGGTGCGTCTTACTCCAGCGAAAGTTATTCTTTCTTGTTCGGAAGGTTGTTCACACCCGCGGGTTTTACAGGTCGTCGTCGGAGGTCTGGACGAGGGCGGAGGCCTTCTGGTAGTCGGTGACTTTCCCTTCGAAGAAATTCTGCTCCTTGCGCACATCCATCATCTCCGCGAGCCACGGCAGCGGGTTCTGCACGCCCGGGCTGAGTGCCGGCAGACCGCAACCCGCCAGGCGGCGGTCGGCGATGTAGTCGATGTATTGCTCGAACTCATCCGCACTGAGGCCCACGGCATTCACCGGCAGGCAGTCGCGGATGAATTCCTTCTCCAGCTTGACGGCCTCGCGCATGATGCCGACCAGTTCCTCGCGGAATTCAGAGGTCCAGAGGTCGGGATTCTCCTCCACGAGGTCCATGAACAGGTTGCGGAAGACCTCGATGTGGTTCGACTCGTCACGCAGCGTGTAGCGGAACATCTGGCCGATGCCGGGGAATTTGTTCTGGCGGTAGAGGGCCAGGATCATGCCGAAAAGGCCGTAGAACTGGGTGCCTTCCATGCACTGGCCGAACATGAAGATGTTGCGAGCGAGGAGCTGCTTGTTCTCCAGCTTCGTGAGGTCCAAGTCACGGCGCATCGTGTTCGAGATGCGGGTCACGAAGGCGTTCTTTGCCACGATCGTCGGGATCTGCTCGAACATGGCCTCACACTCGTGCGGGTTGATCCCGAGGGAGGAAATCATGTACAGCAGCGAGTCTGCGTGGATGTTTTCCTCGTGCGCATGGCGGCCGAGCACCAGCTTCAACTCCGGCGCCGTCACCAGCTCGCGGACGACGTGCTGGATGTTGTCCCCCACGATGCCCTCGGCGGCGGAAAAGTAGCCGATGCCCATCATGATGATCCAGCGCTCGTTGTCGGTGATCTCGCGGGAGCGCCACAGTTCCACATCCTTCTGCATCTGGATGTCCTCTGGCTCCCAATGGTTCGCCTTCATGACCCGGTAGAGGTCGTAGGCCCACTGATACTTCAGCGGGAGGAGGTTGAACGTCATCGACTTGCGGCCGTTGATCACTTTCTTGTCCGCGAAAGCCGCCTCGGCTTTCTCTTGATCGAGAGGAAACTCACGATTGCCAATCTTGTATGTCTTTTCCATGACCTTAAATGCTGAGTTTGAGAGTGTGAATAAGTGGAGAAACAGGTAAAACGGGAGAGCAGACAGCGAAGTCTATAAATACTATATATTCGCGCCGCGAGAGTGATGATGCACAAGATGTTGTGTTTTGACCAGAAAAAAATCCCACCGCTGGGGGCAAGAAATCGTTTCCCATCGCAATTACGAGGGTTCCACGACGAAAAAATTATTTTCGCGGAAAAAGCCCGATTGTGAATATCATTTTTGCGAATGGGGGAAGTTGGCTGACTATCAGCAAGAACCCCGCCAAGCCCTTTTCCAAGAGCCTTTTCTCCCCACAAAGAACCCGGCTGCCGGGTATGCCGGCAGCCGGGTGCAGAGGCGTCAAAAACCGTCGGTGGGCCTATTTTTTCACCAGCGACTCCAGGTAATCGAGCAGGCTGGCGAACTCCTTCACGGTGAAGTTCATCATCAATCCGGGCGGCATCATGCTCATGGGCAATTTCTGGCGTGATTGGATGTCGGCGGTTTTGAAGGTGAACTCCTGGGAGGCGATGTTGCGGAGTTTGACCTCGTTTGCGCCTTCGAGGGTGATGAAGCCCATTTGCGAGGTGCCGTCCTTCAGCGTGATCATCTCGCTGGCGAAGCCTTGGGCGATGGTTTTGTTCGGATCGAGGATGTTTTGGGCCAGGTCGGGGCGCTTGTAGGTTTGGGCGATGTTGCCGAGGTAGGGGCCTTTTTGGGCTTCGGTCTCCTTTACGGTGTGGCAGGCCACGCAGGTCGCTTTGGTAAAGATTTGCTCGCCGAGCGCCACGTTGCCTTTTTCCTTCAAAACGGCCGCGAGGGCCTCTTCGGGCTTCAAGGTCATGATTTTGGGCGTTTTGTCTTCGATCTTCTGAAGACGCATAGCCTTGGCGGCGCGTTCGGCAGCGCCTTTGACCTCGGCATCGGGATCATCGAGCGCGGCGAGCACTTTGGCGGCGCTGGGCATGTGCTTGGAGGCGCTGATGGCGTCGATGATGAGCTTGCGGTGCTTTGGATCGGCCCAGCCTTTGTCGAGTGCCTTCTGCGTGAGCTGGATGGACTCGGGGCTGCCCGTTTTGCGGTTCGCGAGATTCAGCAAGGCGGCATTGGCATACATCGACACCGGCCACTCGGCCTTCTCGGCGATCTGCTCGATGAGCTGGTGGTGGTTTTCGAGCTTCGGGGCGTTCAAGAAGGCGGCCAAAGCGGCGTCGTAGTCTTTGCTGGAGTCCGGGAGCTTTTTGAGAGGCTCCAGCGCAGCGAGCGTGGCGGAGACGCCGTCGGCGCTGTCGGTTTTCGACAAAGCGATGATGGCTTGGGAGAGAGTAGCCGATTCTCTCCGAGAATCGGTTGGCTCCACTTTCGGAGAAAGTGGGCCACTTTGGACGAGTCCGACGAGCAGCGGCACGGCCTCCGCGGGAATCTCCTCCGCTCCGGCGAGCTGCGCCGCCAGTTCCGGCAGCACCTTCGGGTCCTTTTTCGCGAGTTCGAGGATGCGCTGCTGCGCTTCATTGAACTGGATGCGGTTGCGGTTCAGCTCCTTCACCAAGAAGGCGGCTTCCTCCGGCGAGGCCTTCGCCAGCGCGTCCTTCAGCGCCACGGCGATCTTTGGCGTCTCGCTCCAGGCCTCCGGCTGGTAATACGGCCCGCGCGTGTCCGGCCGCGTGCCCCACGAATCGCCCTTCCACTCGCCTTCCTTGAAATGGAGGCGGCACAGCGCCGCGAGGATGCCCTGGCGCAAAGCCGGATCGGTGGCCTTGCCGAGACGCTCGATGAGGCCGGTGATGACTTCGGGTGTGTGCATCATGGCGAGGGCGCGGAGCGCACCGTGTTGTGCAGACTGAGCAACAATGAGGCTTTGTTCGGAACTCAGATATGTTCGAAACTCCCTTCCCATCGCCACGCTCGCCTTAAAGGGATTATCAATCACTGCCAGGCACTGTTCCGCATGTTTGCCTTGGGCCATGGCACGCACAGCAATATGCACTACCGTCGGGTCTTCATCGCAGAGAAGGCGCGCAGCGTTTTCAATCCGCTCCGGCGATGGATTGGCTGCAAGGCTCAAGGCGAATTCTCTTCTAATGTTTGTGTTTTTGGACTGCCAACTACCACTCCCGCCTGAGCCATGGTTACGCATGCTGCGAGCGACCGCATATGCCAGCGGATCGTCGAAGTTCGTCTCAATGGTCCAAGCCCCCGGGGTATATTTCTTGTTCATGTAGGTGGCAGGGCGATGACGTGTGCTTGATCTATCATCACTAAGCGCATATGCCGCAGCAACCCGTGCACCCGCAGGCATTTTGGTATTGGCCACCAGTTCAGACAGCAAAGGCATGATGTTCCCTGTTACTCCACGTCCAACAATTACCCTCTGCGCCTCCATCCTCCGGCGATTGCTCGGTGACTCCAGCACCTTCACCAACTCCTCATCCTTCGCCTTCGCGAAGTCCGGCAGCGGCTCGGCTTTGAAGCCCTTCGGCTTCACCTGCACGATGTAACCGACATCCGGCCCGGCCCAGCCGAAGGTGGCACCTTTCCAACTGGCGCAATAGACGCGGCTCAGGCCATCGACATCCGCATCCGTGGGGCGGGTCATTTTGATGAAGGGCTCGGGCTTGCGGGTTTCTTCAAAGGTGGCGCCTTTGGGCTTCACCTGATGATGCCAGAGAGCGCCGGTGCCCCAGTCGCAGGTGAAGGGTGCGTTGTTCCAAGCGCCGAAGCCGGGCTCGTCGATGTAAACCGCGCCGGTTCCGCTGCCGCCGCCGTAGTCGGCGAGGGGCTGGATGGCCTCATCGTTGAAGTTTTTGTAGAGGCGCGGGTAGCCGTGGTCGTCGAGGCCGGTGAAGTGGTGAAAGCGCACGTTCCAACCGCCGCCGTCGTTCGTGTTGTCGCGGGCGAACATGTCCATCAGCGGGCTGATGGCGACCTCGAGGATGTTGCGCGTGCCGGTGGAGTAAATTTCGAGGCCGGTGCCGTCTGGTCGCACGCGGATGACGCCGCCGCCGCGATGCTGGAGCGTCTTGCCATCGGTGCCGGTGGCCTTCAGGAAACCGAAGTCGCCGCCCGCGATGTAAAGCCAGCCATCAATGCCAAGGCTGAGGCCGTTCGTGGTGTGATCGGCGGGGCGATCTTTGAAATCGAAGGCGATGCCTTTGACGAGGATGTTCTGCTTCTCCGCGATGCCGTCGTGATCGGCATCAATGAACTCGCTGAGGTGCGGCGGATGCACGAGGTAGAGACGATCATGGTCCCAAACGAGGCCGCGCGGGCTGTCCACCTCGCAGAAGACCTTTGTTTCATCGGCACGGCCATCGCCATCGAGATCCCGCAGGCGGATGATGCGGCCACGCTTCGGTTTGCGCTCCACGGAGCCGTTGCCATCGCTGCTGACGTAAAGCGTGCCATCCGGCTCCGCCGCGAGGAAGACGGGGTAATTCGCAGCGGCGCTGTTGGCGAAAAGGGAGACCTCAAAGCCCTCAGCGACCTTCACGTCCTTCAAAATGGCCGCTTCTTCCTCCGGCGTGAGTTTGACGATCTTCGGCACGACATTGCCGCTCTCTTTGTGCGGATCAGTCGCTTTGACGTAGGCCTTCTTTTGGTCGTCGCTGAGCTTGGGGGCGATGGCTTTGATGCCTTCGCCCGTGAGCTGCACTTCGCGGATGCTGACCCAGCCACCCTGGCTGGTGCCGGTGCAGGTGATCTTGACAAAGCGGGTGTCGATGGGCTTGGGCAAGCTGTGCTCGCTGGCACCAGGGGCTGGCTTGGGTGCATCGACGGCGCGGGTCCACGTTTTGCCATCGGTGGAGGTCTCAATGAAGTGCGCGTAGGCGTTGTTGGTGCTCTCCCAGTCGATGCGGATGCCGCTGAGCTTGGCTGGCTTTTCCAGTTCCACTTGCAGCCACTGCGGCCTGCTCGGGCCGGATGCGCACCAGCGAGTGCTCAGGTCGCCATCGACGGCACGCCAGTCGTAGTTCTCCTTGCCAGACTCTTCGCTGCTAGCGCTGGCTTTGACGCTGGTCGCTCCAGGTGGCGGTTCTTTCGGCTTCGGAGCCTCCTGCGGCTTCGCGGGCACAAACGTCACTTTGTTCTGACCTTTGAACGGCGTCAGAAACTCCGGCGTGAGCTTGTCACAGGCCCAAAGCAGCCCACGCGTGATCAAATCGAGGTAGCGAGCATCGGCGACGGTTTCGGTGTTATGCCCGATGGTCGTGCTGAAGCTGCGTGCGCCGTCTTTTTCATTCGTCCAGGCCACGATGGCATCCACGGCCTTGCCTTTGACCATCTGGCGGCCCATGGCGAGCGGATGCGCGTCGAAGACGTTCGCGTTGTTGTACAGCTCCTCTTTGATTGTGGTCCAATCGGCGAGCGGAGTAAGGGGGACATTCTTGTCCCCAGTTCCAGACGGGGCAGGAATGCCCCGATTACGGCCGGTGACGATCGGGTGCTCTTTATCGACAAACGTGATCGCGATAGGCTCCTGCGGGCCGTGGGAGTTCGATTGCAGGCCGAGGCGCTTGAACCAGCGGTCCTCGCCCGTGCGGAAGCTGTGCATGGCGCAGTGAAGCTGGATGCTGGGGATCGTTTTGTGAGCGTCGAGGATGCGGGAGAGCGTTTCCCTGTTGTTCATGCTCGCGGCGCACTCGTCGTGGATGATGATGTCGTAGCCCTTGGCCCAATCCGGCTTGTCATAGACGGGCAGCGGCGGGTTGGTGGACTTGTCGTCGGTCCAAATCACATCCACCTGCACATTCGCGCGGCTTTGGATGCCCTGGGAGATGACGAGGTGCTGCTTCGCGTAGTCATGGCAGCAGCCACCGGTGATGAGGAGGGCTTTGAGAGGCTCAGCCGCGTGAGAGGCTGAAACGAGGAGCAGGGAGAGAAGGAGGCTGCGCATGGAAAAAACGAGGGCGCAGAAGGCGCACAAACGGCAGCTTTTCTATCAGAAAAGTATCCCCCGCCCTATCCTTCAACGTTGGGCCATCGCCAGGAGGGCCAGCACGCTCACGCTATCGCGGATGCGGCCGTCTTT
Source organism: uncultured Verrucomicrobiaceae bacterium (assembly GCA_937872615.1). Taxonomy (GTDB): domain Bacteria; phylum Verrucomicrobiota; class Verrucomicrobiia; order Verrucomicrobiales; family Verrucomicrobiaceae; genus Prosthecobacter. The sequence goes on along the minus strand of CALMTT010000401.1, from coordinate 11,049 downwards.
AGCCATCTTGATGGCTTCCGCCAAGGGCAGCCGCAGGACCTCGAGCTGCTCGGTCTCCTCCGGTTGGGCCTCGGCAAAGGTCAGGTCGGTGGCCACGAAGACATCACAGACCTCATTGGTGGTCGAATTCGAAAGCTGAATGCCGGTGAGCAGCGGCGTGATGGAGGCCGCAACGATGCCGGTCTCCTCCAAAAGCTCCCGCCGCGCCGCCTCGATCGGGGATTCACCCGCCGGGCAACCGCCCTCCGGAATCTCCCACTCGTAACGCTCATGACAGTAGCGCCACTGGCCGACGAGCCAGGTGAAGCCGTCGTCATCCACCGGAATCACGCCGATGGCGCGGTTTTTGTATTCCACGACGCCGTAGATGCCGGGGCCGCCGGAGGGATTCAGCACCTGATCCTCACGCACGCGAATCCACGGGTTCGAGTAAGTCTCCCGCGTGGAGAGGGTTTTCCATGGATTGGGATGCTGTGGCAGTGGCGTGCTCATTTACCCACCTCCAGCAGCACGCCGTCGGATTCCACTTTAGCCGAGGTGATGGACTTCAAAACAGGCCCAATCTCCGGATGCTCCTGCCACGGGCCGAGGTAGCCATACATCTGCATGCCCTTCACCATCTCCGCCGGCACCGTTTTGCCCGGGACACGCACCGCGGACACCTTCGCGTCCGGCCCGATGGCTGTCATCTCGACGGCGAAGTCGATTTCGCCCACGAGGTAGCGCTTCGTGTCTTCCCAGAACTTCGCGGTGTTCATCGGCAGGCTCGCATCCGTGATGATGAGCGCTTTGGCGGCATCAAAGCCCTTCACACGCAGCATGTCCTTGTAACTGCCATTCCCCGCATCCGGTGCCAAAAGGATCAGCGCATTCAAATCGGCCGCGGAGAGCTTTAGCGAGGTCTTCGAGCCTGCCTTGGCCGCGGCGGCGAAATCCGCCACTCGCTTCTGCAGGTCCGCCACGGGCGTGATGGCAGGCAAAACCGCCGGTTTGTCCTGCGCCACGGCCGCGATCTCGCGATCCATCGTGGTCAGTGAATACCAACCCCACCACAGAATGAACCCGAACATCGCCGCGGCCAGCGTCATGATGATGCAGCCATAGCCGGAGTGGAATTCGCCCGTGGGCACCTTTTCGATCTTTGCCATGCGCTTTCCTCTGCCTCGGCGGCGGGAAAGATCAAGCCGCGGCTGCCAGAGCCCCGAATGAAGGCTTGTCACGTGGCCGTCTTTTTGCTGCAATTGCCTTAATCCAGCCGCCGAGCTCTTTCGGTGGCGGATTTCATCGCACACCCACTCAAACATATGCTCACCCAACTGCTCCCCATGCTGCAAGACGCCAGTTCCGTCTCCGCGAACTACTCCTCCCAAGGGGAACTTGGCACCGTCCCAACGTTGATCGCACTGGCGTTCCTCGTTCTCATGATCGCCGCCGTTTGGAAGGTCTTCACCAAAGCCGGGCAGCCTGGCTGGGCTCTCTTCATCCCGATCTACAACGCCATCGTTTGGCTCCGCGTATGCGGCAAACCCGGCTGGTGGTTTATTTTGCTGCTTATCCCCATCGTGAACTTCATCATCACACTGCTCGCCAGCCTCGGCATGGCGAAAAACTTCGGGAAGAGCTCCGGATTTGGCATTGGCTTGTGGCTCCTTGGGCCGATTTTCATTCCGATTCTGGCTTTTGGTGACGCGAAGTATCAGGGCAATCAAGGCTGATCAATCCAAAAGGCATTCCGCGAGGCGCATGTCCGGCGACGGGCATGCGCCTCTTTATTGACGCCCGCCGCAGCCCGCGGAAACATGCGCAGATGAAGATTCTCGCAGCCATGTCGGGCGGAGTGGACAGCAGCGTGGCCGCTGCGGTCCTCGTGCGTGACGGACATGAGGTCCACGGCGTGTACATGAAGAACTGGATCAACGAGGAGAACATCATCGGCCATTGCCCGTGGGAGGAGGACATCGAGGACGCCCGTGCCGTCGCCGAGCAGCTCGGCATCCCCTTTCGCGTCGTCAATCTCATGACCGAATACCGCGAGAAGGTCGTGAAATACCTCCTCGAAGGCTACCAAAGCGGCATCACGCCGAATCCCGACGTGATGTGCAATCGCGAGATGAAGTTCGGCGTCCTGTGGGATTGGGCGCAGGAGAATGGCTTCGAAGGCATCGCGACGGGGCATTATGCGCGGCGTGTGGATGTGGAGTCTTCCGCCAAGTGCTCAGTTCTTAGTGCTCAGTCCTCTGAAACTCAGCACTCAGCACTCAGCACTGAGCACTTGCTCCGCAAAGCCGCTTTCATTCCGCAAATCCACCGCGGCCTCGATCCAAACAAAGACCAAACCTACTTCCTCGCGATGATGCGGCCCGAGCAGGTCCGCATCGCGCACTTTCCCATCGGCCATCTGCTCAAACCGGAGCTGCGGGATCTCGCGCGACAGTTTGGACTCAAAACAGCCGAGAAAAAAGACAGCCAGGGCATCTGCTTCATCGGCCAGGTGAAGATGGAGGACTTCCTGCGCACCTTCGTGCCGGACAAACCTGGACCGATTGTCGATCTCGAAGGCAAAGTGCGGGGCGAGCATCGCGGCCTGCATCTTTACACCCTCGGCCAGCGAAAAGGCCACGGCGTCGCCAGTCCGATCCACAAGCAGGCTTACGTCGTCGTCGCGAAGCGGCCGGAGACCAACGAACTCGTCGTCGCCATCGAAAACGAGGACACGCCGCTGCTTTGGGCGCGCCATGCCGTGTTACATTCCATTTCCAGCACCGGCGAGCTTCTCGACACCGCCCGCGTGTTGAACGCACAGCCCCGCTACCGCTGCCCTGCCGGCCTCGCTGACTTCAAACCGCTCGGTGATGGCCGCGCAGAGCTGACCTACCACGAGCCGCAGCGTGCTCTCACCCCCGGACAAATCTGCGCCCTCTACGACGGCGACCGTCTTCTCGGCGGCGCGGTGTTTGAGAGCATTGATCCGATCCCCTGAAATGAAACGCAGGCACATTCTCCTCTTACATGCGGGCCTGCTGACAGCGGGTTGTCAGACAACGAAACCAGCCCCTCCTAAACCCTTCTCCGCTTACACCGAAGGCGAGCAAGGTCTCTTCGATGCTGTGTTCCGATACATGATGAGGAAGAGTCCTCACCCAGAGTTTCTATTGAGATTGTTGGGGGCAGACGCGCCCGATGACTTGCTGGCTCGTTATCAAGCAGAGGGCTTGAATGCTTTTCGTGGGTCGAGGCGGTTCAAACAAGGCAGATGTGTCATCCTCAGCATTTCCGATGGCTGTAAATGGAATGGCCCTGATAAGGCGGAAGTGACCGTTGACTATTACATGGCACCTCTGGCGGCGAACAGCGGAACGTTTCGTCTCAGAAAAAACAATGACGGATGGGAAGTTGTGGGTTGGGAACAAGGTCCCATAGCCTGACTCTTCTCTTGGCGGCGAAATCGAGCCACCAAGGGAGTCCCTTCAACTTCACTCTTGTCGGCCAAAGGCTTGTTCGGTTAGCGTTGGTTAACTCAGCCATGACCCACCGCCGTTCCTTCCTCCACTCCGTCCTCGCCACGGGCATCGCGCCTTACTTTGTGCCTGCCAGCGTGTTGCGCTCGCAGACCGCGCCGTCGAACAAGACCACGCTCGGCGTCATCGGCTGCGGAGCGCAGGGCACGCATGACATGCGGGCGTTTTTGACGAACGCGAACGTCCGCGTCACCACGCTGTGCGATGTAAACCAAGAGCGTATCAAGACCGCGAAGTGGCACATCAAGCAGGCTTACGGCAGCGACGATGTAAAAGTGCTCGCCGACTTCCGCGAGCTGAACCGCGACGCTTCCATTGATGCCGTACTGATGGCCTTGCCGGTGCACTGGCACAGCATTCCATCCACCGACGCCGTGCTGAACAAAAAGCACATCTACCATGAGAAACCGATGGGCCTGTCCGTGGCCGAGGCGAAGCACGTGCGTGCCGCGGTGCGCAAAACGGGCGTGGTGTTCCAGTTCGGCACGCAGCAGCGCAGCGACCTCAAATTCCGCTGGGCCTGCGAGCTCGCCCGCAACGGCCGTTTGGGCAAACTGAAGGAAATCCAGGTCGCGGTGCCCGGCGGCATCACCGCGCCGGATTTTCCGACGCAGCCCGTGCCGGACACCATCAACTGGGACCGCTGGGTCGGCCCTGCGGCTCTGACGGACTACAACGTCGAAAAAACCAAGCGCCATTTTCACGAGAACATCTCGAACTTCTCCCTCGGCATGCTGTCCTGCTGGGGCATCCACCACCTCGACATCGCCCAGTGGGGCAATGGCACCGATGACACCGGCCCGGTCAGCGTGAGCTACGAAACCGCCGAGTGGCCGCAGAAGGGCGGCTGCGACAACGTGCTCGGCTGGCGCATGCGCTTCGAGTATGCCAAAGCGGCGCCGATCACCTTTGTGAATGAAAAGCGCGATGACATCTCTCACGGCATCCGCTTCATCGGTGAAAACGGCTGGGTGCATGTGAAACGCGGCACCATCGAGGCCAGCGATCCCGCCATTCTGCGTGATCCGGCCAACAAAGACGGCACCATGCCCATCAAACTGCCCGTCAGCATCGAGCACACCGCCAATTTCATCGAAGCCGTGCGTGCCAGCGGCTCCAAAGCCATCTGCGACATCGAAACGGCGGTGCGCAGCGACACTCTTTGCCAGCTCGCCGCCATCGCCGTGAAGGCCAAACGCCCGCTCAAGTGGGATCCCGTCGCCGAAACGATCACCGACGATGCCGAAGCCGCGAAGATGCTCGAAGCCCGCACCTTCCGCGGTGACTGGAAGCTGCCGGAGATCTGATCCAACTCCATCACACCATGCCACGCGCCGCATCTTCCAAGTCACACGCCGGGCTTCTGCAAACGCTTCAAGCCCGCTTTGAGGCCAACAAGGCTCGTCATCGCGGTCTTGAATGGTCGAAGGTGGAGGAACGGCTCAAAGCCAGCCCGAAGAAGCTGCATACGCTGCAACTCATGGAAGAAACAGGCGGTGAGCCGGATGTGGTCGGCAGCGACAAGAAGACCGGCGAAGTGCTGTTTTATGATTGCTCGCCTGAAACGCCCAAAGGCCGCGTGAGCGTGTGCTATGACCTTGCAGGCCTCGAATCACGCAAGGAGCACAAGCCCAAGGACAACGCGATGGACATGGCCGAGGCGATGGGCGTGGAGCTGTTGAACGAGGAAGAATACCACGCACTGCAAAAACTCGGCGAGTTCGATCGCAAGACCTCCAGCTGGCTCCAATCGCCAGATGCCATCCGCAAGCTCGGCGGCGCTCTTTACGGCGAAAGACGCTACAACCGCATCTTCATCGGCCACAACGGTGCGCAGTCCTACTATGCTGTACGCGGCTTTCGAGCCTCGTTGCGTGTCTGAACGTAGGGCGGATGTGTTTGGCGGGAGCCATTCACATCATCTGCCAGAAGCGCTTCGCCAAACTATCCGGCCAATCGAGGCATCCGAAGGATCACCCGCATTCGAGCGCTTCCCAGAAAGCCGGATAATCCGGCGAAGGATGCCAAAGTGATGGCGACACGCATCGCGCCGGACACATCCGGCCTACTGCAGCGTCTCCACGCGCATCCACGTCGGCTCACCGCGGACGCAGGAGAGGCTGCGGAGGGCATCGAGAGCCTGTTTCATATCGCCAACACGGGCGTCATGAACCATGAGCACGAGCGAAGTCTCACCCGTGGTGGATTCGAGGTCCTCCGGCTGAAGCACACTCGAGATGCCAATGCCACGCTTGCCGAGCTCCGTGGCCACTTGGGCAAGCACACCCGGCACGTCATCGACGGTGAGGCGCAGGTAATGATGCGAAACGGTGTCATCGACGGGCTTCGACTTGCCGTAGAGACCATGCGGGACAAAGCCGCTGTGCCGTGCGCCATGCATGAGCACCGCGGCGGCTTCACACAAATCGCTGATGACGCTGCTGCTCGTCGGGTCCTGACCAGCACCGCGACCGTAGAACAGCGTTTCGCCCACGATGTCGCCATTCACGAGCACCGCGTTGAAGCTGCCGCTCACGCTGGCCAGCACGTGGCTGAGCGGCACGAGCGTGGGCTGCGTGCGCACCTCGACGAGACCTTGTTCATCCGCACGAATGACGGAGAGCAGCTTGATCGTGTAACCGAGGCGCTCGGCAAATTTGAAATCGGTGATGCTCACGCGATCCACGCCTTCGACGCAGATCTTGTCCGGCGGAATCCAGAAGCCGTAGCTCAGGCTGGCGAGAATGATCGCCTTGTGCGCCGCATCCCAGCCGCTGACATCGAGGTAGGGATCCGCCTCCGCGAAACCCTTCTCCTGCGCTTCTTGCAAAGCATCCGCATAGCTCAGGCCCGCCTGGCTCATGCGGGTGAGGATGTAATTGCAGGTGCCGTTGATGATGCCGTGAATCGAACGGATGTGGTTTCCGACGAGGCCTTCCTGGAGCACCTGAATGATCGGAATGCCACCCGCGACCGCTGCTTCGAAGTAAATCGGCACACCGCACTGCTCCGCGAGCGCGAACAGCTCCTGGCCGCGTTCGGCCAACAGGGCCTTGTTACCGGTGACGACGATCTTTTTGGCCCGCAAGGCCGCGCAAACCATGTCATAGGCCGTGGTGGTGCCGCCGATGAGTTCGACGATCACCGGAATCGAGGCGTCATTCACCAGATCCTGCCAGTTCGTCGTCAGCAGCGCATCAGGCACCTCCACATCGCGCTTCCGCTTCAGGTCACGCACGGCCACCTTGGCCACGCGGATGTCCGCACCGGTGCGCTGCGTGATGAGGGCGCGGTTTTTCTCCAGGTTCTTGTAAACACCCGCGCCGACGTTTCCGAGACCGGCAAGGCCGACTTGGATGACGCGGGGAGAGCTGGAGGGAGACATGCAGGGAGCGGGTTGGGGTTAAGAAAGGGGCGCAAGCAATGGCGGAGGCCCCTTCAAAGCGCAACTGCGAAGGCATTCCGTGAACTTCGCTGCTCTTCCGTGCACTTTCTGCTGCCATCCCCGGTTTTTTCTGCTTCTGTGAAGCCCAAATGTCCTTCAAGATCTCCCTCATCACCAGCTCCCAGGTCGGCGTGGACCGCGCCGTGCTCGACTGGGCCATCACGAACAGCCTTCCCCACGGCGGATGGTGTCCGCAAGGCACCCTGACCGGCACCGACCCTCTCGACCCGAAATACCGTCTCAAAGAGACCGCCGGCCCCGCCATCCTCGAGAGCGTGGAATCCAACGTCCGCGACTCGGAGGCCACCCTCGTCTTCACCCTCGGCCCGAAGGCCACCGGCCCCGCCATGAAGGCCTCCACCTATGCGAAGAAGCAGAAGAAGCCCGTGCTGCATGTGCATCGTGCCGTTCTGGGTGCCTCGGAGCGTGTCATCGAGTTCCTCGACAAATACTACGTTCGCCGCCTGCACGTCACCGGCTCCACCGAGGCCGACGAGCCCGGCGTGGGCAACTGGGCCACGATGACGCTCGACCGCGTGAAGTCGACTTTTGACCGTCGTCCGGACTGAGCCAGCCGCATGCGCCTCGTCATCCAACGCGTCTCCGAGGCCTCCGTGACCGTCGATGGCACCGTCACCGGTCGCATCGGCAGCGGTTTGATGATCCTCTGCGGCATCGAGCATAATGACACCGCAGAGGACATCGCGTGGCTGGTGCCAAAGGTCACGCAGATGCGCATCTTCAGCGATGCGGAGGGAAAGATGAACCTCAGCGTGAAGGACATCGCGGGTGGATTGCTCGTCGTGAGCCAGTTCACGCTGCATGCCAGCACGAAAAAGGGAAACCGCCCCAGCTTCATCCGTGCCGCACGGCCGGAGCAGGCCATCCCGCTTTATGAGCAATTCATCAGCGCTCTCGAAACAGACACCGGCAGGCCTGTCGGGCGCGGCATCTTCGGTGCGGACATGAAGGTGGCTCTTATCAACGACGGACCCGTTACCATTGTGATCGACTCGCGGGCACGCGAGTAGGGGCGCAACATACGTCCACGCATGCCCAAGGCAGGTGGAGCGGGCACGCGTTGCCTCGGCAAGGTGGACTCACACACCCAACCTAACCATGAAACGCAACGATCCCATCTCCCACCTCATGTCCCGCAACGTCGTCACCGTGCACCACGGCGACCCGATCTCGAAAGTCCGCTCCCTCGTCCGCGAGCACGGCGTGCATCACATCCCAGTCGTGAACGGCGACCAGCTCATCGGTATCATCACTTGGAGCGACATCCTTCGCGTGAGCTTCGGTGACACCTTTGGCACCGATGAACGCGCCGTGGATGCCACCCTCGACCACACGCTCACGCTGGAGCAGGTGATGAAGAAGGACCCGGTCACGCTCGGCGAAACCGGCACCATCCGCGAGGCTGCTGAAATCCTCGCGAAGAGTGATTTCCACTCCCTTCCCATCGTGAACGGCGGCAAGCTCGTCGGCATCGTGACCTCGACGGACCTCATCCGCTACCTCGTGGAGCAGTTCTGATCCTCAGACCTTCACACCTTCCAGCCACTCGATGCGGTGCCGGAGTTTATCTTGGCGATCCGCATCGGGGTTGGGATACAAAATGGGATACCACACGGTGATGACGGCAGCTCGTGCCACGAGGCATTGCTGGAGCGCTTTTTCATCCACCGGGCCGTAAGCATCGCGAATGGCATTCACCGTGGCATGATCATGATCGAGTAGCTGCGCATTCCAGATGATCGAGGCCACATCCCACTCCACCGGCCCGGCAAACGTGTCCTCCCAATCGGTCCAAAGCAGGCCGCGTGTCGTGTTCATGAGATTCCCGGCATGCGCATCCCCATGCAGCGGCTGCTGCGGATAGTCGGCGAGTACCTCCAGCGAGTTTTGCAGATGTTGGCGCAGCATGTCCTGCGTCTCCGCCGGGAAAAGCGGGCGTTCATTGAGGATCTCGAGGCTTTCGGAGATGATCGCCAGACGCGGCAGCGGCTCAGGAAAGCTCTTCATGACCTCATGACACTTTTTGAGCGTGAGACCGATTTCACGCGGATCAGGCTCCGCATCGATGCGGGTGACAAATTCCCAAAAGTTCAGCGGATAGCCCAAGTGCTCATGCGGGCCCGGTGGGAGGTCCGGATGCAGCGGAATGACCGGAGCCCCTTTTTGCGTGAGATGCTGCGCGATGGCATTTTCGCGTGCGAACCATTCCGTGCCCTGTCGCGGCCCATCGCGATCCTGCACCACACGTGCCACGAGCGTCTCCGTGAGCCTCACCACCAGCGTGCTGCTGTTTTGCAGGATGTCACAGCGGTCCGGTTTGATACCATGAGCCATGGCAGTCTCGGTCGCGGCACGAATGGGAAGCGTGGGATCAGGCATGAAAATCAAATGGTGTAGGGGTGAGGCTCGCAACTGCACACCCGCGCCCCGTGCTCTCCTGCGAGCCAACGCACCCGCCATCCAGCGATCTCGGTGGCATAGATTCTATCGGGCTCATCGTGATACGCAGGCTGCGGTTGAAGGGCCAGCGATTGATCAATGATGAGGCGGACATCCTCCGGCACGTCACTTTCACACTCCCAGGTCACCGGTCGCGATGGAGGCATCTCATCGGCAAAACCACTGCGAGCCTCCGGCACGCTGTCCGCATAGCGAATGTAGGGCTTGATGTCGAAAACCGGCGTTCCATCGACCAGATCGACACCACTGACAAAAAGTCGCGGTGCATTCTCACCTTCCCACTCGACGCGTTCGAGCTTCACGACGCTCAACGTGAGCCTGTTCGGACGAAATGGGGAGCGTGTGGCAAACACACCGCGCTTTTCATTCCCTCCAAGCCTCGGTGGACGCACTGTGAGTGACACCGGCTCGTCTTTGACCAGATGAAACTGCGTGATGAGCCACAGATGGCTAAACTCGTCGATGCCGCGCACCGCTTCCACACGGCGGAAAGCGGGCTCAAACTCGATCACACCCCACGCCGATGGCACCAAGCCGGACTGGCGCGGCACGCCGAACTTGTCCGTGTAGCATGTGCGTAGCGTGGCAATGACCTGGAGAGATACCATTCCGCAAATACGGCACTCCAATCATCGCGGCAAGACGGGAAAAGACGGGACTCAATGCCCATGATGCCCGCTGTGGTGAGCGCCCGAGAAGCCACCTAAGGAACTGCCACCACGGCTGAAGCCACCACTGCCGCGGCTAGAGGCATGTCCCCAAGATCCACTCGAGCCTCCTGACGAATGGCCGCCATGGCCTGAATGTCCGCTGCCGGAAAGGGCGATGCCAGGTGAAGTTGAATGATGAGACCGCACCGGCGGCGTGTAGCTATTGTATGAGGGCCGTGAAGAAAAGATAACGGGAGGGCTATAACTACGTGCCGAGTAGCCACTGTAGCAGGACCTTGTGTTGTAACTATTGCCCGAAAGCAGAGGGCGGGAGTAGTAACTGCCCGACTGGTAGCTGCTTGAGTAGCAGCCACTTGGACCATAGGCCACCGGGTAGTCGTAGACCTCACAAGACGTGAGGGAACACGCGACGAGCAAAGCAGCGGGAAGGAGCGCAAGATTCATTTTCATGGCACAAGCTCCGACGAGGGCTTTTGCCCCTCATTCAAAAGTTCGCCAACTCCTCATAAAAAAGTGGGGCACCCCAACCGGCATCACTCGCATCAATGAGGCTCGTAATTCACCGGTTCCTCGGTGATGACCACGTCGTGAGGATGACTTTCCTTCAATCCTCCCGCCGTGATGCGAACAAAGCGAGCTTTGGTGCGGAGTTCGTCGAGGGTGTTCGCCCCCACATACCCCATGCCGCTGCGCAGCCCGCCAATGAGCTGGAAGACAACATCAGCGAGTGGGCCTTTGTAAGGCACCCGGGCCTCAACGCCTTCGGGAACCAGTTTGCCCGAGCTGTTCTGGCCGTAACGATCGCCAGCACCCTTGCGCATAGCCTTCAAGCTGCCCATGCCGCGATACTCTTTGAAGGTGCGCCCCTGCCACTTGACCATGTTACCTGGGCTTTCACTTGTACCCGCCAGCAACGAGCCAAGCATCACGACAT
>CALMTT010000400.1 GCA_937872615.1 uncultured Verrucomicrobiaceae bacterium | reverse complement strand
GCTCGACCAGTCCACGCAGGACGTAACTCTTGCCCGTGCCCGCGCCACCGCGAAAGACCGATACTGTGTTTGTGGAGCAGAGCAGGGCATCCAGTGCCTGGCGTTGTTCGCCATCGAGCGCCGGGTTCGAGGCTGTTGGATTACCTACCAATGGATGGCAAGCGCCAACGCCTTCTTTCGCGGTCCGAACAACGTCCCATTCGCGCAACAGCACCTCTCGCAACGTCACTTCGCCCGGACGCTCCGCGTTGCGGACGTAGCTGCGCTGGTCGGTCAACGTCTTGAGTTCCTCAACCGAGAACTCCTCGCCGCGCGCCCGCCCCAATGCCTCCTGCCACACCTGGCATTCCAGCACGACCGAGTTCCGGTCGAACAAATGTTCCTCTGCCCATTGCACCGCCTCGGCGACAGTGACTCGTCGAGTCTTCTCAGTGCTTTCGGCGACCTGGCGCGACAGACCTCTGAGCAGCTCGACCTCCTGCGGCGTCAATTGTGCGCTCCAAAGGGACTGAAGTTGCTCCCGGCTCAAGTCCTTTTGCTTGCGCGTCCGCTTCTCGGTCGCCAGGCGTGCCCGTAGTTCCGAGATGTTCGCGCCGCTCAATTCCGGCTGCTCGGTCAGCAGCGCAACAAGGGCCTTGTCAATCTCGGCATCCCGCTTGGAGAACCGAACACAAAGCGCGGCTGGCACACCCTCAATCTGGAAATCACCACGCGGGAGGTTGCGAATGCGGTAGCCGAATCCCCGCAACTCACGGGCGAGTTCATGGTAGTAGGCGTTCTCGGCAAACTTCCGTGCCCGAAGCAGTCCATAGTTTTGCAGTGCCTTCCATCGCTCCTCCGCCGCGTCGAATGTCGCGTTGAAGACGATGCAGTGTGTGTGCAGATGGGGATCGAGAGCGCGAGATGTATCGTGTGTGAACAAGGCCGCAGCAAAATTGCCGCTAGGCCGGTCCGCCTGGACGCCGCCGCCACGGACACGGGTTGAAGCAAATGCCTCGAACTCCCGAATGGCCATCTTCACCGCGCGCGCGTGCGCTTCGAGGACACGCGTATCCCCGCCAAGAAACCCCACCAGCGACACCGATTTGGGCGGAGAGAAAGTGAAGTCGTAGAAGATGCGGCGGTTTGCGGCGTCCTTGCCCGCCGCGACGCGGGTGGTGTTCAGCCGATGCGTCAGCGTGTCGCCCGTCGCCGGATGCTGATTCTCGCACAGGCGGAGAAAGTCGTCCGCACGAACTCGACCGGCCAAACCAAGCCGCTCTGCGCCCAAGCCCTGCCACTCGCCTGAAACGTGCTGCCCTTCGGCATAGTAGTCGCCGACGCAGAGGTGTTCCTCGAAGTAATCCCGCGCGTTTGCCAGGTTGTATTGTGTCTTGGCCGTGACCACATAACCACGAGTAACGCACCTGGCTCGCTCAAAGATGTGTCAGGCACACGCCTTGCGCAGGTGAGACTTGCCCGATCACAATGAATCAATCGCCGCTCTTGTTGTCTTCAGCTACCGCCTGGTTAAGCGTGTCGAGAAAGTCCGGCAACGCGGATTCCACGCGATTCCAGTTGGGGATCAGCGGCCAGAACATCGGGTCTTCGACGTGGCGCTTCGCGGCTTCGCGAATGCTGGACGCAAAGGTAGCCACGGCGGCTTCCTCCTCATGGCGCGGGAATGTCAGTCCATTCATTGCGGCGTCCGCACCATAGGCACGCAGCGTGTCTTCGGCCTGTCGCGTGTAGGCGAAGAGCAGCGTCTCGAACAGACCCTGGTCGAGCTTGATACCCTCGCTGGCCATGCGGCGGAAGATGGACCGCATGATGTCAATCGCCATCCGATTCAACCCCTTTTCCGGATCGCGCGCCGAGATTTCCTGGTGCTTGTGATCGTAATTCTCGCAGAGTTCCGCCTGACAAATGGCGCGTGGCGCGGAATTGCGGAACACTTCCGCCAACATGCCGACTTCCAGCCCCCAATCATAGGGGATGCGATTGCGGCGGACGAGGTCAACGTCCATCGAAATCTCGCCGGACAGCGGATAACGAAACGTATCCAGATAAACCAAAAACGGGTGCGGCCCAAGGATGCTCTTCAACGCCCGGAGCAATGGCGTGACGAACAGGCGCATCACACGCCCGTTGAGTTTGGTCGAGACGCGCGCGTAATAGCCCTTGCAGAAGTCGAAACCAAACGCCGGGTGGGCGACCGGATAACAAAGACGCGCCAGCAACTCGCGGTTGTAGGTCACGATGTCGCAATCATGCACGGCTACCATCCGGGCCTGTTCGCTCGCCAGCACGTAGCCAAAGCAGAGCCACACGTTCCGTCCCTTGCCGCCCGGGCCGGTGTGCAACTCGGCCTCCTCAAGTTGCTTCAGCAGCTTCTGCATTCGCGGGCCGTCGTTCCACAGCAGCGTGGGCTTCTGCGGTAGTTGTGAAAAGGTCTTGCGCGCCCGCCGCCATTCCCGCGCATTCGCGCCGTCCACACCCACCACGATCTGCTTGAGGTAGCGGACGTGCTTCAGTTCCCGCACGATGCCACGCAGAGCGGACGAGCCGAGTTCACGGACATGACATGGGAGCACAAGCGCAATGGGCGTTTCCTTGGCGAACTCATCTAGGTCACGCTCCAGGCGCGGCGTGTCGAGTTTGCCAAGGCGATGCAGCGTGGTGACTGCGCCGGTTTGAAAAAAGTCAGGCATAATTCAGGGCGGTCGTTCGACCGAGTTGTCTTCGTTCAAGGCTCAAAGCCGCGAACAAATGGTTTGTGAATGGCGGCCCGACCATCCAGTGCGCCTCCGGGAGAACACTCTCCCAGACCCTTTGCTGTCAATGCGGTGAGTCTAGTTGGCTGGCATCGCACTGCGCAAGCTGCCGCTCAGTCTTCAGGCTGCAACTGCACAACCAGTGGAGTCACTCGGCGCAATCCTTCGTCCTCGCGACGTTGACCAGTTGTCCGATCCCAAACACCAGCAGCACTGTCAGAATCACCGCCACCGGCTTCAACTCGTTTGTCCCCGCATTGACCTTGAGCCACGCTCGAATGACTTGAACAGACAGCGCAACAACCACTGCCGCCAGTGTTCCAATCGGCCAGATTCGCCGGCACAATCGCCGCAAACGAAGCACCCCACATGTGACGCTCGCAGCGCCGCCGGTAATGCCAATGATCAGCGTTACACCGCCGGACTCTGGTGCAAGTCTGTGCGCCACCACGCCGAGGCCGACGAGCAAAATGCCGAAGATGAGCAGATCAACATCTACACTCTCGTTCATCAGCGCACCCTGCCGATTTGCGATTGCTTCTCATCGTGTCCCGAGAACGGAGCATCATGCCGAACCCTTCCGCGTTCGTAGAATTCCGGCGGGCGCTCGCCGTGGAACAGATACAGCAACACGCCCATCGTCATGAAGAACATCAGCGTCACAACCAGTCGCACCGCTGTTCCGCCTGCTGCCGCACTGGAAGTGGTCCAGACATGCACTGCCCGCGTCAACAACACTACAATTGTGCCGATGACGGTGAGAATCGGCCATTTGCGACCTTTCATGCCCGCCAAAGTGGCAATGCCCCACAACACGCTCAACCCACCGCCAACCAGCCCCGTGATGAAGGCGACTCGTTCAACCGCAGGAGCGATTTTGCCCACAACCAGACCAAGACACGCCAACACGACGCCGAAAGAGATAAGAATACCCACCATTTTCTTGCTCATAACTTGAAGGACTCCGCTGCGCGTTGAAGCAATGCCTGACAACCGGAAAAACCTCGCGCACTTCGGCGGCTTGTATGAACCTGCCGAAGAGCATGAGAGAACACTCACGCGAAAGTGAGCGAAACCGGTTTCAGTGAAGTTGATGTTCCAGGCGCAACATGATCCGATGATTCATTGCATGGAATGCAATTCAGTTCATCGGATGGCGGCCCGACCATCCAAGTTACCTCCAGGAGAACGCTCTCCCAGACCCTTTCAGACTGCACTGCCAAGATAGTCGTCGAGCTCTTGTTGGGCAAGCGGCCATGCGAGCCGCAGAAGAAGTGGCATTGTCGCGCTCACCGCAATGATTGCCATGTCACGTTGTCGGTCGCACAATACAATCTGTGCAACTGGTCATCGTTCACTACCACCTTCGTCCCGGTGGCATCCGGCGCATCATCGAACTCGCCACGCCGCATCTCGTGCGTGAAGCGCCGCGTCCCATCACGCGCGTCGTGCTTGCGACAGGCCAAAGCGCCGACCGCCCCTGGCACGACCACTTCGCGCGGCAACTGTCCGGCATCCCGGTGAAAGTGGTGGTCGCACCTTCGTTCAATTATCTCTCCGAGCAACGCGGTTCATCCAAACGAATCACCGCGCGACTCCGCCGCGCTTTGACGAAGTTGTTCGCGGATTGTGATTCAACAAACACCCTCGTCTGGGCGCACAACCTCGGTGTGGGGCGCAACCTGATACTATCCCGCGAACTCGCCAACGCTTGCGCGGAGCGCGACGTTCCGCTCGTCGCACATCATCACGACTGGTGGTTTGACAACCGCTGGGTGCGCTGGCCCGAGATGCGACGCTTCGGTTTTCGCAATCTCGCAGACCCCGCAAAAGTGGTGTTTCCCTGGCGTGGCAACTCACTTCATGCCGCCATCAACCATGCCGATGCCAGCATTCTCTCTCGACATTTCGGAAAGCGTTCGCTCTGGCTTCCTAATCTCACCGAACCCGCCCCTTCACCGCCCGCAACCCGTGTTCGTGTTGCCCATCGCTGGTTGCGGAACAAACTCGCGCACGACGGCGCGCCTGTCTGGTTGCTGCCATGTCGTTCGCTCCGTCGAAAGAACATCGCCGAAGCGCTGCTGCTCACGCGCTGGCTGCGCCCCGAAGCGTGGCTGGTGGTGACGGGTGCGGCGAGTTCCGCCGATGAAGTCCCCTATTTCCACGCGCTCGAACGCGCGGCGCACCGGCATCACTGGCGGTTGCGACTCGGCGTGCTGGCGGGTGACGAGTCGCGCAAGCCTGGCGTCCCGGAATTGCTCGCCGCCAGCGAAGCCGTGCTGCTCACTTCCATTCAGGAAGGCTTTGGCCTGCCCTACCTCGAAGCCGCCGCCGCGCAGCGACCGTTGATTGCCCGTCGTCTCCCGAACATCGCGCCTGACCTCGACCGCTTCGGCTTCAGTTTTCCGCAGGCATACGATGAAATCCTCATCTCGCCCGAACTGTTCGACTGGCAGGCCGAGCGAGCGCGGCAACGAGAACGGTTCAAAACATGGCGAGCCTCAATGCCAGCTTCCGTGCGAAAGCAAGTTTCCGAACCAGTGCTGCTCGTCGCAAAACGTCCGCGCGCCGTGCCGTTCAGCCGTTTCACGCTCACAGCGCAACTGGAAATCCTCGCGCAACCGGCGCGCGAGACGTGGGCAGTGTGCGCCCCGCTCAACCCGTTTCTCGATACCTGGCGGCAACGCGCGGCAACGGGCAAGCTCCAAGTGACTCCGTGGCCGCGCACCGCAAAACGCTGGCTGGGTGGTGAAGCTTACGCCCGAAGGTGTTTCGCCGCGCTGCAAGGTGGTCGCGACGCCTCGTCGCCGCCACAGTCGTTGCCGATTGCAATCCAGTCCAACTTCATCGGCGCGAAACTGGACGCCCGTAATCTCTACCCGCTTTTATGGAGCAAGAACGCATGAACATCCGGGCCGCCGTCTTTGATATTTACACGACGATCCTCGAAGTCGGCCCGCCGCCAGCCAACGCCGACGCGCTGTGGCGAAAACTCTTTGAG
This sequence comes from uncultured Verrucomicrobiaceae bacterium, assembly GCA_937872615.1. GTDB lineage: Bacteria > Verrucomicrobiota > Verrucomicrobiia > Verrucomicrobiales > Verrucomicrobiaceae > Prosthecobacter. Next base: position 60,847 of record CALMTT010000400.1, on the reverse strand, counting down.
GATTCGTTTGGCACACCGCCGCCCTTGAGCTGCACGGAATTCTCGATTCGCAGCAGCCAGGTCGTGGCGCGGTTGCACACCGCCGCGAAGGCGCGCGGCATTCCGTGGCCGGAAATCCTCTGGCCCGCCGTGGTGTTGGAAGTGATTCCCGCGCTGGCCTGCCTCAATGCCGCGAGACAGGAGAAGTTCATCTTCCAGCAGATGCAAATCGGCCGCGCGCTACGGCTCGCCGATGGCGCTGTGGAATGCCTGCGGCATTTGAACGACAACGGGATTTTGTTGGGCATCGCCTCGAATTCCCAAGCCTACACACTCCGCGAACTCACCGGCGCGCTCCAAGGGGCGGGGCTGAACCTCTCCAGCTTCGACCGCGACGTGCGCTTCTGGTCCTTCGAGAACGGTTTCAGCAAACCCGACCCGCACGTCTTCCGCATCCTGACCGCGCGACTCGAAGCGCGCGGCATCAGCCCGGCGGAAACGCTCATGGTCGGTGATCGCTTGGACAACGACATCGAACCCGCCCGCGCCTTCGGCTGGCAGACGTGGCAATTGGTTTCCGCGAAGCGCGACGCCCAATCCGGCAACTGGCGCGACCTGCTTGCGTGGATGAGACTTTCGTCAGGTTGAAATCGACAACAAGCGCTGCCCCGCGGACTATTGCCCTTCCTGTGCCTGTTGCGCCATCGCGGATTCGGCGCGCAACAAGTCATGCAGGGTGACGAGGCCGATGACTTCGCCGTCCTTGCGGTCCAGAACCAGGACAAAGTGCGTGTCGGCTTCGATCAATCCCTTCTGCAACTCCGCCACCGTCTGCTCGCGCAAACAGGTGGCGGCGGGTGCAAGGGTGGGCGCGCGTTTCTGCAATAAGGCCAGTTCCGCCTCTTTCCGGGTCAACACGCCCGTCAGTTTGCCGGCCTGCACCACGGGGAACTGTTGATAAGGATGTTCATTCAACAACTTCTGCAAAGCCGTCGCGTTGAGTTCGCGCGCCGTCACCGGTTTGAAGTTGGCGATGGCCGACACGGGCAATTGTTGCCAGCTATGCAAATCACGCGGTGGTCGGACGTGCTCCAGTTGATGTCCATCCTGAGCCAGCAGCGCGTCGTAGAAACTCTCACGGTTCATCTTGCGGCTGATCGTCTGGCTGACGAGCGCCCCGATCATCAGGGCCGGCACAAGCGCAAACTCATGCGTCATCTCAAAGACAATCAGGATGCCGGTCACCGGCGCAAAGACCACGCCACCCAGACAGGCGCTCATCCCGACCACGGCGAGCGTCAACGTGTCCGCCCGGGAGACGTGCCATTCAAGGCCCACCAGCCCCGCCACCAACACACCCGTCATACCGCCGAAGAACAGGGTCGGTGAGAAGATTCCCCCGCAGCCGCCGAAACCGTAGCAACTGAACGTCGCGATGAACTTCGTCACGAGCAACACTGCCGCGAGTTGCCAGCCCAGGTCTCCGGCCAGTGCACTGGATAAATCATCATAGCCCAGGCTGAACACCCCAAGGTGTCCGGTGCGCCAGAAGACGAGTGACCCGAGCAGCCAGGTGAGCAGACCAGCAAACGCGGGCATCAACCACGCTGGGAATCTTCGGACGCGCCGTGTCCGGGCGCGCAACCCCAGCGACGCGCGTTGAAAATAGACGCCGACCACGCTGGCCAGTGCCGCCACGACGGGCGTCAGCACATAAGCCATCCAGGTGGGAGATTGCACACCCGTGAGCGTGAACGCGGGTTGCTTGCCGATGATGCCATGCACGACGAACGCGCCGATGACCGAGGCCAGCAGCACCGCGCCGAGAAAACGGCTGTTCAAATCGCCGATAATTTCCTCCAGCACGAAGGTCGTCGCCGCGAGCGGCGTGTTGAACGCCGCCGCCAATCCTGCCGCCGCGCCCGCGGCTGCCGGAGCGCGCCGGCTTTGTTTGGCTTCCCCTGCGACCGCAGCGAGGTTCGACCCTACCGCTCCCGCGAGTTGCACGCTTGGCCCTTCGCGTCCAAGACTTGATCCGCCGCCGATGCTGAGAATGCCCGCCACGAATTTCACCCACAACACACGAAACGGGACGAGGCCGAAATCCTTCCAGAAGGCGAGTTTGAGTTGCGGGATGCCGCTGCCCGCCGCCTCGCGACAGAACGAATTCAACAACCAGCCGACGAGGAGCGATGAACCGACCAGCAACACGAAGCTCCCAACAAAAAATGCCGTGTGCGATTGGTGCGACAGCCGGACCAATCCAAGTTGGTAGAACCAGTTCATCCCGAGTTGGAACGCGACTGCCGCCGCACCCGCACCCAAGCCGTAAACGCACGTCGTCAGCACGGCGCGCCACCGGGAAGGCAGTCGGCGCACCAGGGATTGAAGTTGGAGCAGGAGTTGTTGCGCACGCAGCCACCAACTTTGCAGGCGCAGCCACAACACCCGTTGGTCTTGCAGGCGCTTCAAAATGTTGGCAGGAAAGGAATTCATGCTGCGGCGCGCCGCCAAAGGTCCGAGTGAGCCAGGCCGAACTTTGCCAGCCGCCGGGCTGCGAGCCGGAAACCGCTGGCTTCCAGAAATTCCTCCGGCGGGGTGAGCCGGGAGGCGGACAGTCCAGTTGCGACTCGGAAGAATCCATACATCAATGCGAGCACGGCGCGAGCGCGCCAACGCCGCCAGCCCGAGTCCGGTTCGCGGAAATCCGCCAGCAGCCAGCGCGCGTCCGCTGTAGTGCTTGCTGACACCTTGGCGACCAACTCCGCCAGTTCCTCACACCGGAAGCAGTCGAGGAAGAAATTCGTCACCACCAGATCAAATGTGCTTCGCGGCGGCTGCCATGTCAGCGCATCCGCCTGCACAAATAGCACGCGAGCCAGTTCTGATTCGTTGAGTCGTTTCCGCGCCTCCTCAATCATGCGCGGGCTGCGTTCAACGCACGTTACTTCCACGCGCGGATTCGTTCGCAACAATTCCGCGAGAAAACGACCAGGACCTTCGCCCAGCAGCAGCGCCCGGCGCGAATTCCCCGCCTCGGCGAGGAAGGCGATGCGACAGCGTTGCAGGACGCCGCCTGCCGTGACCCACTCCATGATTCGGTAATAGGGCGCGAGCGTGTCGAAACTCATGGCGTGCGGATGGAGATTGTTTTCGCCGGGCGATTCCACCACAGGCACGCCACGACTCCGCCGACTGCATACGCCACGACATCCCACACGTCTACCGTTCCGTGATGCAGCCAGCGCGGGCCAATGAACTCGCAGATGAGTGACCACACCGCGAGATGCAAAATCATTTCCGACCACGACGGCGCAAGATCGTGTTGGCGAAGACCGGTGAGCCGTTGCAGCCACAAGACCACCGGCAACGCCGCCGGGATGAGGAGCAGGTCGGCAAAGTGTCCGTGCAGGAATGGCGATGGCAGGAGCGGCTTGAGCAGCCAGCGATTGAGTGCGTAGGCAGTCGCTGCCGTCAGGAACAGCGGATCGCTCAGATAGCCGAACCGATTCATACCAGCGCCCACATCAGGAAGCCCGTTCCAATGGCGAGAAGTAATTTCAAAATGAACACCATGCTACCAACTTAACGCAAATGGCTGAGCCGCCCAAGAACGGATTTGGCTTTTGCGAATTCTAGGCGGAATGGGGAAGTGACAGTTACTCCACGAGAGCAAGCTGCAACGGTTTCGCTCCTTGCGCGGCGAGCCAGTTCACTTCGTAAGGCCGCAGCGTCACGCGGACCGTGCCGTTCGCGCCAACAGAATACGGGCGGTGACTCAAAATCTCCGTCCACACCGATGCGGCGGCGACCTCGGCGGTCGCAATGTCCACGGTGACGCGCGCGTTGGTGACGTTGTGCAGGCACAGCACCCAATCGTCTCCGGTTGCTGCGTTGCGCAGGACGGCAAATACGCGACCATCGCCCTCGAAAACCCGCTGCGCGGCGTGCGGGCTGAACGCCGGATGACTACGCCGAGCTTTGAGCAACACCTGATAGCGCCCGAACACGCAGGTCCTCAAGCCGCGCTTTTCCGCCAAGTCAGCCTCTAGGTCCGCCAGCGCGAGCTTTTGCCGGTTGATGCGGCGGTTAATGCCGGTTTTAAGCGCGGCTTCGCGGTCGTTGCACGAACCGAACAGCGAATGGAAATAGATTCCCGGCACGCCCGCCAGCGCCAGCATGATGGCCTGCGCCACCATGAACCGGTTCACCCTCGTCTCCAGCGATTCGCCCGCTGCCGGATCGTTTACCGCGTCGAAATAGACGATGTTCATCTCATACGGACTCTTCGTGCCATCGGCGTTGTGCTTGTAGTTGATGAAGCCGCCGTGCGCTTGGCAGCGCTCGACGAGAAAATCAATCTCCGCCGGCGGCAGGATGCCGCGCGCCGGATTCAGCCCGATGCCGTCGTGCGAGGCGAGGAAGTTGAAGAGCGTGGTGCGGTCCGATGGCGCTTTCAGGGTTGTGGCCCACTGTGTCAGGTGCGTGGCGTCACCGCGCAACAGCGCGTGCAACACGAGCGGCGGCAGAGCGAAGTTATAGACGAGTTGCGCCTCGTTCGTGCCGTCGCCGAAATAGGAGATGTTGTCCGCGTGCGGGACGTTCGTCTCGGTGATGAGTTTGACTTGCGGCGCGACTTCGTCCAGCACCGCGCGCATGAGTTGGATGATCGCGTGCGTCTGCGGCAAGTGGATGCAACTCGTGCCGATTTCCTTCCAAAGGTATGCGATGGCATCGAGCCGGATGAACCGCGCCCCGTGCTTGACGTAGAACAGCAGCGCCTCCAACAGCGCCAGCAGCACGCGCGGATTCTTCACGTTCACGTCCACCTGGTCAGCGCTGAACGTCGTCCACACTTTTTCCGGGCCGCGCGCGGTTTGAAACTCGGTCAGCAACGGCAACGCGCGCGGACGGACGACTTGCGACAAGTCGGGATTGCCTTGGACGGTGACGAAGAACTCGCGGAACTCCGGTTCGTCACGGAGGAAGCGTTGAAACCAATCCCCTTGCGCCGACGCATGGTTGAAGACGGCGTCGAACATCAGGTCGAAACGCGGGCGGAAGGCCGCAATGTCCTGCCATGTGCCGTATTCCGGCGCGACGGCGAAGAAATCTTTCACCGAAAAGCCGTCGTCCGACGACCACGGATAAAGCGGCAGTATATGAACGCCCCTGACAACACCGGCAAGCCGGCGTTCACAGAAGGCGGCGAGGGTTCGCAGCGGCGCAACGCCCGGTTCGCGAAGCTGATCGGCGTAAGTGATGAGCAACGCGTCGCGTTCGGAAAGTGCGCCAGCCTCCTGACCTGAACCATCCGGCGCGGGATGTCGGTCAATCAACTCGCGGATTCTGGCAATCGTCTCCGCGCCCGTCTGCTCGCCGTAGAGCGAGCGCACCAATATGTTCAACCTCGCTTGAGGTGTGGGCTTGATGTCATCGCCATCCGCCATCACTGCTTCCCGGACTTCGATTCGTAGAGCGAATCAATGTAATTGAGCCAGCGCATTCCGACGAGCGCGCGGGAGCGAAGCTGAAGACGGTTATATGGGCGCACCAGGTAGTCGTCCACTCCCACCGCCAGAGCTTCTTTCATTTCCTTGAGGTTGCCCATGGTGCTGAGGACGACGGTATAGACGTAGGGCGTCAGGTGATGCTTCCGTATGTTGCCAACCAAGTCCAAGCCGCTGAATCCATCGGTAAAGCGTCGTTCAGAAACAACCAAACGCGCCGGACTTTGCTGAAAGGCTTCCCAAAGTTCGCTGGCGGTCGCGAAAGTGCGGATGTTGAACCCGTCGAGCACCAACGTGTCTTCCATCTGCGAACGGTCGTCGCGTTTCTTCACCGCGAGATAGAGTCTCAGGCTGTCTGCATTAACCATAAGTTCTTTCCGTTTGAGTGGCTGTTTCAAGCCACGGTTTGATGGTGCGGATGATAACGAGCGAGGGGAAACCGGCAAGCTGCATTGCCATTTGCTGCGCAGTGATTATCCTGTCGCGGCGCAACACGCGCAAAACAACGCAGTGAACAACATCGAAATCATCGTCTGCCTGGTGCTGCTGTTCATGGCTGTGCCTGACTTGTGCCACAAGATCGGACGGCCCGCGCTGGTGTTTTCCGCGTTTGTCGTTTTCGGTTTTCTGCTCGGTCCGTTTGCCAATCCACAAGTCCGCACGATGCTGGAGCAAGCCGGGCAAGTCGGCTTCCTGTTGCTGCTGTTTGAAGTTGGTTTGGAAATTGACTTGCCGCCACCGCGCGAGTTCGCCCGCCCGCTACGCCATGCGGCGAGTTGGGCGTTTTTGCAGTATCCGCTCGCGTTCGGTCTCGCAACGCTGGCCGGACTGGATTGGTTGCAAGCATTCGTTGCGGCAGCCGCGCTGACGGCCTGTTCGGTTGGTATGGCCCATCCCGCGTGGAAGAGCTATCCTGGCTTCGCGCCCGATCCAAAGCAGTTCCTGCTGCACGTCATGGTCGCGCTCGAAGTGATGGCGATCATTGTGCTGGCAGTGGAAACCACAGTCCTCAAGAGCGGCCTGACTTGGCTCGTCCTGCTGAAACTCGTTGGCATCGTGGTGACGATCTATCTCATCGCGCGCTTTGCGGCGCATTTGAAGACGCTGTTCCAGACAATTCTCGAACGCACCACGCACTGGCGCATTCACTGGCTTGTGCTGCTCGTGCTGGCGGTTTGCGCCATCGGCGAACGACTCGGCTTGGACGCCACCAAGACCGCGTTCTTCCTCGGACTCGCGATGAGCCGCGCGAAACATGACGCCCTGCCGCTGGAAGAATACATCGCGCCCATCAGCCATCGCTTCCTGATTCCCGTGTTCTTCGTCGCGCTCGGCCTTCAAATCGAATGGCGCTGGCTGCTGGATTGGACGGCGTTGTTGGCGCTCGGCACGGCGGGATTGCTTCTCGGTGTGCGAGAAGTCCTGCATCGGCGTTGGCTCAAGAGCGGCGGCGACGAGCGCGCGTTCCTGCTGTTGTGCCCGAATCTCACCATCGTCGCGCTCGCTGCGAAGGCAATGCTCGATCATGGCACGGACGCCAAGCTCACCGCCTGGCTGGTGCTCACGGGCTTGTTTATGACGATTCCGTCCTTGTTGCTGCTTCCGTCGGGTGAATCATCACAGCCGAGCAAACCGCCCGTCGCCTCGAACAGCGATTTGACAACAGCGGAAGTCGAGAAGTCAGCCGCAAGGTAAGGGTGCGGTTCAAGCACCGAGCCATTTGAGTCCTGCCGTCGCCAGGCCGAGAAAGAAGAAGAAGCCCGCCACGTCTGTCACCGTTGTTAGGAAGATGCTTGAGGCCAGCGCGGGGTCGAGACGTAGCGCTTTCAGGCCGAGCGGAATCAATACCCCGGACATCGCGGCGGCAAGTTGGTTGAGCAACATCGCCGCGCACGCCACCAGGCCCAACGTCAGGCTGCCTTTCCACCACCAACCGATGAGCCCAACCACAACGCCGATGGCCAGTCCGTTCAACAGGCCGAGGATGATTTCCTTCACCAACGCGCGGCGGCCATCGCCCGGCGCGAGTTCGCCGAGTGCCAGGTCGCGAATGATCACCGTCAGTGTTTGCATTCCCGCGTTGCCGCCCTGACCGGCAACGATGGGCAGAAAAATCGCCAGCGCCGTCCACTTCGCAATGGTGTCCTCGAACAGCCCGACCACGAACGCCGCGAGAAAGGCCGTCGCGAGATTGATGTAAAGCCACGGCAGGCGGCGTTTCACCGAATGTTGCCAAGGCGTCAGCGCGCGTTCCTCGCCAGACAAACCAACCATCAACTGCATGTCCTCGGTGGCTTCCTTGGCCGCGACTTCGAGCGCGTCGCTCGCCTTGACCACGCCAACGAGCCTTCCGTCTGCATCGAGCACGGGCAGACCGAGGTAATGATAATGCTCAAATTGTCGCGCGACGGTTTCTTGGTCCGCATCGGCGCGAACGAACTTCACTTCCCGGTTCATGACCTCACCCAAGCGTCGCTCGGCGCGGCGAAAGACGAGGTCGCGCAAGCTCACGATGCCGACGAGCCGCTGCGCCGCGTCGGTGACATAGAGGTAGGCGATGTCTTCGGTGCGCTCCTCTTGCGCGCGGGCGCGCAGCAATTCACGCACTTGCTCCACGGTCATGTCCTCGCGCAACGCGATGAATCTGTTCGTCATCACGCCGCCCGCCGAGTCTTCGGGATACCGCAACAACGCGCGAAGACCATCGGCTGATTCAACTGGCAGTTTGGCAAGCGCCTCGCGTCGCGAAGCGGGAGGAAGTTGTTGCAGCAAGTCGGCGGCATCGTCCGGCGCGATGTGTTGAAGGATTCCAGCCAACTGCGCCGCATCGAAGGTGGTTAACAACTCCGGGAGTTTCTCCTCCTCCACTTCGGCGAGAGTGGCAGCAGCCTTGTCGGCGGGCAACTGTCGCAGCAACGCGCGGCCTTCTTCGGCGTCGAGCCGTTGCAAACGGTCGGCCAGGTCGGCGGCGTGAAGCTTCAGATATTCATCCAGATAAACGGGCGTGGTGTCGTTCATAACTCAAGCGCCTTTTCGAGGTTTGTGCGCGATCCCGAGCGGGCGCGGTGACTGTCGCGAGGATAGTCATTCGCTGCGAGCGCCGCACGGATTGTTTGCGGTTGTTCTGAAGCCGTTCTGAAGCTTGGCAGCGATTGCCGCTTCGCCTACTCTAAAAGGCGCGACGCAAACGAAATCTCAGCGCTTGTGTCGCTTGCATGACCCGAGCTTCGCGCGCAAACACAAAAGGCCCGACGCGCCGCAATTCCAAGGTTGCGACCCGCGCCGCGCGTTTTGCCTGGCCGGAGATGCGCAGCCAGCTTGCCGCCATCGTCGAGCATTCCAACGACGCCATTTTCAGCCGCACATTTGATGGGATTGTCACCACCTGGAACGCGGCAGCCGAACGCATCTTTGGTTTCACGGCGGCAGAAATTGTCGGTCGCTCCAGCCGGGTGCTGCTGCCGCAGGGCAAGCGCGATGATTTTCGCAAACTCGTCGCGCGCATCCGGCGCGGCGAAGTGGTGGAACATTACGAGACGGAACGACTCCGCAAGGACGGCCAGCGCATTCACGTCTCGCTCACGCTGTCGCCGGTGCGCGACTCGCGGCGGCACTTGATTGGTTTTTCCACCATCGCTCGCGACGTGACCGATGAGCGCCGGATGAAGGAGTTGATCGCTCGCCGGGAACACCAGTTGCAGGACCTGTTCGACGAGGCGTCGGTGGGGCTGGCGCTGATCGCAAAGGAAGGAACAATACTCCGCACCAATCAGGCGTTTCTCGACATCGTGGGCCGCCCGGCAGACGGCGTGAACGGTCACGCCCTGGTAGAACTTCATGCCGACGCGATGGCGGCGGAGACGCTGCTCAAGCAACTGGCTTCGCGGCAGACGCTGCATAATGTTCCCACTGAATTGCGTGCCTCCGATGGACAAACGCGTCCAGTGCTGGTGGACGCCAACGCGCTCTGGGAGGATGGCAACTTCGTTCATTCGCGCTGGTTCGTGCGCGACATTTCACGACGCAAGCAGCTTGAACGCGAATTGTTGGAGTTAAGCGACCGGGAGCGACGCGGCTTCGCGCAGGAATTGCACGACGGCCTCGGGCAGCAGCTTGGCGGCATCGCCTATTTGGGCAACGTGCTGCGCGAGAAACTGGCCGAACGCGGCGCGGGGGAAGCCAGCGATGCAGAACGCATCTTCAATCTCGTGCGAGAAGCCATCGAACACACGCGCCGCATCTCGCGTGGCCTTTCGCCCATCCGCCCCGAGCCGGAGGGTTTGGTGTTGGCATTGCGGGAACTGGCGCATCAGACCACAGAGTTGTTCCGCGTGCGTTGCCGGCTGCAATGCCGCAAGCCAGTGCCGGTCGAAGATTCTGTTTTGGCCGGGCACTTATTTCGCATCGCGCAGGAAGCAGTGAGCAACGCGCTCAAGCATGGCAAACCGCACCACATCACCATCCGATTGGGCCGTGTGCGCAACCACTTCAAGCTCGTCGTAGCGGACGATGGCAAGGGCATTGGGACACTTTCGCCGACCCGACAAGGCCTCGGCCTGCACATCATGCAATACCGCGCCGGATTGATTCAGGGCACGGTGACGGTGCAACCGCGTCGTGGCGGCGGCACAGAAGTGATTTGCACCGCGCCCGCCAGCGAAGCCAAGTCGCGAAAGCGGTCGCGGTAATCCGAACCAGGCACTCTATGGCGAAACCCAAAACCTCGAAAACAGCGGCGACACGGAAGCGAATTCTCGTCGTGGATGATCACGCGGTGTTGCGCGAAGGACTCGTCGCGCAAATCAATCGCGAAGCGGACCTCGTGGTCTGTGGCGAAGCAGAAACCGCGCGAGCCGCGATTGAAGCGGTCGAAAAACTCAACCCGGACCTCGTGCTGGCGGACATCACGCTACCGGGACGCAACGGATTGGAACTCATTCGAGACCTGCGCGCGCTGCGCCGAGACCTGCCAGTGTTGGTGCTTTCGATGCACGATGCGTCATTGTTCGCCGAGCGCGTGCTGCGCGCCGGCGGACGCGGCTACATCTCAAAGCAACAGAGCGGCGGCCAACTCCTCAAAGCCATCCGCCATGTCCTGAGCGGACAGATTTATCTCAGCGCGGAAGTCTCCACCCGCCTACTCGGCAGTTTTACCGGCAAAACCGAACGGCCAAAGACTCTCTCGCCCGTGGAATTGCTCACCGACCGCGAACTCGAAGTGTTCAACCTCATCGGACAGGCGAAGGAGACGAAGGAGATTTCCAGTCGCCTTGGCATGAGCGCCAAGACCGTCGAAGCCCACCGCGCGAGCATCAAGCGCAAGCTCAAGCTCAAGACCGGCCCGGAACTCACGCGCCACGCAGTGCTGTGGGTGGAAGCCGTGCGATAAACCGATTCCGCGACTGCCATGCGCTATGTGATCGTGGACTTGGAGGCGACGTGTTGGATGGGGCGGCCAATTCCGGAGCGGATGGAGATCATTGAAATTGGTGCGGTGCTGCTGGCGTCCAAGCGCGGCCCGATTCAGAAGGAATTCTCCTCGCTGGTTCGACCGATCAAACGCCCCACTCTCAGTGCATTTTGCATGGGGCTGACCGGCATTCAGCAACACGAGATTGATGAGGCTGAAGATTTCGCCGAGGTCTTTCCGAGCTTCCTGAAATGGATCGGACCAGAACCTTATCGGCTGTGTTCCTGGAGTGTGTTTGATCTCTGTCAGTTCAAGACCGACTGCGCCCGCCACGGCTTCTCTTTGCCGGAAGGTTTCTTGAATCACCTTAACCTCAAGCGCGAATTCGCGCGGCTCAACGGTATCCATCCGTGCGGACCGAAACGCGCGATGGCCTTGTGCGAATTGTCGCCAGAAGGACGATCTCATCGTGCGCTGGACGATGCGCGTAACATGACGAGAATCGCGCTGAAGAGCATCCTGCCTCGCATACCAACCTGAATCGTCCGTTGCTAGGCTAGTCCTTTCACTGAGTCGCCCAACGGGTTTCGGCCAATAGTTCCCCATGACGCTTCTTGTCAGAATGGAAGCGTCAATTTGAACCATCATCCCGGCGCGCAAAGGCGACGCCGGGTGGAAAGGAACTATGGCTGAGAAGAAGCAAATTACTGTTCGGGTGCGCGAAGCGACGCGCAAAGATATTCCGGCGCTGATGGAATTGAATCGCGCTGCGTATCCCGTGCTCGCGGGCGAGAACGTCGTCTGGGGCGAAACCCATCTGTTGAGCCATCTGCGCGTGTTCCCGCACGAATACGCGCAGCGCGTCGCGGCGGGTGAATTCCGCGATCTGGTCCTGAGCTTCCAGTTGCGCGAGGGGTTTCACCTGCGCGGTGTGATGGCGAATTATCTCCGCGACCCCAAGAGTCACAATCACGCCAGCCTCATCGAGTGGTTGAACCCGGATTACAAGCCGCGTCCCACCGGGGCGCGAAAAGTGCGCGTGGCGTGCGTGCAGTATCAGATGCGCAAGGTCAGCGCCTTCGCCGAGTTCGCGCGGCAGGTTTCCTGTTTCGTGGACGTGGCGGCAGATTACCAGTCGGATTTGGTGCTGCTGCCGGAGTTGTTCAGCGTGCAACTGCTTTCGCGGCTCGATGCCGTCTCACCGCAGGAGGGCATGAAGAAGCTGGCCGACTACACGCCGCGCTTCAAGAAGCTGATGAGTGAACTGGCCTCCAAATACGGCCTGACGATCATTGCGGGCAGCCATCCGGTCTTCGTCGGCAAGAAACTGCTGAACATCGCGCACGTCTGTCTGCCGGATGGCCGCATCGTCGAACAGCCGAAACTTCACGTGACACCAAACGAGCGGAAGTGGTGGGGCATCAGCGGCGGACAACAGCTCGGTGTCATCGAGACCCCCAAGGCGAAGATCGGCGTGCTGATTTGTTACGATGTCGAATTTCCCGAAGCCGTCCGGCAACTCGCCGACGACGGCGCGGAAATTCTCTTCGTGCCGTTCTGCACGGACAATCGCCAGGGCTATCAGCGCGTGCGCTATTGCGCACAAGCGCGGGCAATCGAAAACCAAATCTACGTCGCGCTCGCCGGCAACGTGGGCAATCTGCCCGACGTGGCGAACATGGACGTGCAATATGGACAAGCCGCCGTGTTCACGCCGTCGGACTTTGCCTTCGCCCGCGATGGCATCGCCGCCGAAGCCGACTCGAACGAGGAAACGGTGCTCATCTGTGATCTTGATCTCGACAGTCTGCACAACTCCCGCAGTGCCGGCACGGTCACTCCACGACTGGACCGGCGACCGGACTTGTTTCAATTCGTCTCCACGTTCCGGACTCCCGAGCCGACGACAGTGGCGTCAGAAGCGGAAGGTCCGTTGGGCGACCAGGTGAGTCTTCGCAGTGAACGCTCGGAGAGTCGGGAGGCTGCCCAGGATGGTCGAATCGCTTCGAGGGCGGAGAAACGTTGACAGCAGCAAACCACGGGTGTCTAAAGGGCACACATTCTATCAGGTTTAATCACGCCCGCTTCGTGATCAGGGCCGTGCAGTGGCGAGGCACTCAATACGAAGGACCAACCAATGGCACACGCGTTATCAGTAGGTGGCTCCTCGGACCAGTGGTTTTCCGGCGGAGGTTCAAGGGAATGGATCAGGCCTGGCTCTGAGATTCCGGCGCTTGTCCTCACGTTCACGGTGGTGAGCGCGCTGTGGGCTACGGCTGGCACAGTCTCTACGAATCCCGCCCACCGCCGTCCCGTCATGGCTGTAGAATTCTCGCCGGATGGAGCGGAGTTGGTATCTGCGGGACAGGAAGGGACAACCAAGCTATGGCGAGTGGCGGACGGCAGATTGCTCTACACGCTTTCCGGGGACAAGCAAGCAATGGTCGCCGCCGCACACGCGCCGACGACGAATCTCTTGGCGTCTGCTGGCGAGAAGACGATCAGGCTGTGGAACAGCCGTACCGGCACGCTGAGCCGGACTCTAACAAACCGCATGGGAAGCGTGACAAGCGTGGCCTTTAGTCCAGACGGGGAGACGTTGGCGGCCGGCACCTCGGCGAACCGAATCGTGCTATGGCAGATCAAGGACGGCAGTGTCCGCAAGTCCTGGACCGCCCACGCGCGCGACGTCACAACCCTTGCCTATTCCAAGGACGGGAGATATCTGTGCTCAGGTGATTACGGAGGTACGGTGAGGCTCTGGAGCACCGAAAATGACAGCCTGCAAGCGAGCGTGAAAGGGCACTCTAAGGCGGTTTCCTGCGCGCGCGTTTCTCCAACGGGGGATTACATTGCGACGGCAGGCTTTGACGATCTCATCCGCATCTGGTCTCCGCCGCGGTTGTCCATTGTCCGGTCTGTTCGGGCGCAGTCGCGGCTGGTTTATGGCTTGGCCTTCTCCCCGGATGGCGGAACCTTGGCCTCTGGAGGATGGGATGATGCGATCAAGCTGTGGTCAGCGCCGAGCCTGCGACTCCTCTCAAGTTTCAAGGCACACCGGGACTTGGTAAACTCCGTTGCGTTCGCCCCCGACGGAAGCACCCTTGCCTCCGCGAGCAGCGACTGCACAGTGCAGCTCCGACGGATACCGGATTTGAGCTTGGTCCGGTCGTTTGGCGAGTAACGAGTGGAGAGATCAAATGTCATCAGGAAAGCCGCTTGCGAGGATCTGACCGGCGGAGCGTAGGGTAGAATGATGGCGTGACAAACGATGTTTCGGTCCTATCTATGAGGCAAATGCTCGCTCCACATCCACGACCAAGCTCAGGTTACAGCCAAGTCACGAGGACACACGCTGCACTTGGGATCACGAGTTATGTCGCCACACCGGCCTCTTTCATAAGGGGAGCGGTCACTGTGGCGTTACTTCTCGTGTTTGTCCTGGGACACGCTGCCTCGTCGGAGTTAGAGGAGCAGGTAATCATCACGCTGGCGGGTCCTGCCGAGTGCGGGCCAGACTCTGTGGACGGGAACTCCCGAGACTGCCGGTTCTCCTTCCCTGACGGGATCGCATTCGATAGCAACGGGGCTATGTACGTGGCTGATCGCGCTAACTGCACAATCCGCAAGATCAGCGCTAGGGGCGAGGTTTCCACCTTGGCGGGTCTAGCGGGAGCCCCGGGTTCATCGGATGGTTGCGGAGACCGCGCTCGCTTCCGTGCTCCCCGTGGTGTGGCCACGGACGAGCAGGGCTACGTGATCATCGCAGACACGGGAAACCATACAATTCGCAAAATAGCTCCCGACGGGACTGCGGTGACTCTCTCGGGTCTTGCCGGTGAGGCGGGGGATAAGGACGGTCCGGTGGGCGAAGCGCGGTTCAGGGAACCTGCGGGAGTTGCGATCGACAGCCAAGGCTTCGTGTACGTCGCCGACCGTGGCAACGCCACGGTTCGGCGGATCACTTTGGCGGGGCTCGTAGACACGCTTGCTGGCATACCAGGCAAAGTTGGCTGCAAAGATGGCGTGGCAGGCGAATCGTTGTTTCGCGATCCGACGGGCATCACCGTCACTCCCAGCGGAACGATCTACGTCGCAGACACAGGCAATCATGTTGTGCGCAAGATCAGCCCGGAGGGACTGGTGAGCACCCTGGCGGGAAGAGTAGGCGCGCCAGGACAGGTGGACGGACCTGGAAACAGAGCACGCTTCTTCATGCCGACGGATCTCGTCGCAGGACATGACGGGACAGTTTATGTCGTTGACAGCCTGAACGGTGCGGTGCGGCGTATCGGCGCTGATCGGACCGTGTCGACCATGACGAAGGCGACGTCACTCTCCGCATCGGCTCGAACCACATCCCGGCAACTGACGCTGCTCCAGCCACAACGGATTGCCCTCGGACTTGGGGGAACGCTGTGGGTTTCAGACACCTCGAACCACCGTGTCTGCCGGTTGTACCCGGATGGTCAGCTCGCCGTCAGCGCTGGCCAGAGCGGGGCATACGGACACGCGGACGGTGAACCGGCCAATGCGCGATTCTACACTCCCTCCAGCCTGGCAGTGGACCGCCAGAGCAACGTATACGTCGTCGATCGAGGAACTCATGTCCTCCGTCTGATCGATCCCTCGGGTTTCGTTCGCACCCTTGCGGGATCGCCCGGCCACCCAGGTAAGGCAAACGGAATCGGATCCAAAGCCCGGTTTCGGGCTCCTCAAGGCGTCTGTGTTGGCTCAGATGGGTTTATCTATGTCGGAGATACAGGGAATCACGTGATCCGTCGCGTGGATGCGGACGGTCGGGTCGAAACCTGGGCAGGATGGGCCGGCAACAGCGGGTTGCGAAATCGGAGGAGGAGCTCGGCGCTCTTTCGGGGACCTGCCGGGTTGGCGTTCAACGCAGCCGGCGACCTCTTTGTAGCCGATACCGGGAATGCTTGTATAAGACGAATCAGTGCTGCGGGAGAGGTCTCCACGTTGGCCATCCTGCGAGCCCCTCTCGGTTCCCTGCTGAAATCCCGCCCCGGTGTGGGGCAACCTGAGCCCACGGACGTGGCAGTGGATTCAGCGGGGAAGGTGTACGCCGCAGACCGAGGAACGCATTCGCTCTGGTGCATCGATCCCGGCGGCCAGGTGAGACTTCTGGCTGGTCAACCAGGCGACCTTGGTGCTCGGGATGGACAAGGTCAGGGCGCCCGCTTTGGCTCTCCGCGAGGTTTGGGGATGAATGCAGGCGGCATGATGTATGTCGCCGACGCCATGAACCACACCGTCCTGCTCGTGGGATCCGATGGGCTCACGAGCACCTGGGGCGGGAAGTCCCATGAACCGGGAAGCAGCAACGGAGGTCTATCTGTTGCCCGTTTCTTTTCGCCGAGCGACGTCGCTGTTGGGCCTGATGGCAGGATCTACGTAGCCGATGCCGAGAATCACTCCGTGAGGACTACGGCCTCTGCATGCCCTGACCACCCGACGATCGATCAGCAAGAAGGACCAATCGCAGTCGCCCGGCGCCTGGATGTCGCGCCTCGCTCGGCGAGCCATGTGCTCTGGCGCGTTGTGCGAAGACCGGCGAATTCTACGGCGCGCGTTGAGGGCCCAGATATGCCTCGCACCGACTTTACTCCCGATGTACCGGGTCTCTACATCCTGGAGCTTCAGGCCAGGACCATCGACGGGAAAGTGTCGATTCGGAGGCTGGAGTTCCGCGGGAATTGAAGGACTCACGTAAGCCCTGCCCTGGCAGCGCTGAGACTTGATCTCGACAGTCTGCGCAACTCCCGCAGTGCCGGCACGGTCACTCCACGACCGGACCGGCGACCGGACTTGTTTCAATTCGTCTCCACGTTCCGGACTCCCGAGCCGACGACAGTGGCGTCAGAAGCGGAAGGTCCGTTGGGCGACCAGGTGAGTCTTCGCAGTGAACGCTCGGAGGGTGAATAGCCGGCCCGGGCGGGCTAGTCGTTTCACTGAACCGCCGGAAGGGATTCGGCCAATAGTATGCAACGCTCGACACGCCTAAACTTCACCATGCATGAAGCAATTCAAACCAACAAACAGCCCGGCGAAGCCCGCCAGAACAACTGGCTCGCGGCGTCGCAACGTCATCGCCGTGGCGGGATTCGCCCCGGTGCAATTCGTGGTAGCCATCGAGCGAATGCCGGTTTCCAATTCCGGCTGGCGATGCTCCAACGCGGCAGCGCCAGTGCGCGCGGGTTGTGCCACGCGCCGATTCTTGCACGTCCACCAAAGCCTCTCGCTTTCTCCCGATGAAGAGTCGTTGGCCGCGATCCATGAATCAGCCGCTGCCGCGCATACCCGGCTTGTCGCGTTGCATGGTGCGGCTGCACGCGGAGCGGTTGTTTCGCGACGTGTTCGGCAAACGCCCGCTCACGCCGCGCGAGTGGCGGCTGGCGGAGCAGGACCTCGCGCGGAAGCTCGAAAGCGACGGCCTGTGAGCCGCGTCGCTAGTCGTTTCACTGAGGCGGTCATCGGGAGTGGGACAATGGCATGGCGCGATGAACACGTTTAACTTTGAAGCAGAAACAGAGACATGCCGAGACCGGCGGCCCAACCAGAAAGGCAAAAACGTGCGAAAGACGATGAACAAGAAACAGAGTGCGACGCGGAAACGCGGGCCTTCAACCGAAAAGCTGGTCGTGCGGCAGATCCTTGTCCCAATGGATTTCTCTGGCTACGCGCGACAGGCACTGACTTGCGCCGTGCCGCTGGCGCGGGCGCTTCGCGCGAAGGTCAGCCTGGTGCATGTGGTTCAGCCGCCCACCGTTTCCACCTGGCGCGGAATCCCCGGAGGCGGCCACTACCTCTCCATGAACATGCACCGCCTGGTGGATGTGGCGAAAACCCATCTCGACGATCTCGCCGCACAACTGTTGCCCGACGAGTTGCAGGGACGCACGGTTGTCCGTGAGGGCAATCCCCCCTACGAAGTTGTCGCGGCTGCCAAAGCCATCAAAGCGGACTTGATTGTGCTCTCGAATACCGGGCGTTCAGGATTGAAGCGGGTCGTGCTTGGCAGCACGGCTGAACGGATTATCCGCCACGCGCATTGTCCTGTGCTCACCGTCCGGCGGCAGATGAACGAATCGGCGAAGCGCTTGCTGGCGTTGCAGCCGCCGTTGTATCCGAAAACACTGCCTTGGCGGCGAATTCTTGTGCCGCTCGATTTCTCGCTGACTTCGCTGCGCGCTTTGAAGCTGGCGGTGCCGTTGGCCAGGCGAAGCGAGGCGCGACTTCTGTTGTTGAATGTGATCGAGCCAAATCCGTATGCCACCGGAATGGAGGGTGCGGTCTTGGTGTTGCCGGAAGTCACTGTGGCGCGAAACGCCAAGAAGCAGTTGCCACAAGTGGCGCGGCGATTCGTGCCCAAATCCATTCCCGTGACTTCACTGGTTGGAAATGGTCGGGCCGCTGACGTGATCGTGAAAACGGCGGAAGAGAAAGGCGCGGACCTGATCATGCTCTCGACTCACGGCCACACGGGATTGGACCGGTTGCTGATGGGTAGCACCGCCGAACAGGTTGTCCGCTCCGCCAAGTGCCCGGTGTTCGTAGTGCGCAAACCGCGCGGTTTGTGATGGGCAGACTGAACGCTTTTGAAACTGGGAAAACCAAAAGAGAAAGGACACACAATGGAAACGAACTATCAAGCCATTGAAAAGGCGCACAGTGCTGTTGCCCGAGAGCGCGTGCTGACCGACCTGCAAACACTCAGCCGCGATGCGGAGGACTTGTTGAAAGCCACCGCCGGCGACGTGAGTGAAAAGGCGAAGGAAGCCCGTGCCCGCGTCAGCGCGGCGTTGGAACGCGCCAAGACCACCTGCACGCATTTGCAGGAACAAACCGTCGCCACCGCGAAAGCCGCGGCGAAGAAGGCGGACACCGTGATCCGCGAACACCCGTATGAATCCATCGGCGTCGCCTTCGGCATCGGCCTGTTGCTCGGCGTCGTGGTCGCCCGCAAGTAACCATGAACACCGCCCAAACCAACCACGGTGGATGGCTCGAATCGCTTCGGCGCATCGGCGGGTCGTTGTCGGCCCTGTTGCGCAGCCGGTTCGAGCTGTTCACCGTCGAGTTGCAGGAGGAGAAGCTGCGGCTGCTCAACCTGCTCGTGTGGCTCGGTCTGGCGGCGGCCATCGGCGCGGCGGGAATCTTCATTGCGCTGATCGCGCTGGCGTTCTGGTTGTGGGCCGTGGCGGGATACGCGGGACTCGTCGGATTAGCCGCCGTCGCACTGGCTGTGGCGGGCGGCATCATCTGGAGCATCCGCAAGAAGATTCAAACCGGCCCGACGCCCTTTGCGCACACCGTGGCTGAATTCAGAAAGGACGGCGAATGTTTGCACAACGCCAACTGAACGAACTGGCCGAACGCCGTCGCTTGCTTGTGATGGAAGCGGACCTGCATCGCAGCCTGATCACGCTGGAACGCGAGAGTCTCCGTGCGCGGCTGGACGGCTTGCGGGAGGCGCGGGGGAAGGTTGCATCGCACAGTCCGCTTTTGATTGCAGGCGGGGCAGTCGCCGGTCTGCTGGCCATGCGACACTGGCGCAAGCTGGCGCGCTGGATTCCGACCGCACTGACAGCACTCCGATTCGCAAAAGCACTGAAAGGCTCATGAATATACTTCGCCGCCGGGCGGTGTCATTGCGCGGCAGGCACATCAACAAATAAACCCAAAGAGAAAGGACAAATCATGGCTCGCAAGAACAACCGACGACAAACTTTTACCTTCACTGCTCCAGCGGCGACGAGTGTCCAGTTGGTTGGTGATTTTACCCACTGGCAGGATGAACCTATCGAAATGCAGAAACTGAAGGGTGGTGAATGGAAAACATCGGTAGCCTTAGCGCCGGGCGCATATCAATATCGGTTCATCGTGGATGGCGAATGGCGCGGAGACCCGGAATGCACGGTGCGCGTCGCCAATTCCTACGGCGGCGAGAATGCGGTGCGACAAGTGGCGTAAACAGATTGAAGCAGACTCGCGTTAGCGTTTATGCAAG
This sequence comes from uncultured Verrucomicrobiaceae bacterium, assembly GCA_937872615.1. Classification (GTDB taxonomy): domain Bacteria; phylum Verrucomicrobiota; class Verrucomicrobiia; order Verrucomicrobiales; family Verrucomicrobiaceae; genus Prosthecobacter. The sequence goes on along the minus strand of CALMTT010000400.1, from coordinate 40,920 downwards.
ACCGAATCCTGCGTGTCCTCCAATCGAAGGAACAGACCCGCGCGTTCTACAACAAGATCGCCCGCGTCTATGACCTGCTTTCCGACCGTAGTGAAGCCCCGATGCGCAAAGCAGGGCTGGTGCTGCTGAAGCCAGGTGTCGGCGAGCAAATGTTAGAAATCGGTTTTGGAACAGGACATAGCCTCGTTGCGCTGGCCAAGGCGGTTGGACTAAAGGGTAAGGTGTTCGGTCTCGATCTATCCGACAAGATGCTGAAGCTGGCGAAGGCGAATCTCGCCAAAGCCGGGCTGCTCGAACGCGCGCGATTGCGCTGCGGCGATGCAACTCAACTGCCTTACACCGACCGCAGCCTCGACGCGATCTTCATGAGCTTCACGCTCGAATTGTTCGACACGCCGGAAATCCCGAAGATTTTGCGTGAGTGCAAGCGCGTGCTACGGCGCGGCGGACGCATCGTTGTCGTCGCCATGTCGAAGGACGCGAAACACGATCCGCTCATCGGCGTGTTTGAGTGGACGCACAAACACTTCCCGAACTTCCTTGATTGCCGGCCCATCTACGTGCGCGAATCGCTGGAGCGCGCCGGATTCAAGATCACCAAAGCCCAAAAGAAGCACATGTGGATTCCCGTGGAGATTGTTCTGGGCGTAAGGCCGTAGCTCCCGATTCACGCGCCCAGTTGGCAATCTAGTCGTTTCACTCAGTCCCGCGACGGGAGTCAGCCAATGGCCCAATCCACGCGGCCCGAATAAGATTGGTGGCATGAAGACAGAAGCCATGCCGACAAGAAGCGAATTCAAGTTCAACTGTCCGATGTGCGGCCAGCGCATCCTGGTAGCCACAGAATGGCAAGGGCTTGGGATCAGTTGTCCCTCGTGCCAGCAACGAATCTCCATTCCGAAGTCATTCGACGACGGCGCGGATACAAAACCGGCAGCGTCACAGAATCAAACCAGACCAACCATTCGGATTGAACTGCCGTCCAAACCGCGACAGGACGCCGCAGGTCTGAACGGCGAACTCGCCTCACGCTGCACTAGCGCCGCGACTACGCCGACGAGCGTGACGGGTAATGAGCCGTGGCAGGACTTGGTTCAAAGTCTGGAGAAAGGCGCGCTCGTCGAGCCAGCCGTCCTGGCAACTGCACTGTTCCGTGAATTGACCAATGTGCGCCGCCGGTTGGAAGCAGTAGAAAGACAACTCGCCACCCAGCACCCGAATCCGGTCGCGAATGGCGCTGATACCAAGCTCGCAACTGTCACAGGGAATTAGACCCACGTTCAGAGTTTGCCAGTCGCCCGCGAAAATCGCAGAATGGAAGGAGAAACCATGCCGACCAAAACCGAATTCAAATTCAACTGTCCGACCTGCGGCCAGCATATCCTGGCGGCGACGGAGTGGTGCGGACGCCAAATCAACTGTCCTTCCTGCCAGGCGGGAATCACGATTCCCGAGCCGCCGAAGGAAAAGAAGAAACCCGCGCCGGTGATGCCGCCCAACCCGGCGACGCATCCTAATTATTCGAGCAAGCCGATTCGTGTGGATTTGCCGGCGAAAGAACCCGCTCCTGCGAGCACACCCAAGCTGGCGGCATCCGCTGCCCAGCCCACGCCCCCTGCCTCTACTCCAGCGCAACCGGAGCAACTCCGCATTGCCGTGCTCACTCCTGCCGTGAAGTTGGAGATGGTTCGCGCGGTGCGGCGTCGCATCGCGAACGAAGCTGCGTGGTTGCCGGGAAAGGTCAGCGGCAAAAATGCCTACGCAGCGAAGATGGTCAACGGTGAACCTGTGCTCGTGGAAGTGAAAGAGCCGCAGGCCACGCGCTTCAGTTTGCTCGGCGCATTCCTCATCGAGCTCCGCCAGCGCCAGGTCGTCAGAACCGCGACCGGACGCACGCGGCTTCTTGATCAAGAGATTCCCGATGCAGTCCGCGATGTGCTGATGGAAGAAATGACGGACGAAGCGCGAACGCAAAGTGAAGCGTCACCCACAGCCGAGGATTGGTTGCTCGCCACCCACGCGCAATGTCTCGCCGCCCTCGATGCGCTGGAGGAAACCTATTCGCAACGCATGAACCAGCAGCGTGCGGAGAAGGCCAAGCGGCGTCTGGGCACGACGCGTCTGCCCGATTTGATCAAGAAGCTCGAAAAGAAGGCGCGCATCGAATCGGCGGACGTAGCCACCGCGCTGTATCACGAAGTCATGGAACTCCGCCGCCGACTGGACCGGCTGGAGAATCGCGCACCACAGGAGAAGTAAGGCGAAATGCGAGCGCATGACCTGGCAATTGTTTATCGTCTTCGGACTGCTGGCCGCGACGTTCGCGTTGATGGTCTGGGAAAAACTGTCGCTCGATCTCGTGGCGATGCTGGCGTTCAGCGTGTTGCTCGCCACCGGCGTCCTGACGCCCGCCGAGGCATTCAAAGTCTTCAGCAATGACGCCGCGATCACGGTCGCGTGCATGTTCATCCTCAGCGCGGCGCTGGAGCGCACCGGCGTCATCGAAGCGCTCGGCCACAGACTGAACCGGCTCGTCGGCAAATCGGACTGGTCGCTACTGCTCGTGGTGCTCCCCAGCGTCGCGCTCATCTCCGCGTTTATCAATAACACGCCCGTCGTGGTCGTGTTCATGCCGATTCTGATTTCGCTGGCAGCTTCGCGCGGCATCAAACCGTCCAAACTGCTTATTCCCCTTTCGTTCGCTTCCATCTTTGGCGGCACATGCACGCTCATCGGCACTTCAACGAACATCCTCGTCAGTTCCACGGCGCAGCAGATGGGCCACGCCCCGCTCGGCATGTTTGAATTGGCGAAAGTCGGATTCATTCTCACCCTCGCCGGGCTGGCCTACTTGCTTCTCTTAGGACGGAAATTGCTGCCGGATCGCGAGACATTGGCTTCAGTTCTTCAAACTACTGACAGCAAACAATACCTGACCGAAGCCGTGGTGGTCGCCGATTCGCCGCTCATCGGAAAGAAACTTGCCGACACGCCGCTCGCGAACCAGCCCAAGGCGCGCGTGTTGGAAATCATCCGGTCGGGAGCGCCGGTGTCTGGTCCGATGCCCGAAATCGTTCTGGAGCGCGGCGACCGCCTGCGGCTGACGATGGAACTGGCTTCCGTGGTGGACCTCAAATCCCTGGCCGGAATCGAGATTGTGCCCAAGACGAAACTTGGCGTGGAAGTCGTCGGTGCGCAAAAAGCCATCGTGGCGGAATGTGTTGTCGGCCCGCACTCCAGCTTGATTGGCCGCAGCATCCGCCAGATGAACTTCCGCCGTCGCTTTGGCGTGCTCGTGCTGGCAGTGCATCGGCAGGGCGTCAGCCTGCGGGAGAACTTCGCCGACGTGCGGCTGCAATACGGCGACACGCTGCTCGTGGAAGGGACGGAGTCAGCGGTCGGGGAATTGCGCGAGGGCCGCGCCTTTCTGCTCTTGCTCGACGTGCCGCACACGCCCAAGCGCCGTCAGAGGCAATGGCTTGCCGTCGGCGTCATTGCGGTGGTAGTCGCGCTCGCGGCGCTGAACGTCATGCCCATTGGACCGCTGGCCATCATGGGCGCAGTGCTGGTTCTCCTTACCCGATGTCTCGACGTGGAGGAAGCCTACGAAGCTGTCGAATGGAAGATCATTTTCCTCATCTTCGGGATGCTCGCGCTCGGCGTCGCGCTGGAGAAAACCAAGGGCGCGGAACTCGTTGCCAATGCAATCATCGGCGGGTTGGGTTCGTTCGGCCCACTGGCCGTGCTGTCTGCCATCGTCGTGATCGCTTCCGTGATGACGGCGTTTCTGTCCAACAACGCTGTGGCGGTGTTGCTCACGCCCATCGTGATCGAAGCCGCCGCGTCGCTGAATGTAAGCGCACGGCCGTTCATCATCGCCGTGGCCATCGGCGCGTCTGCCTGCTTCGCCACGCCGATTGGTTATCAGACGAACACACTCGTCTATGGCGCGGGCGGCTATCGGTTCAGCGATTATCTTAAGGTGGGCCTGCCACTGAACCTGCTATTCTGTGCGCTGGCAGTCTATTTCATCCCTAAATTCTGGCCGTTCTGAATCAGCACCGGCCACTTGTCCAGCATGAGCACCCTGACACAATGCCAGTGGTTGCGCAGCGGCAGGGAGATATTCCCCGCCATGCTGGATGCCATCGAGGCATCGCGGTCGTCCGTGCGCCTGGAAAGCTACATCTACGCCGGAGGGCCGGTCGGACAGAAGTTTCGCGAAGCCCTGGTGCGTGCCCAACAACGCGGCGTGCGCGTGCGTGTGCTGCTGGATGCGCTAGGCTCGATGGGGCTGCCTTATCATTTCTGGGATGAATTGATTTCCGCAGGCGGCGAAGTGCGGTGGTTCAATCCGGCCGCTCTGATGCGGTTCTCATTTCGCGACCACCGCAAATTGCTGGTTTGCGATGATCAGGTGGCGTTTATCGGAGGCTTTAACATCGCTCGTGAATATCACGGAGACGGAGTTCACTCCGGCTGGCGTGATCTCGGAATCAAGCTGGTCGGACCGCTGGCGGCACAGCTGGCTGCTTCGTTCGAGGAGATGTTCAAGCGGGCGAACTTTCAGCACAAACGCTTCATCAGGCTTCGACGCTTCCCGGTGGACCGGGCGGCAAGCTGGCCGCCGGAACAGGTTCTTTTCAGTGAACCGGGCCGGGGGCGCAATCCCATCAAGCTGGCGTTACGCGGCGATCTGGCGCGGGCGCAAAACGTGCAAATCATGGTGGGCTACTTTCTCCCTACCTGGCGTTTGCGGCGCCATTTGATGCGTGTGGCCGAACACGGCGGGCGCGTTCAACTGATTCTCCCCGGAATATCGGATGTGCCTTTGTCGCGACTCGCGGCCCAGAGCCTTTACGGGCGGCTCTTGAGACACGGCGTCGAGATACACGAATACCAGCCGCAGATTCTCCACGCCAAACTCATCATTGTGGACGACGTGGTGTATGTCGGCTCGTCAAACCTCGACCAGCGCAGCCTGCGCATTAACTACGAACTGATGGTCAGGCTCGAAGACCGTGATACCGTCGCGGAAGCTCGCAGGATATTCGCCGACGATTTGGGAAATTGCCGACGAATAGAATTGTCCGACCTCAACAAGTCTCATCCGTTCTGGCTGCGGCTCAAGCAACGGCTGGCCTATTTTCTTCTGGTAAAGGTTGACCCGAATCTGGCCCGGCGACTCTGGCGCTCATTGCCAGAATGACGGTTGACGGACGTGCTGCTCGAACGACGGGAGTCAGGCGATTTGCGGCCGACTAAGCGTTTCGCTGATAGAGCCGTGGGAAGTGCGCGGCTATTCCCCGGCGGCGACCTCGGGTAAGCTGGAGGCGAGAAAAGAGAACCATGTTATGAGCTTGAAAGACGCCTATCGCGAAAAACTGGAAGCCCAAATCGAGGAGCAACGCGCCCGGTTGGAATTGCTCAAAGCCAAGGCCAAACGCGCCGCCGCCGACGTGAACATCATGGCCTACGAGGAAATCGGCGACGCCGCCGCCAAGCTGGATGCGCTCAAAGGGAAATTGAAGGAACTCGGCAACGTCAGCGGCGATGCCTGGCAGGACATGAAGGGCGGTATTGAGAAGGCGTGGGACGACTTGACCGAGTCCTGCAAAAAAGCCGCCAGACGCTTCAACGATGAAAGGTGAACCATGAATCCAGAAAGCACACCTGTGGACAAACCGGCCACCGTGACTCCCGCCACGACCACGCCAACTGCAACGACGCCAAAGAAGAGCTCCGGCTGGCTGCCGGTGTTCGTGTTGCTGGGTGTGTTCCTCGTGGGTTTCGTTCCCATGTGGCTCAAGTCCACGCGGCTGAACGGCGAACTGTTTCGCGCCCAACAGCAGGCGCGGATTCAGACCATCCAGATTACGTTCGCCGACGCGGCGCTCGACGCCCGGCGCGGCGATTACGAACCAGCCCGGCAGCGCATGGCGAACTTCTTCACGCTAGTCAACGCGGAGATGGAGCGCGGCATTGGCTCGGCACTTCCCGCCAACGCCTCCGACGGTTTGAAGCCGCTATTGGCGCAACGCGACGATTTGATTACCCTGTTGGCGCGTGGCGACCAAGCCTCCGCCGAACGCTTGGCGACTGCGTATGCCGAATTTCAGAAGTCGTTGAGCAATCAAATGAAAGGGACGCCATGAATGAGTCGCAGCTACGACGCGAAGCCATCGCCGAACGCGCCTATTATCTTTGGGAGGCTGCGGGCAAACCCGCCGGTCGCGATGAGGAATTCTGGACGCGCGCAGAATCGGAACTGACTGCCGCCGTCGCGTCCGCCGCGCCGCCGGTGATTGCGCCGCCCATCGTCGCCCCCGTGCCGACGACCACCGTCGCGCCACTGCATGAAGTTCCGCCGCCCATCAAAGGCGCAGTGAAAACACCAGGGCGACGACCGCCGCTCCGGCGCACGCCGAAGCGGACCTGATTCCTGATCCAGCATCGGATAGCAGCCAAGAGTCATGAAAGAATTCACCTTTAACTGCCCGACGTGCGGCCAGCCGATTCTCGCAAGCAAAGACTGGGCTGGCCGCCGGATGAAATGTCCGTCTTGCGAAACGCGCATCGTCATCAAAGTGCCGACCCGGCCGCCGAAACCGAAACAACGTCTCCCCCGGACAGGCACGGACGAAGCCAAGCCGCGTCGTCGCGCCCGCGGACTGCCGGGATTCCCACTGGATCGCCGGGGCTTCGGTTTCAAGAAATCCAAACGCGATTGATACGCCACCGCCGACCATGTTCTTTCAACGCTTCCGCAATATCGGTGCTGCCTACCAACAGGCCAAACGCCTGCGGGACATTGCGGGCGTGCTGTTGAAATACGGCTACGACGACCTCGCCCAACATTTGCCGTTGCCGCGCGCGGCACGCTTTCCGTTGCGGCGCGTTCGCGAGCAGCAGGCCGAGATGCAGGAGATCAGCCAGCCGGTGCGATTGCGCCGAGCTTGCGAAGAGCTTGGTCCGACGTTCGTGAAGCTGGGCCAGCTCGCCGCCGCGCGCACGCGCATCCTGCCGCTGGAATTCACGGACGAACTCGCCAAGTTGCAGGATCAGGTCGCGCCGCTGGACTTTGCCGACGTGCGGAAAGTCATCGAGGAGGAGTTGAAGCGTCCGTTGAGCGAAGTGTTCGCCAGCATTGACGAGCAGCCACTCGGCTCGGCCTCCATCGGCCAAGTCCATCGGGCGAAGTTAATTTCCCGCGAGGATGTCGTGGTGAAAGTCCAGCGCCCCGGAATCGAAAAGACCGTGGCCGAAGACCTCGCCATTCTGCGCCAGATCGCGAGCCTCGCGGAAACGCACTTGCCGCAGTGGCGTTTGCACCGGCCCGTGGCGCTGGTCAACGAACTGGCCAAGAGTCTGGAAAAGGAAATGGATTTCACCAGCGAGGCTGCGCATCTGGAGCGCTTCTGCTGGCAGTTTCGCGACGAAATCACCATCCATCTGCCGCGCGTGTGGCTTGAATTCACCACGCCGCGCCTGCTCGTCATGGAGCATGTGGGCGGCATCAAGGCGTCGCACCTTGACAAACTCGACGCCGCCGGCCACGACCGCACCGAACTTAGCCGCCGCATCGCCGACCTGGTGATGAAGCAGATTTTCGTTCACGGCTTTTTCCACGCCGACCCGCACCCGGGCAACATTCAAATCATGGAAGATAGCCGGATTTGTTTCCTGGATTTCGGCATGATGGGATTTCTCGACCTGCGCACGCGCGAGGCATTCGTGGATTTGGTCTGGGGTATCGCGCGCCGCAGCGAAACGAGCGTCGCCACGGCATTGCTCAAGCTGACCGAGGGCGACACCGAACCCGCCCGTTCCGCCTTCGAGACGGACGTGGCGGAATTCATGCACCAGCATTTCTACCGCGCGGCGGGGGAGCTCCATTTTGCCAAACTCGTCACTGGCCTCGTGCAGTTGACCACGAAACACCAACTCCAACTGCCACCCGACCTCGTCGTCATGCTCAAGTCACTCAGCCTGACGGAAGAACTGGTGCGGCGGCTCAATCCCAAACACGACCTGATCGCGCAGGCGACGCCGTTCATGAAAGAAACGCGGCTGGAACGGATGCGCCCCAGGCGCGTGCTCACCAGCTTGCTGGAATTCGGGCAGGAACTCGCCGACACCGCGCGGGAACTGCCGCACGAAGTGCGCCGCATCATCTCGCAACTCAAGACCGGCCAAACGCGCATGAATTTCCATCACGAGGGGCTTGAGCCGGCCACGAATGCACTGGAGCGTTCGACCAACCGGCTTTCCTTCGCGCTCGTCGTGGCCGCGCTCATCATCGGCTCGTCGCTCATTATTCATTCCAAAGTGCCGCCGCTGTGGGGTGATGTTTCAGTCGTCGGCATTGTCGGTTATCTGCTCGCGGGTTTGATGGGTTTCTGGTTGCTCATCTCCATCCTGCGGCATGGAAAAATGTAACGTCTGACCGAACCCAATTGCTTTATGAAAGCCAGAAAGAAACGAGACAACACCAAGCGGCAAGTGGCCAAGACGGAAATCGTTGCCCGCGTCAACCGCAGACGACGCCGGCGTGTGTTAAAGACCGTCACTGGCGCTATCATTGGTGGTGTCATCGCCGGGCCGGTTGGCGTGGCAGCGGGTGCGATTGCAGGAGCATCAGTGCGTCGCGGGCCTGCGCGAAGAAAAGGCGCGCCCGTCGGCAAAGCAAAGACCCCGCTGAAAGCTAAAGCATCAAAGCAGCGCCGTGCGGTTAAGCGACGCTTCGTCAACATCTACCCGAACATCCCGTGAGATGGTCGCTCAAACTCGGTCGCTTCGCTGGCATTGACGTGTTCGTCCACTGGACGTTCGCCATACTCCTGGCGTGGATTTTCATCAGCCATCTCAGCGCCGGGCACGACTTCGCTGCGGCGATGCGCGGGGTGACGTTTATCCTCGCCATCTTCGGCTGCGTGGTTCTGCACGAGTTCGGACATGCGCTGACGGCGAAGCGCTACGGCATCCGCACACGCGACATCACGCTCCTGCCCATCGGAGGTGTCGCGCGTCTGGAGCGGATGCCGGAAAATCCGCGCCACGAGTTGTGGGTTGCTTTGGCAGGGCCGGCAGTGAACGTCGTCATCGCCGCCGTCCTTTTCACATTTCTGGTCGGCCTGAGCAGTGTGCAACAGTTGTTTCAGGTTGAGTTGATGCGCGGACATTTTCTGGCGCGACTCATGTGGGTGAATTTGTTTCTGGTCGGCTTCAATCTTCTCCCTGCCTTCCCGATGGACGGCGGGCGCGTGCTGCGCGCGTTGCTGGCGCAGCGGATGGGGCGTCGGCGGGCAACACAGGTCGCCGCCAGTGTCGGTCAGGGCATGGCCTTCCTGTTCGGACTGTTGGGATTGTTTTTCAACCCGATGCTCATCTTCATCGCCTTCTTCGTTTACATCGGCGCACAAGCGGAGGCGCAGATGGTCGAGTTCAACTCACTCCTGCGTGGCCTGACCGTTCGCGATGGAATGCAGAAGCGATTTCGCGCGCTGGCTGCCGATGATTCGCTGTCGGAGGCGGTGACGGAGCTTCTGGCCGGTGCGCAACAGGATTTTCCCGTGCTGACGGATGGCCGTGTGGTCGGCATGTTGCGCCGAAAGGACTTGGTCAAGGCATTGTCTGAACGCGGGGCGACGGCCAGCGTGGAGAGCGCGATGTGCCGCGAATGTCGAGTGGTGCAGGCCCGCGAGCCGCTGGAAAGTGCGCTGGAGAATCTGCGGCAAAGCGATTGCGCCGCAGCGCCCGTTTTGGAGGACGGCCAACTGATTGGCCTGCTGACGCTCGAAAACATCGGCGAACTGGTCATGGTCAACGCCGCGCTGGAAGGCCGGGAGGATTCCGCCCCCGTGTGATCACTCGCGCATTCAATCCAACGCCCACCGACACTTTTCAGCCGCGACGCCGGCAAGTGGACTTGCGGCTCGTGCCGATGGGTTTCGCGGCGATCATCCTTGTCGGCACGGTGCTGCTGATGCTCCCGTGGGCGCATCGGCCCGGCCACTCCCTCGGCTGGTTGGACTCGCTGTTCCTCGCCACCTCCGCAACGTGCGTCACGGGTTTGACCACGGTGAACGTGGCGGAGACGTTCAACGGTTTCGGGCAGGCCGTGCTGCTGGTGCTCATTCAAGCGGGCGGCCTCGGCATCTTCACCGCTAGTCTTTCGCTCGTGCTCTTGAGCGGCAACCGGCTTTCGCTGTCCGACGAGCAGACCATTCACGCCACCGTGGGCCGGTTGAAACAGGCGCGTCCACTGGACGTGTTCATTTACGCCTGCGTCTTCGTCGTGATTCTCGAATTGGCCGGAACGGTCGCGCTCTTTTCACTGATGCAGGAAGCGAACCCCCATGCCGACACCTGGCAAACGCTCTGGGAATCGTTGTTCCACTCCGTAAGCGCGTTCTGCAACGCGGGCATTTCCATTTACCCGGACAATCTGACGCATTGGCGCGAACAGCCGGCCATCCTCGGCACGATCTCCCTTCTCGTCATCCTCGGCGGCATCGGCTTGATGACGCTCATCAATCTCCGCTTTTACTATTTCTGGCGGCGCGACGCGCGTCGGCGCGGGCGGCTCACCATGCAAACACGACTCTCGATCCTGTCTGCCGGCGTCCTCTTGCTGTTGGGGGGGCTAACCACCTGGGTCTTTGAAATCAACCACACGCTGGCCGGCAAAGACCTGAGCGATCAAGTCTCGTGGTCGTTCTTTCATTCGGCAATGTCCCGCACGGCAGGCTTCAACGTGGTGGACACCGGGCAGATGAACCCGCCCACGCTGCTTTGCACCCTGGGCTTGATGTTCATCGGCGGCGCGCCCGGCTCGATGGCGGGCGGCATCAAGACGGTGACGTTCGTGGTGCTGCTGCTAACCGCCTGGGCCGCGATACGGCGACGCGACGAGATTCAGTTTTGGAATCGCCGGTTGCCACCAAGAGTCTCGTTCGTGGCCACGATGCTCGCGCTGTTCGGTGTGGCCTGCGTCGTGGCGGGAGTGGGATTGCTCATGCTCTTTGAAGATGGCAGGCCCGCATCGCAAACCCACCAACATTGGATGGCGGTCGTGTTCGAGGCCGTGTCGGCGTTCGGCACGGTGGGCTTGAGCACGGGAATCACGCCGCTTTTGACCGCCGGTGGAAAGCTCGTTATCATCGCGCTCATGTTCACTGGCCGTATCGCGCCGCTGGTGTTGGCGGTCTATTTGGCGCGTCCCGCCAACGCGCTGCTCGTTCGACAGCCGCGCGAGGAACTGGCGCTCGGTTAGGAAAGGAACAAACCATGGCACAACGCATTTTCATCATCGGCGCGGGACGCTTCGGCGTCCATCTCGCCACGCGGCTTTCCGAATTCGGCAGCGAGATCGTTCTGGCCGACAAGGACGCCAAGCGCGTGGAGGATTTGGTGCAGGACGGTTTCCATGCCGTCGAGATGGACGCGGAAGACCAGGACGCGCTCAAGGAAGCCGGCGTGCAGGAAGCCGACGCCGTCGTCGTCAGCATAGGCGAGAACATGCAGGGCAGCATTCTGACTACGCTGCTCCTCAAGGAACTCAAGGTGAAGAAACTCATCTGCCGCGCGCTCGACGCCAAGCACGCCACCGTGCTCGAAAAACTCGGTGCGGACCTCGTGGTGCTGCCCTCGCGCGACATGGCCTATCGGCTGGCCGAACGTCTGCGCGACAACGCGGGCAGCGACCGTCAGGAGTTGTGCGGCAACCATCAACTCGCGCAAATCCGCCTTGGCCCGCCGTTGCACGGCAAAACGCTGGCGGAATCCTCTTTGCGGGAACGCTACGGCGTGAACGTGGTGCTCCTGACCCGCCCCGGCCCGAGCCAGAAGCTGGAAGCCATCGAACCCACGCCCGACCTGACGATGGCGTTGAACGACGTGCTGTTCGTGTCCGGCTTGCGGGAGAAGATCAACAAGTTCGAGAAGGAGTGCGGGTTGCCTGAATAACTGCTTAAGCAGCCGCTATGACCTTCGCGAACTTCACTCCGGTCAGCAAACTTGGCGACGTTGAGGAGGAGGTCGCCACAGCAATTGCAAAAGTCGCCTATGTTATCAGTCCCAGAATTGTCAGGCTAGTTTCGGAATTGAACCATGCTTGGAAGACGGAGTTCGAGACTCGATTTGGGTCAAGGATTGACCCCACGCATTATCTTTACCCAGGTTCAGCCTGCGTGTTTCCCGGAGTCCGACGACATTCGAGCGAAGCGGATAGAAACCTAGAATTGTTTGTCTATCAGGACGCTGCTAAAGCTATCCTTGATGATAACTCCTTTCCTCGTCAACTTTGGTCGTTTGTCTGCACTGGAAAGAAGTATTCCAGAGGTGGGCAACACTGGAAAAAGTCCGGGTTAGGGAAATTTGAGCTGGCTCATGTTCTGCCCCACAAAGCCTATGAGTTGACCGGGGTTAGTGAGTGGTTTGAAAAGCGACCTCCGATTGATGGGCTGTCAGGGCTGTTTACCTGCGCATCAAATGTCATCTTGCTTCCCAAAGGAATGTCGAGACCTACAGATGGAACAGAGGGCATAAGGATCGCAGTGTTCAAGAGGTATTTCGATCTTTACGGCGAATCTCATGCAGGCGGCTTCAGCCGGATCACACTTCCAAAAAGGCTGACGTGGGTGGACAAATTACATTGGACTGATCCAGTTGAACCACCTGATTGGGAAACTCGCGTTGCTGAACTGGACAATTATCGGAAGGCAATTCTCCGTAAGCTCCTTGGATAACAATGCTAGCTATAGGTTTACAGGGTTGTTTTGCATCACCAACGCCCCGGATTTCACATGCAAATCGCGTTGCGGGAACGGAATCTCGATCTTGTTCTCGCGTAGTTTGCGTTCGATGGCGAAGTTGAGTTCGCTGCGGAAACGGCGCGGCGAGTGCGTCATTTCGGAAGTCCACACGCCAAGTTCAAACAGCAAGGCGCTGTCGCCGAAGCCGTCGAGATAGACCGTGGGTTCAGGGTTCTTGAGCACGTTGGGATTTTCCGCCGCCACTTCCAGCAGGACGGCTTTCAGCTTTTCCGTGTCCGTGCCGTAGGCCACGCCCACCGGGATGCGGATTTGCACGCGCGGATCACCGTGACTCCAATTGGTCACCGGTTGTGTGATGAAGTCCGAGTTCGGCACGATGATGGAGATGTTGTCGTTGGTGACGATCTCCGTGCTCCGCAGGCGGATTCGGGAAACCCTGCCCGCCACGCCGCCAACTTCAATCCGGTCGCCCAGCGCCACGGGACGTTCGGCGAGAATGATGATGCCGCTGACGAAATTGTGGATGATGTTTTGCAGACCAAAGCCAATGCCGATGCCAACCGCGCCCGCCACGACCGCCAGCGAACTCAGGTTGAGGCCCACGGCGGTCAAAGCCACGTAGAAGCCGAGCAGGATGAACAGATAGCCACCGATGCGGGCGATGGCGTATTGCAACGACGCGTCGAGCCGGGTGCGTTTCAGCAATCGTTTGGTGAAGAAGCGACGCAGCACAAATTCGGCGGCCAACACGAGTGCGAACAGCAGAAGCAGCTTCCCCAACAGCGCCACGGTGAGACTGCGCTCGCCCAGTGTGAACAGCGGGTAGGCAAGAACGTCTTGAACGGCGTTCAGAAACGAGTTCGTTGCGTTGTTCATGCTGCCATCCTTTGGTTGGTGTCGGTCGAGGGCGACGGTGTCGCGGTTGCGCCGTTCTTCACATAGACCGTCTGTGTCGGGAAGGCGAAGTCGATGCCCTCGGCGTCGAAGCGGCGTTTGAGTTCCAGGTTCAGCTTCTGGAAGCCCGCGAGGTATTCCTTGAAGTCGGTGCTGTTCCACCAATGCACGACGAGGATGTTGAGCGACGAGTCGTTGAACTTGTTGAAGCTGATAATGAGGTCCGCCGTCTTCGGGTGCGGTTTGAAGATTTCCTCGATGATGGCCATTGCGCGCTCGACCTTGTCTGCCGGGGTGTCGTAGGTAACGCCGACGTTCATCACCGTCTTGATGTTCGGGCGTTTGCTGACGTTGGTGATGCTGGCGTTGGCCATCGTGCGGTTCGGCACGGTGACGAGATGGCCGTCCAGGTTGCGCACGCGCGTGCTGCGCAGACCGATGGCTTCGACACTGCCATCAATGGAATCGAGTTGGATTCGGTCGCCGACACGAAACGGCTTGTCCGCGAACAGCGCCACCGCGCCAAACAGATTGGAGAGCGTGTCCTGCGCCGCGAGTCCCACCGCCAGGCCGCCGATGGAAAGCGACGCGAGCAATCCGGTGACATTCATGCCAAGATTCTGCGTGGTCACCAGCGCGGCCACGACAACGACAAACACCTTCGCGCTCTTGCTGATGACGGGAAACAGTTGCGAATCCAGCAGCGCGTCTTCGGCAGACTCCATCCGCTTGCGCCAAACGGACATTCCGAGGTCCACCAATTTGAGCAGGACGTAGGTGATGGAGGCAGCCACGACAATTTTCAGGCCGTTGGAAATGAAGTTCGCCGCCCATTCTGGCCACGAAAAGACGCGCAGCCCGACGTGCAAGAGAATGACAAAGGTGATGATTTTCACCGGCCCGCGCGCGAGGTCCACGAACAAGTCGTCCACGGTGCTTTTGGTGCGGGCCGTCAGTCGCTTCAGTTGAACCCGAAAGACGAAATCAATGAGTTTGGCCGCGTAGAACGCCAGCACGATGAAGATGAGCGACGCGAGGTATTGCCAAAGCGGGTTGCCGAGCCAGGACACCTGCAACCATTCGAGGCGGTCCAGCCCAAACGTGAGCCAGACGTTGTGTGAAGCCGTCGTTGCGGGCGAATTCGTTGCCGCATTGGCCGCAGCTTGGGCTTTTACCGACGACAAACCGGCGAAAAGAATGGCAGCGCCGGCCAGCCATGTCCGCCACCTGCCAAGAATCTGTTTCGTGAATTGAATCATGTTGAATCAAGATACGGTGGGACAATGCGCGCAACCATTGGCGGCGTTCCGACGCTGTCCTCAGTGAAACGACTAGCCCGAACCCGCGCGCTCACCCCTTTTCATCCGGGCGCGGCGACGTTAGCCTGTCGCCATGACAAAATGCGTTCTGACGGCCGGCACACCGAAGCGCGTCGGATTCATCTCAACCCGCTTTCACGGCACGGACGGAGTCACGCTGGAGGCCAAGAAGTGGGCACAGATTCTCGGCGACCTCGGCCACGAATCGTTCTGGATGGCGGGATTGCTGGATACACCGCCGGCCATCAGCCATCTCGTTCCGCTCGCGCACTTCAACCATCCGCAGGTCGCGGCACTTCAATCGCAATTGTTCGGCGTCACCACGCGCACGCGCGCGGTGACCGATGACATCCACGCCATCAAGAACTCGCTGAAGGATGAACTTTACCGGTTCATCGAAAAGTTCCACCTCGAAGTGCTCATCCCGCAAAACATTCTGGCGATTCCCATGCACGTTCCGCTGGGGCTGGCGTTCACAGAAGTTGTTGCCGAGACCGGGTTGCCGACCATCGCGCACCATCACGACTTCGCTTGGGAACGCGAGCGGTTTGTCGTCAGCGCCGTGAACGATTACCTGCGCGCGGCTTTTCCCGGCGCGCTGCCCGGCATGGAACACGTCGTCATCAACTCGATGGCGCAAAAGGAACTCGCGCGCCGTTGCAGTCGCTCCGCCGCCATCATCCCAAACGTGCTCGACTTCGAGACGCCCGCGCCAGGCATTGATGACTACAACCGCGACTTGCGCCGCGAGATTGGACTGGCGGAAACAGACTGGCTGATCCTGCAACCGACGCGAGTCGTCGCGCGCAAAGGAATCGAACACGCGATTGAACTGGTGCGCCGCCTGCGCGACCCACGCGCCAAACTGGTGATCTCCCATCCCGCCGGCGACGAAGGCAACGCCTACATGCAGATGTTGCGCGACCGCATCGAGGACGCGCGGATTGACGTGCGATTCATCGCGGAGCGCGTTGGCGAGAATCGCGGCATGACTGGCGACGGAAAGAAGATTTACACGCTGTTCGACGTGTATCCGCACGCGGATTTGGTGACGTATCCAAGCCACTACGAAGGATTCGGCAACGCGTTCCTGGAGGCGATTTACTTCCGAAAGCCCGTCGTCGTGAACACCTACACGGTCTATGCGCGGGACATTGATCCATTGGGATTCAAGACCATTGAAATCTCGCAACTGGTTACGCGGGAAACCGTGGATCAGACTCGTGAAGTGCTCACCAATGCCGCGATGCGCGAGGAATGGGCCAAAACCAACTACGACCTCGGCCTGAAATACTTCTCCTATTCCGTGGCTCGCCGCAAACTGGCCGCGCGCTTTGCGAATTTGTTCGGCGAGGGCCTGTGACCTCAGTGCAGCAACCAGAAGAACACTACGGCCACCGCCGTGGGCGGTAATGCTCCGAGGAACAGACCTAGCGGACTGATGCCTTCTTCCGCGAACACTTTCGCATCCTGCAAAATGCCCACGCCCGCCGGATTCGGCGCATTGGCGATCACCGTAAGACCGCCGCCGGTCACCGCGCCCGCCACGAGCGCGTATTTCAGTTCGTCCGAAATCCCTTCCACCAGCGAGCCGAGATAGGTCAACGCCGCGTTGTCGGTGATGGCCGTGAGTCCGGTTGCTCCGTAGAACAGGGCGTTGCCGTTGAGGCTCTGGAGGAGTGGCTTCAGCCAGTAGGCTTGGAGCGAGCCGAGCGTGACCAGTCCGGCGAGGAAGAATCCCACCAGCAACCCCTCGCGCAGTTTCAGCGAGTCCTGATATTCCCGCGTGGCAGTCACCAGGCCCAGGAACAGGACCAGCACTCCAAAGAAGATGTTGGGATGATGCGCAAAGGCGACGACAAGCGCCAGGAACACGACATGCGCCGCCGTCAACCAGAGCGGAATCCGCGCGCCGCTGTCCCGCTCCACCTGCAATCCGCTCAACTCTTTCCAAAACAGCGCCGTCACCAACCCGGTGGAAACGCCGCAGGCGGCAGCGGCCCGCCACCCGAAGTGCTCGTACATGAAGGCCAAGTCCCAATTCCATTTGCCCGCCACCATCAACACGGGCGGCGCGGCGAAATGCGTCAGCGTGCCGCCGATGGATACATTGACGAACAACAATCCCAGCGTGGCGTAGGCCAGTTTGGAACTGATGCCCCGGTCGAAATAGCGTCGCTTGAGCAGGAGGGCCAAGAGCGTCATCGCCGCCGGCTCGGTGATGAATGAACCCAGCAACGGACCGAGGAACAAAGCCGCGATGTAGAAGGAAACGCTCTCACTCGCCGGAATCAGCCGCGCGGCGAGCGAGATCAGCGCTTCGGCCAATCTCACCACCGGCCGCGTTGCCGCCACGACCATGATGACGAACACGAACTTCGGCTCGGTGTAGTTCAGGCTGTCCACGTAAGCCACCGCGTCACGGAACGAACCTTTGGTGGCCGAGATGCCTAGAAAGAGCGCTGCCGCCCAAAGCCCGAACACCACTTCCGTTTCCGCCAGGAAATGCAAAAGGTTCTCCAACACCGAACCCGGCGGAAAGCGGTGTGCCCAATGGGCGAAGCGTTTGACGCAAAAAGTATGCAGCACCGCCAGTCCGAAAAAGACCGTGGCAAGGATTTCAACAGGTTGAACAGTCATCACGCATCCGATCCGGCCTTGCCTTCACTGCAAAGCCATGCCTCGGATGGCGGCCCGACCATCCGGAATGACCTCTGCCAGCACGCACCGGCAGACCCTTCTGTTGCGCTTGGAGCGAACTCGCTCCGGCGATTCAATTCTATCGTCTGCCCGTTGCCAGTGCCAGCGCTGACTCGTATGGGACATCTCAACGGCCTTCGACGGGACGCTTCCGGGACTACCCTCGCACTTTGTGTAATTGATACATCCAAGGAAAAACCACCTGTGATGAACTGACTGTGTGATTACGAGGACGATACAGCAGTCGGCCAGTCAACTCTGGGGCATCTACTACACGGACCGGGAACACGCCCGCTTGATGGGAGATCCGCTTCGCAATGTTGTTGAAGCGCCCACCAAGCTCGCCGCCGAGGAGGCCGCCGCTCGAATCGGGTTCAGTGAACCCTGGGCACATCCTGTCCGGCCAGAGGAGGTCCAAGGGGCGGAATGGGTGCCCAAGTGCCGGGAAAGCCATCATCCCAAACCCACCCGCAAGCCTTCGCGCGGAATCCAGATCTGATTATGCACGCACCAACGACCGCTCAAATCCGAACCGCCATCCAAGTGCTGAAACGGTTTGGCGAACACATCAATCGCAACGCCGCAAATCTCATCGTTGAACTGCCGGAGACCCGACTCGGTGCTCACGTAGGAGATCGGGCCAAAGTGGTGAGCATCGAGCAAATCACCCGCATTCAGGCCGTGACCGCTCAATTGGAGCAGTGGCGTAGCGAACTCAGCCAACAACAGAGGCAGTGCGTTTCTCATCATGATTAAGACAGGACAAGCCTTACCCCTTGTTGCCACAAGGATTCTGTGTCCGCGAATGAGTCGCGGAGCGGGCACGGAACAGCCGCGCAACAGCAGCGCGCAGCGGCCACGGCAATGGCCTGTCCGCGACCCCGATTCAGCCACGGGCAGGGCGCAGTCGCGCAAGAGTCCAGAGCGCGACCAGTCCGCAGTTGCGTTCTGTCCGCGCCCGCAGTCGCGGCAACGAATTGTCCGTGTCCACGAACCGTCAACGGACCAGAGCGGCCAAGGTCAGGCAAAAGCCGTGACTTCGATTTGTGCCTGTTCAGTCCGGGATTCCGGGATGTCCGCGTCCAGAAACAGGCCGCAATCGCGGGCCGACGGGGAATTATCCTCGATCCGGTCACCGGCGCTTCATCGCCTTTGCGTGGCTACCGTGCCGACAACGGAGTTTCCCGTCCACATCCACCACGCTCCCACGTATGACCTCATTTGATCCAGCCAGTGTCCGGCAGGCGGTCGCGGAGTTTACACCGCGCCGTCCTGAGAAATTCCAGGACTTGATCCCGGCCAAGGAAGTCATCGCCGAACTCCGACAGAAGCGCGCCTCGTATCGCGCGATTGCCGAATTGCTCACGCAGCACTGCCTGCCGACGAGCAAAACGGCCGTCGCCGTGTTCTGTCATGAGGTGCTCGGCGAAATCGTTCGTCCGCGCCGGCGTCCCGGACGCAAACGGCCCGTCGTCCCCGCCGTGTCTGGCTCTGACGCCGTGCAACAGCAGCCACCGGACACGCTCCCAGCCGCAGAACCACCGACCAATGGCAGCAGCGAGGATTCTCAACAGCCGCGCCCGCGCGGGCCGCGCATTGCCCAAGTGCGGATGCTCAAACCCCAGACCACATGAAACGACTCGATTTGATCCTCAATGGCAAAGGCGGCGTCGGCAAAAGTTTCTTTGCCGTGAACTTCGTCCAGTTCCTCAAGGACAAAGGCATCGCGCACGTCGCGATTGATTCCGACAACGAGAATTCGACGTTGAAGCGGTTTCATCCAGACGCACGGTTTCTCGACCTGGACAACCGCCGCGAACTCGACGGCATCTTTGCGGCGCTGGAGAAATCGCAACTCGTCGTCATGGATTGCCGGGCGGCCTCGACCGACCTGTTCATTGAATACTTTGCCGAGATAGATCTGCCCGCCGTTCTCGCGGCGATGGGTGCGCAACTCACGCTCGTCATGCCGGTGAATCACGAGGCCGACAGCGTGGACCAGGTGCAGCGGCTCGCCGACCAGTTCGGCAAGCAGTCTGGTTACGTCGTGGTGCGTAACGCAGCGCACAGCGACAGCTTCGCGCTGTTTGAATCCTCGGATGTGCGGGCGCAGCTCAAGGACAAACTCGCCGGACGTGAAATCGCGATGGCCCGCTTGCAGGATTGGCTCGTGGAGATGCTCAACGCGGAGAACGTGACCATCACCGCAGCGGTCAAGCACGCCGCGTTCAGCCTCCTCGACCGGCAGCGTCTTCAGACGTGGCAGCGCAAGCTCTACGGCGAAATCGAATCGGTCACCGAACTCCTTCTGCCGACCAAGTAGCCTATGCCAAACATCGAACCCGACTTTGACGACGATTTCGAGAGGGCAGTGGCCGACTGGCGCGAGCGATACCGACTGCGCGAGGACGATGCGGTGCTGCTGCTGGTCGAGTTATTCCGCATCCACCAACGGCATTGGGATGACCTGCGGCGGCGCGAAATGCCGTCGTTTGAACTGGTGCGGGCCGACATCGCAAAGCTCGCGGAAACGACACGGACATTTCAGGCACAGTCAGCGGCCCTGCTGGACGCCTTGAAGAAGCTGCCCACGACGCATCTCGCGGCCCGAATCACCCGGACGGCGGCATTCTTCGCCGCGCTCGCCAGCCTGCTGGCTGGATACCTGATCGGGAGGGCGTGGCCATGAAGCTTGATTTCGTGCCGTTCAGCCCGATCGCCTTCCCGCCAGACTTGGAATTGATGTTGCGGCATCCTCAATACCTCCTGCTTGCGGGCGGTATTTCATTTGCACTGCTGGCCGCGTGGCTCTTGTTCGCACCGGCGAAACGGGGATTTGTCGCGCGCCTGGGGGGCCTGTCGTGGCGGCGAAACCAGTTCTGTCGCGGGTGGCTCATCACCGGGGACACCGGCTCAGGCAAAACGAGTTCCGGCATCAATCAACTCGCGCACCAGGTCTTCCAGAACGAGCCGACGTGGGGCGGCCTGTGCATTGACGAAAAGGGGGTCTATTGGGAAACGCTCGCTGCTATGGCCCGGCACTACGGGCGTGAGCACGACCTGATTCATCTGCACATCCGCGCCAACGACGCGGACATTCATTGGACGCCGCCGCACCGCTACAACCTGACCGGCGACCGAAGCATCCCGTTCACGACCTACGCCAAGTTCGTCGTGGACACCGCCACCAGCCTCGGCCAGGGCGGCGACAAGGGATTCTTCAAAAGCCAGGCGCAGACGCACATCGCTCATGCGCTGGAAATGCTATTCGAGTTGAGCCGCCCGGTGACGCTGCGAGGCGCGTTCGAGCTTCTGTCTGATCGCGAACTGCTGGAGGAAGAAATGGAAAACCTCGAATCGCTGCTGGAAACGCCGCGCCGCGAAGCCGTTTACGCCCACTTCGCCAACCGCTTTCTGACGCAACCCGACGAGCAGCTTGGCGGTGTCCGCGAAACCATCGCGAATTACCTCCAATACTTCCTCACGCCCGAAGTGGCCCAAGTGTTTTGCACGGGCGAAAGCACGTTCCATTTCAACACGATTGACCAGGGCAAAATCATCCTCACCACGATGCCGCAGAAGTTCCAGACCGAGCGGCGTTACGTGAACACGCTCCTAAAATTGCTCTACTACAACCACGCCTTGCGCCGATTCGACCAAGCCAAAGCTGCCCGCGCCGAAAACAACCTGCTCATCCTGTGGGCCGACGAAGCGCAACGGTTCATGACCGCCAGCGAGGATGGCACGAGCGATTACAATTGCGTGGACGTGATCCGCGAAGCGGGCGCGACCATTGTCGCCGCCGCCCAGAGCACGACCTCACTTGTGCCCCCGCTCGGCAACGACAAGGCGAAAGTGCTTACGTTGAACCTCCGCAACCGCCTCATCTTCCGCGCCGCCGACGAAGCTGACGCCGTCCAGGCCGCCGATTTTCTCGGCAAGAAGCGCGTGGTCAAACGCTCGTGGGGCTACAGTGCCGGCCGGGCAAGCAGCAATTACTCTGAAACCGAGGAACACAAGATCAAGCCCCACAAGCTCCGAAATCTCCGCGACCACGAGTGCGTGCTCGTCCATTGCGAACGCGGCTATCGCCGGGTGACTCTCCCGCCACTGGAATCGGACGGGACAACTGCGAAATGGTTCTCTCGGTGGAGGCGGATGTTTTGAGAATCGGATGCACGGTCCGAAACCCGGCGCGTTTACCGCATCCTGAGCAGGCGCTTGAGTTTGCTCTCGTCGTTTGCGCAATCGAGGTGCAGTCTCGCCAGCACCCACTCGTATCGCGGACGCCCCTTGAGCCCGAGGGACTTTGCCTCCCTCCAAAGTCGCTTGGCGGCAACAGCTTCTTCGCGCATTGCCATCCGATTTTTGCTCAACTTCGGACCTTGCCGGTGAACTCCACGCGCGCGATGTAGTGCTGTGATCGCCTTCCAGTTCAAATCCCGCTTCGGGTCGAAGCTCCAGTAAGCAGGAATCAAGATCATCGTTCCGAACGGTGTCAAGTTGACGGTCAGCTTCAGGAGCAGCGGACGGTCGCCTTCCATTCCATACAAATTCCACTTGTGGCAAAACGCATCGAAGACGTTTTGAAACCGATCCTTCTTGGCCGTCCATCGGAAATCCCAAGCGGAACGGAAGTTCCGTTCCTGAACCATCCGCCGCCGGACGACGCCCTTCGGATTCCGGTATTCGTCCACAGGGAAGTGTTCTTTGATTTCGTTCCACGCGCGGTTGAAGTCGGCATCGCGGTGGAGTTGTTGCTCCATCTCCTCGAATTTCGGTTGTGACTTGATCAAGGACTCGTAGTTGCCCTGCTGAACAAGGTGCTCGTGGGCAGCAGCCACCTCCTGAACCGCCTGATCCGGCGGTGCGCCCAACAGGGCGAGGAGGAGCTTCGTTTTCGCATTGAGTTTCCCGCCTGAGACCATCTTTCGCAAAACGTGCGTCATCAGGCCGGCGACATCCACAGGCCAGAGCGTCAGCGGAACGAACAGCCACTGGCAGAGCCGTTCAACGTCCGCATAGTCGCGGTGATTCCGAATCTGCCTCTTGACCCGGTGAAACTCGCGCACGACTTCGCGCGCCTTCTCGGTTCGGCGGAAAGCCAGCCGCGACAACCTGGCGAGATCTGCTTGGAGGCTTGCTGTCATACGATGGCAGGATAAGGGATTCGCACCACCAGGAGCAGTCAAAACCGGTGCGCGAAATGTCCCCAAACTTTGCCCCTTCGCGCTCGTGACGGTCATGCGAGCATGCCCTCAGTCGGAAACCAAAGCCCGACACGTTATGCCGAATGCAAAACAACATCTGATCGCAGGACTGGCAGTGGGCGCAGTAGTGAACAGCGCGATCCAATGGCTCGACCGAGTGGACGACCCAACCAAGCCGTTCGACTGGGGCGAGTTGTTCGTCTGCTCAATCGCTGCCGGGGCGGCGGCACTGCTGCCGGACATCCTCGAACCAGCCGACGGCCCGGATCATCGGAAGTTCTTTCACAGCCTCACCGCCTCCGGCCTGGTCGCGCACGCGATGTCAGGCAAGCATACCGAGAACTACTCTGAGCCGGCCTGCCGGCTACTTGCAGCGCTCGGCATGGGGTATCTCAGCCACATCGCCCTCGATTGCACGACTCCAGCAGCAATAGACCTCGTATAAGTGATCAGAAACAAGGAACACACCCAACCCGCCAAACGGACCGATTCGCCACTTCAAAACGGGGAGGCAACCCCGTGCCGCACCCCAATCGCCGCGTTCTTCGCCTGTGCCTCACCAAGATGCCGCAAGCAGTATCGCGATTCCTGCGGCGTAAATCCACATTTGACAACCGCCCGAACGTTGATACTGTATGTTTCGTCGGTTCAAACGAAAGGCATCACCGGCGACCGGGATGCCTTTCCAACTAACCGCGAGCCTTGCGGCCACGATCAGGTGTTGCGACCAAGAAGGTGGCAGAGGGGCGGGCGGGAAACAACAACTATTCGGGGTCGAGTCGCGCCTCGCACCGCGACATTATGATCGCCCTTAAGAAGCCAACTGGCCCGCGGCCCTTACCGCGCATCAGCGTCACCAAACTTGGTGAATACGTCGGCAGCCGGTCCGCTGCCCGACGTAAAACCATCCTAGTGGACCAGAAATACCCCAAGCCGTTCAAGACGGCTATTTACAATGACTGCTTCGACCCGCTTGTCGGGTTCTTCGTTGATGCCGCACACAACCCGGCGGTGGTAAGGGCAGCCATCACCGCCATTCAATCCCGGACGGTCGCGACCGAGGCCGAGGAGATGCGTCGTCAGGTCAACAGCCAGGCGCTCGACCACCTGCTCAACACCGCACCCAGCCTGCCGCTCACCGGCATCACGTTCCGCAAAGCACCCGAATCCGCCAAGCCCCTGCTCATCGCTGGCGTCGAAGTCAGCATTCGGCCCGAACTGGAACTGGTTGTCACAGGGAAAGGCGGGGTGGTTCGCTACGGCCTGCTCAAGCTCTACCTGAGCAAAAGTCATCCACTCACGGACGACGCCGGAAATTACGTTGCCACGCTCGTTCACTCCTTCGCGAGTCATCGCTTCACCGGACCGAAATCCGTGGACCGAAAGCACTGCTACGTCTTTGACGTATTTCAGGAAAGGCTCTTCGTCGCGCCGGTGAATCACACCCAACGCCGCAAGGACATCAACGCCGCCTGCGAAGAAATCGCGAGCCGCTGGCCATCACTCTAACCAAACGATACTATGGCAACGAATCCACCTAAAGGCGACGGCCACCGGAATGGTCCGGTGACGAACCGTTCGCAAACTTGGAATCCCCTCTCTGAACGCTGGGTGAAGCGCGACGGCGACACGGGGCGCTTTATGGACATGAAGTCCAACCCGAAACCGTTCAAAGGCGTGCGCAAAGAAAAGTAATCTGTGAACACAACGCTTGGACAAGTCGCCGCGCTACGTGCCGGCTATCCATTCCGGTCGAGCATCGAGCCAGACCCGGACGGGACGGTCGCGTTGATTCAGGGGCGCGATGTGGACGCCGATCGCCTCCGCATCGCGCCTGCCCAGGATGGGCTGACGCAGATTAGCGCCAGCGGGATTCGGAATCTCGCCGAGCACCTGCTTCAGCCCGGCGACGTGATTCTCATGGCGCGCGGCCCGCGCAACTACGCCGTGCCCGTCGCCGAAACCAGTGGCCAAGCCATCGTGCCGGGCAGCTTTCATGTCCTGCGTCCCGACACAACCCTTGTGTTCCCGCCGTTCCTCGCGTGGTGGCTCAACCAGGACGTGTCGCAGCAATTCATGCGCGCAAACAACTCCGGCACGACCATTCCCATGATTTCCCTCGACGTGCTACGTGCGTTGCCGGTGCAACTACCACCGCTCGACGTGCAACGCCACGTCGCCGAACTCAATTCCCTGATCGAACAGGAACACAATCTCATGAACGAACTTTCCACCGCCCGCCGCGACCTCTTGCGCGCCTGGGCCAACCAACAAGCCGCCCATGCCTGATCCCATCATTGACCGCAAAGCCGAAATCAACCGCGTCGCCTGGAAGGCGTGCGACACCTTCCGGGGCGTCATGGATTCGTCCGTTTACAAGGACTACGTCCTGACCATGCTATTCCTCAAATACCTGAGCGACGTGCGCCGCCAACGCGTCGAGGAATTGCGCGCTCAATTCCCGAAGGACGAAGTCATGGTGCAGCGCCGCCTTGCCCGCGAGCGGTTCATCATGCCGGAGGACGCCACGTTCGATTCCCTCTACGCCCAGCGCGACGCCGACGACATCGGCGAACTCATCAACCACGCGCTCGATTCCATCGAAGACGAGAACAAGGCAAAGCTCGACGGCGTGTTCCGCAAGATTGATTTCAATTCCGAGGTTAACCTCGGCGAGACACGTGACCGCAACCGCCGCCTCAAGCATCTGCTGGAGGACTTCGCGCCGCTGGACCTGCGCCCGCGCACGCTTGGAAATGCCGACATCATCGGCGACTGCTACGAATACCTCATCGGCCAGTTCGCTTCGGACGCTGGCAAAAAGGGCGGCGAGTTCTACACGCCCGCCGAAGTCGCGACGTTGCTCGCCAAGTTGCTCGCGCCAAAGCCGGGCAACAAGATTTGCGACCCGGCCTGCGGCTCAGGCTCGCTGCTCGTGAAGGTCGCCCACGAAGTGCCGCGCAAGGACAAGACCCAGCCCACGAACGTCGCCGTGTTCGGCATGGAGAACAACAATCAGACCTACGCGCTGGCGCGGATGAACATGTTCCTTCACAGCCTCGACGCCGCGCGCATCGAATGGTGCGACAGCATCAACTCCCCCAAGCTCGTCGAGGACAGCCGCCTGATGAAGTTCGACATCGTGGTCGCAAATCCGCCGTTCTCGCTCGACAAGTGGGGCGCGGAAAAAGCCGCCGCCGATCCTTACGGCCGCTTCCATCGCGGCATCCCGCCCAAGAGCCGGGGCGACTACGCGTTCATCACCCACATGATCGAGGCCGCTGCCGCTGGCTCAGGCCGCGTCGGTGTCATTGTGCCGCATGGCGTGCTGTTTCGCGGAGCAGCCGAGGGCAAGATTCGACAGACGCTCATTGAGGAAAACCTGCTCGAAGCCGTCATCGGGCTACCGGTGAATCTGTTTTACGGCACGGGGATTCCCGCCGCGATCCTCCTGTTCAACAAGGGCAAGAAGGAGGCCCGCCACGGCACGGACATCCTGTTCATTGACGCCAGCCGCGACTTCGCCCAAGACGCAAAACAGAACAAACTCCGTCCGCAGGACATCGAGAAGATTGTGGAGACGTTCCGCAAGTTCGAGGACGTGCCCAAATACGCCAAGCGCGTCACGTTCGAGGAAGTGAAGGAGAACGACTTCAATCTCAACATCCCGCGCTACGTGGACACCTTCGAGCCAGAAGCCCCGGTGGACTTGAAGAAAGTGCAGAAGGAAATCAACCGCCTCGAAGACGAACTCGTCGGCGTGCGGAAGGAAATCGGCCGTTACCTCAAGGAGCTTGGACTGTGACGAAGCCGCCCAAAGGTTGGAAAATCGAGAGACTCGACAAGCTTGCCGAGATTCAGACCGGCATTGCCAAGGGCGCGCAGAAAGAAAAACCGGTAGTCATCCTGCCGTACCTTCGCGTGGCAAATGTCCAAGACGGCCACGTTGACCTGACGGAAATGAAGACCATCGAAGTCCCAGAGCGTAAACTGAACCGCTACCTGCTTCGACGCGGTGACCTTCTGATGACCGAAGGCGGCGACTTTGACAAGCTGGGACGCGGCTGCATCTGGGAAGGACAAATCGAACCATGCGTTCATCAGAACCATGTGTTCGCAGTGCGCGTTACGTCTTCACAGCTCCGCAACGACTTCCTTGAAAAGCTCACGGCCTCGCCTTGGGGACGACGTTACTTTTTGAGCTGCTCGAAACAGTCCACGAACCTTGCAAGCGTCAATACGAGCCAACTCAAGGCATTCCCAGTACTCCTGCCTCCCGTGCCGGAGCAGCGGAAACTCTCCCGAATCTTGGAGACATGGGATACGGGGATTGAAAGGCTCAAGTTGCTGCTATCGACAAAGCGCGATCGCCTCTCCTCGCTAAGACAACAACTTGTCGCAGGCGTGCGCCGCTTTCCGAACCCCAAGAAGAACCTATGGACGACCCGGAAAATCGGCGACCTACTCAAGCCCGTAAACCGCTACGAAGATTGGAACGATCAACGCATCTTCAAGCTAGCGGGTGTGAGGCGAAACTCTGGCGGGGTGTTCTTCCGGGCCGAACTGCCAGGCAGCAAAATCAAAGTAAAGGTCTGCAAGAAGATTCACGCGAACGACTTTTTGATTTCGCGCCGCCAAGTCACCTGGGGCGGCATGTCCATCGTGCCACCCGAATTCCACGGCTACGATGTAAACGACGAATATGAAGTGTTGCAGGTTCGCGACCCGGCGACGTTCGACATGCGGTTTTTTCACTACTTGTCGCAAACCGCCACGCTCAAGAACTTGGCTTACCTTGCCAGCAATGGTGTGTTTGCCGAGCGCCTACGGCTGAATTTTGACCTGAAGGCATTCCTCAACCACCCAATTCGCGTCCCGCCCACAAAGGCAGAGCAACTGGAAATCGTCACTCTGCTCGATGCTTGCGTCCGCGAAATCCACCTGCTCGAAGCAGAGTTGGAAGCCCTCAAGCAACAGAAGCGCGGCCTGATGCAAAAGCTCCTGACCGGCGAAATCCGCGTGAAGGCGAAGTGATTATGAGCAACGAGAACAACACACCCAAGAACGCCGACTTCCTCCGCGAAGCGTTCGCGACGGAACAGGAATGCCTCGCCCCAAAGCTGAAGTCGTCCCGACGCATCACTCACGCGGGCGACCGGGGCGAAGTGAACGAGCAGCACTTCATTGATTTCCTGCGCAAGTATCTGCCGAACCGCTACACCGTTGAGAAGGCCATCGTGCTCGATAGCGACGGCAACGTGAGCCAGTCCATTGACGTGGTGGTGTTTGACCGGCAATACACGCCGACGCTGCTGGACAACGACAAGCATCGCTATGTTCCCGCGGAGGCCGTCTATGCCGTGTTCGAGTGCAAGCCGAAGATTGACAAAGGCTACCTGGAATACGCGGCGGACAAAGCCGCGTCAGTGCGCCGGCTGAAGCGGACATCGGTCGAAATCTACACTGCCAACGGCAAACTTTCGCCGAAGCCACACTTCGAGATTGTGGCGGGCATCCTTGCCATCGAAGTGGATTGGAAGGACGGTCTGGGCGAATCGTTTCGGGAGATTCACGCGAAGCTGCCGAAGGAGGGCACGATTGACTGCGGTTTTGCCGCAACGGGCGCGAGTTTTGATGTTTTCGAAGGACCGGGCAAATACACGTTCGGCCCACCGGAAAACGCGCTTGCCCATTTTGCGTTCCGACTGCTCTCGAAACTGCAATCCCTGGCCACAGTCCCGGCGGTGGACTGGATGGCCTACGCCAACCAACTCGCCAACAAGCCTGCCACCCAAGGAGTGCCCCATGTTTGATTACAACGAACAGATTCAAGCTTACGAAACCGACTGTGTGAATCTGCCGCAGGCGGTAAAGGACAAGTTGCGTGGCCACCGTGAAGCGAACCGCAATCGCCTCAAGCGCAATCGCCCCGAGAACATCCGGCTCAACGACGACCATTTCATTCCGCAAGGTTCGATGGCCATCAACACGACCGTGCAGGAGAAAGACAACGCTTACGACATTGACGACGGGGTGTGGTTTCACAAAGACGACCTGAAAAAGAAGGACGGCACGGCCTACACCGCGCGCGAGACCCAGGAGATGGTGCGCGACGCGGTCAAAGACCCGAATTTCAACAAGCAGCCGGAAATTCACAACAACTGCGTCCGCGTCTTCTACGCGGAAGGGCATCACGTTGACATTCCGTGCTACCGGAAGCTCGACGCGGATACCGACGCGGAGCGCCAGGAACTGGCTGGGGCGAGTGGCTTCACCGGGTCTGACCCGACCGAAATCAACCGTTGGTTTGAGGAACGCGTCGAGGCGCTGAACAAGCAGCGGGACGGAGGAGGCTCGCAGTTGCGAGTGATGATTCGCCTGATGAAACGGTTTGCCCGCAGTCGCGGCGAGGATTGGGACATGCCGAACGGGCTCAAGCTGACGATGCTGGTCGAGGAATGCGCTCCCAGCTACTACGAGCGTGACGACGAGGCGTTCTACTGGCTGCTTTCAAAGCTCAAGACCCGGCTTGCGTCCAGCCTCGAAGTCGAGAACCGGGCGCAAACCAAGACCCCGCGCGACAAACTCACGAAATCCGCGAACGATGAAAACATGGTCGAACTCCGCACCCGCGTAGGCGAGGCGCTCGACAAGCTGTTGGTGCTGCATCATCCCAATTGCACGAAGCCGCAGGCGCGCGAGGCGTGGGATTGGGTGTTCCAAAGCGACGACTTCTTTGAAGCCTACGACAAGGATTCTGCCAAGGCTCATGCACTGTTCAGCAAGGCCGCGCTCGTGAATGCCGGCCTGGCTTCGACGAACGGTTCGGGGGTGATCGTCTCCACTCTTGTTGGGGCGGGCGTGCCAAATCTGGCTCACAAGTTCTATGGTGATGATTCCGACAAACAAGGCTGACAAGTATCGCAAGGTCGTCAGCGAACAAGCGCTGCTTCGGGAGAAGTTCCCGTTTTTGAACTCGCGCATCAGTGGGTTGAAACTGACATGCCGGGGACGCATCCAGCCGACGGAGCAGAGCCCAAGCTATCGCGTCGAAATCCACTACGCGCCGTGGAACTCGCCAGAGGTCCGCGTCATCGAGCCGAGGATTGAATACACCAAGGGTGCGCACATGTATCACAACGACACGCTCTGCCTTTTCGACTGGCGCGAACAGCCTTGGCAGAAGCATTGGCATCTGCACCAAACCATCATCCCGTGGACAGCGGAGTGGCTCGTGTTCTACGAGCTATTCCTGCTTACCGGCAAGTGGCTCGGAAAATCAGCCGTTCATGGCCAGCCCAAACCCGAAGACCTTGCTCCGACCGAGGACCACAGCCGGAACTGAACCGGAATATCCATGCCCAACGAACCCACAACTCCTGATACGCGCGAGAAACTGGCGTCACAGATTCCAGCGGTGGAATTGCTGATGAAGCTGGGCTTCCGCTATCTGCCGCCGACCGAGGCGCTGCAATTGCGTGGCGGGCGCAAATCCGAGGTGCTGCTGACGCCCATCCTACGCGAACAGCTTGCCAAGATGAACCGTGTCCGGTGGCGTGGCCGCGAACAGCCGTTCTCCGCCGAGGCAGTCGAATCCGCCATCGCCACCCTACGGGATCTTCCAGATGAAGGGCTGATTCAGACGAGCGAAAAGGTTTACGCTCTGCTTTCTTTGGGAAAGAGCTTCCCGCAAACGGTCGAGGGCGACACGCGCAGCTTCACGCTGCGATACGTGGATTGGGAGCGCTGGGGCGAAAACGTGTTCCATGTCACCGAGGAGTTCGCCGTCGAGCGCACCGGTTCGCGCGAAACCTATCGTGTGGATGTCGTCTTGTTCGTGAACGGCATCCCGTTCGCCGTGATCGAGTGCAAGCCACGCGGAAAGAAATGGTTGGATCAGGGCATCTCCCAACATCTGCGGAATCAAAAGAACGACGGGATTCCCCGGCTCTACTGGTTCGCCCAACTTGTCCTCGCATTGAATGGCGAGAGCGCCCGTTACGCCACCGCCCGAACGCCAGCGGAGTTCTGGTCGGCATGGCAGGAGTCCGTCCCCGACGGCGATGTTCAGACGGTGCTCAACACGGCGCTGCCCGTGGATGAATTGGTCAAGTTGTTCTGGCGGCGCGATGGCCCGAACGAATTGCACGAGCGCGGCGTGACTGCGCAAGACCGCACGGTCTTCGGCCTGTGCCGCCCCGAGCGGCTGCTGGAGCTGGCGCGCATCTTCGTTGTTTACGACGGCGGGCAGAAGAAGATCGCGAGGCATCAGCAATACGCGGCGGTGAAAGCTGCGCTCGCGCGCGTGCAAGAGCACGAACCGGACGGAAGCCGTCGCGGTGGACTGGTCTGGCACACCCAGGGTAGCGGCAAATCGCTGACGATGGTGATGCTGGCAAAGGCATTGGCGCTTTCGCCCGCCATCCGCAATCCACGGCTGATTCTCGTCACCGACCGCGTGGAGTTGGACCGCCAGATTTGCGACACGTTCCGGTATTGCGGCTACGAACCATTGCGCGCCCGTGATGGCAAGGAGTTGCGTGAACTTATCGAAGCGAAGAAGGCGGCCGTTATCACGACCATCATCAACAAGTTCGAGCGCGCCGTGAAAGGCGCGTCTCACCTGGACGAGGACGAGAACCTGTTCGTCCTTGTGGACGAGGGACACCGGACGAACTTTGGCTCGTTTCACGCATTGATGCGGAAGGCCCTGCCGCACGCCTGTTTCATTGGGTTCACCGGCACACCCGTCGTTCAGGACGAAAAGCGGAACAACCTGCGGGTGTTTGGCGATTTCATCCACACTTACACGCTCGATCACGCTGTTCGCGACGAAGCGGTCGTGCCACTGCTCTACGAGGGGCGTCACGTCGAACAGGACGTGGACCAGGCGCAGCTTGACCTTTGGTTCGAGCGCATGATGCGAGGCAAGACGGAGCAGCAGAAAGCCGACTTCAAACGCAAGTTCGCCACGGCGGATCATCTGAACCGGGCGGACAAGCGATTACTCATGGTCGCCTATGATCTGTGCGAGCATTTCACCAGCACCTTTGCCGGCACGGGAGCGAAAGGGCAGCTTGTTGCCCCGCGCAAGGACGTGGCGCTTCGCTACAAGGAGATCATTGAGGACATCGGACGGACCGACCCCAGCGTGCGAGTGTCGGTCGAGGTTCTGATTTCCGCGCCCGACGACCGCGACGATTACGAGGAATGCGCTGAGAGCGAATTGCCGCGCGTGCAGGCATTCTGGCGCGAGATGATGTCGCGGTTTGGCACGGAGGAACGCTACAACGAAAGCCTCACCAGCCGCTTCAAAGGCGACGGCGATCCGCAAGTCATCATCGTGGTCAGCAAGCTCCTGACGGGCTTCGATGCGCCGGTGAACACCGTCCTCTACATTGATAAGAAACTGACCGACCACACGCTTTTGCAGGCGATTGCCCGCGTGAATCGCAAGAACGAGGGGAAGGACTTCGGCTACATCATTGATTACTACGGCATCCTGGGCGATTTGAATGAGGCGCTCACCCATTACGAGGCCCTAGCCCAATTCGATCCGGTCGATCTTGCCGCCACGTTGACCCCATTGGCGGATGAAGTCGGCAAGCTGCCCGACACATACTCGGACTTGTGGGAGTTGTTCCGCACGGTGAAGAACAAGCGGGACGACGAGCAGTTCGCCGCCTGCCTCAAGGACCAGGAACAGCGGGACGAGTTCTACGCCCGCTTGAGCAGGTTCGCGCGCACGTTCCAGGTTGCCATGTCGTCCGCCGGGTT
The DNA here is from genome assembly GCA_937872615.1 of uncultured Verrucomicrobiaceae bacterium. Taxonomy (GTDB): domain Bacteria; phylum Verrucomicrobiota; class Verrucomicrobiia; order Verrucomicrobiales; family Verrucomicrobiaceae; genus Prosthecobacter. The sequence continues at coordinate 8,244 of CALMTT010000400.1, read as the reverse complement.
TCTCGCAGACACTCCAAACGCGAAGGTGAACCAGTATCGCCGCGACTTGAAATACTTACTCAATCTGCGGACACGGATGAAGCAGCGTTACAGCGAGGAAGTGGATTACAGCGAATACGAGAAACGCATCCAGACCTTGATTGACCGGCATGTTGGCGCAACCGAGGTCACGAGGATTACGCCGCTGGTCAACATCTTCGACAAGGAACGATTCGACGCCGAAGTGGAGAAGCTGGAAGGTTCAGCGTCGCGCGCCGACACCATCGCAAGTCGCACGGCAAGAACGATTCGCGAGAAGTGGGAAGAAGACCCTGCGTTCTACGAACGGTTCTCAAGGATTCTCCAGCGCCTGATCGAGGACTTTCGCAATAAACGCATTTCGGATGCGCAATACCTGGCGAGCGTCACCGAGGTAATGCAGAAGGTCCGCGACCAAGGCACGACCGAATTGCCAGAGGCATTGCAGCACCGGCCCGCAGCCAGAGCATTTTATGGGATCATCCGACGGGCCTTGGCCAAGCTGGAATCCATGCTCCCGGCCGATGCTGAAGCACATAGCGTCGAATTGGGCTTGGCCATTGACGAAGTGGTTGCGGAGCACGCGCGCATTGTTAACTGGACCGCCAACACGGATGTCCGAAACCACATGCTCAATGCGGCGGAGGATCGCCTGCTGGATGCGGCTCGGCGGAAGGGCTTTGCGCTGCCGCTTTCGGCTCTGGATGAAATCGGCAAGGAACTGCTACCCGTCGCAGAAGCACATTATCACGACATGAACCGACGCCAATGATCTGCGAAGCACAATACGGAAGCCGGAAGATTCCCTTCAGGCTGGAACGCCGCAAGGTCAAGAGCCTCGCCATTAGCGTTCATCCGGCGGGGCTGGTGGAGGTCGTTGCACCGCTGGATGCGGATGCGGATGAAATTCAGCGACGGGTTGGTCGCAGAGGGCGGTGGGTTCTGAAACAGCAGCGGGACTTTGCCCGAATGCTGGGATTGCCCGAAGGCCGAAACCACCGAAGCGGTGAATCCATCCGCTATCTCGGTCGCCAGTATCGCCTGCGGATTCGGCAGGGAGAGAAGGATGCCATCCGGCTATCACGCGGCTGTTTGGAGGTCGTCACCCGCCCTACATCCCGCACCGACAGACCGACACGCCTGCTTGCCGCGTGGTTGGCAGCGCGGGCTAGCCAAAAGATCGCGGAGCGATTCCAGCGATGTGCCAAACACGTTGAGAGCTTCGGAATCAAGAGTGGCCCATTCTCACTTCGTCGAATGCCGCGCCGCTGGGGAAGTTGCGGCACGCATGGCCGAGTGCTGCTGAATCCCGCGCTCGTGGCCACCTCAGTGGATTGCATTGACTACGTGATCATCCACGAGCTTTGCCACCTTCGTTGCCATCATCACCGCCCGGAATTCTACAGGCTGCTGTCGCGAATCCTGCCGGACTGGAAGCGCCGAAAGGCAAAGCTGGAAAGGACCGGCCCAATGTAGGCCGCCATCGCGACAGGCCGCATGCCGATTGGATCGTGAACCACGCCGAACTTCAACTTTCATTTACTGATTCCGCCCAACTCCGGTTGCTGCGGGCGGACAATGCGCCATTTGTTTTGGCAGTCCTCTTCGCAGCCTTCAAACACGAACATACCTCCACAATTCCCGAGAGCCGCTTGCGAGCCATTCTGGAGGCCGAACTTGAGGAACTGCGTGACGCAGGTGAATCCACAGCGGACAAGAAAGCGCGGGAATATCTGCTTGAGTGGGCCGACCAGGCGCACGGCTATTTGCGCCGACACCACCCCGATGGCGTGGACGAACCGGTTTTTGAGCTGACCCCAGAAATTGAACAAGTGTTTCAGTGGCTGGAAAGCCTGAAACCAAAATCCCACGTCGGCACGGAATCCAAGTTCAAGAACCTGGCTTCTGTGCTGGAGGACATCGTCGTCAATTCCACGCGCGATCCAGATGTCCGCATTCAACGCCTGAAGGAGGAGCAGTTGAAGCTCCAGCAGCAGATCGAAGAGATTGAACGCACCGGCGTCGTGACGCTCTACAATCCCACCCAAGTCAACGAGCGGTTTGCAACCGTGTTGGAGACGGCCCGGAATCTTCTGGGTGATTTTCGCGAGGTGGAGCGCCATTTTCGGCGGGTCACGGAGATCATTTCCGTCCAGCAATCATCAGTGGGAGCGACGCGCGGAAGCATCGTTGGGCAGACTCTCGACGCGCAAGAGCAACTGCGGCAATCCAGCCAGGGACAAAGCTTCTACGCGTTTTGGGACTTTCTACTCGCGCCGGAGCGTCGCCGCCAGTTCACCGAGTTGGTCGAACAGGCGTATTCGCTGCCAAACCTGGCCGACGAATTGAAAGCCGATGTGCTGTTGCGGCGCTTACAATCGAGTCTCCGCGCCGAAGGAAACAAGGTCGTTGCGTCAAATGAGCGGCTGATCGCCCAGCTTCGGCGGGTGCTGGATGTTCGCGAATCGGCGGAACGACGCGAGGTTGGCCGATTGATTCAGGACATCAAATCACTCGCGCATGAGACACGCGAGATGACGCCACAGGCGGAGATGATCGAATTGGATACGACCCCGGCTTTGTCGTCGCTCATGTCCAAGTCTCCATGGTCGCCGCCGGAGCACGTGGAATTCGGCGGCAGTCTGGAAGTCAGTGACGGCGGCGACTACCAGGACACGCTTGAGGCATTCCTTCGTTTGCACCCGGTGGACTTCGACCGCTTACGCCAGAACATCAGGGACTGTCTGCAAACGCGTGTTCAGATCACGCTGCCCGAACTGCTGGAACTCCATCCGCCGCGCAACGGCATCCTGGAGGTGCTCGCCTATCTGCTCATCGCTGAATCGGACGGTCCGCACATTGTTCTGGATGGGTTTGATCTACTTGATATTCCCGGTGAACCCCATCATCGCTTCAGAGTGCCGCAAATCGTCTTTTCCAACACATGAACCCGAACCCAACCAAATCGTTTCCGTCTGCGGCAGTCAAAGTCCGGCTGTTGCAGGATGCGATCTATTCCGACGATATGGAACTTTGGGCGATGCTGTCGCGCTACCGCCAGCACATCGAGAATTATTTCCAGGAGATCGGACTTCAGCTTGTTGTTCACGACGAAGACGGGTTTGCCTACCTCAGACAATCCGAGCAGGAAGACGGCGCGGTGATTCCCCGCCTGTTCCGGCGCGACAAACTGGCCAGAGGAGTAGCTATCGTCGGGGTGGTTTTGCGCGAACGTCTGCTTCAATTCGATGAGAAGGTTCACGACGAAAGCCGCCTCGTCGTAACCAAGGAAGAAATCCTCCAGATGGTCGCGATCTATTTCCCGGAAACGAACGATGAAATCCGCGCAGACAAACGCATCGAGGCAGCCATCAACCGGGCCGAGGAATTGGGCCTGCTCCGCAAACTGCCCGGCGTGAACGGAGACGAACGCTATGAAGTGCGGCGCATCATCAAGGCGCGTTTTCCTGTCGAGACGCTCAAGGCGCTTCACGAACAACTAAAAGCTCATGCAATCACACGAGACATCCAGTAATGGCTCAGTTCCACCGCCCGGATTCCGCATGGAACGGCTGGAGGTCCGCAATTGGGGAACGTTCCATGATAAAATCCACGTGCTCGATGCCTATGGACAAACGGCCTTGTTGCTTGGCGAGAATGGCACTGGCAAGTCCACGTTGGTGGATGCTTTGCTGACAATGCTCGTGCCCAAGATCAAACGGAACTACAACCTGTCCGCCGGCGGAACGAAAAAGCGGGAACGCGATGAGAAGACCTATGTGCTCGGCGCTTATGGCAGCCAGAGCGACTCGGAGGAGTCGCGCGCCCAAACGAAGTTCCTCCGAAAACCGGGCGGCCCGCCCTCGATTCTGCTGGCTGCGTTCAAGAATGCCGCTACCGACGAGGCTGTCACCCTGGCACAGGTTCTCTGGATTCAGGATGATGATGTGCGCCATCTGTTTCTGATCGCACGGCGCGAGTGCTCGATTCAGAAGGACTTCAACGGACTCGGTGAGTCCCGGACATGGAAGAAGACCTTTCGGAACAAGGGATTCGAGGTGGACGAGACGTTTCCGCCCTATGCCGAGAAACTCGTTCGCTACCTGCGAATGGAGTCCACCACCACACTCGCGTTGTTCAGTCAAACCGTCGCCATCAAGGAAATCACGCACGTCAGCGGATTCATCCGCGATCACATGCTCGAAAAGCTCGACACCAAGGAGTTGGTGGACCGCTTGGAGCACCACTATGAAGACCTCAAACAATGCTGGGAAGCCATCCGGATCGCGAAGCAACAGTTAAAGTTGCTCGCACCTGTCGTTGAAAAGGCGGCGGAGATCAGGACTTCCGACGAGCAGCTTTCCGCCACCACTCGGCTACGCGACGCGCTGCCCGCCTGCTTTGCGATGCGGCTCAAAAGCCTGCTTGAAGCAGAACAAGCGTCGCTGTCTGAGCAGATTCGAACGCTTACCGGTGAGATCGAAGGACTAACCAATACGCTCAAGGAACTTGGGCGTCAGCAATTGGAACTGAATCAGGCCATTGACAACGATGAGGTCGGCAAGCAACTGACGCGGGTGCAGGAGCAGCTCGACGAAACAATTGACACGGAAAAGCAACGCCGCGCCTTGGGCGGGCAATATCACAAATGTCTGGGGGAACTAGGCATCAAAGAGGAGGTCAACACGGACGGTCGCTTCACCGAATTGCAGCTCTGGGCGGAAGCCGAGCAAAGAGAACAGACTGTCACAATCACTTCCTCCGCAAATGAGAAGGCGGCGGCGGAGCAGGAGTTCAAACGCCTCGCAGGCCATCACAAGCAGTTGGAAGAAGAACTCGACTCCCTCCGCAGGCGTCCCGACTTGATACCGGAGGTGCATCGCCAGATGCGCCAGTTCATCTCCCGGGGCGCGGGAGTTGGTGAGGCCGATCTGCCATTCGCTGGCGAATTGATGGATGTAAGGCCGGAATTCCAAGTGCAATGGCGGGGCGCGCTTGAACGGTTGTTGCGTGGTTTCGGGCTTTCACTCCTTGTGCCAGAACAACTCTATTCGCAGGTCAATCGCTTCATCAATGACAACGACCTGCGCGGGCGCGTTGTCTACCATCGCGTTCCGAAAGATGCCCCGGCGATTCAACCCTCATACGACAAAGGGCGCGTGATTGAACGGATGCAGTTGAAAGACGGCCATCCGCTGTCCCGCTGGGTGGAAGGCGAATTGCGGACGCACTTCAACTACCGTTGCTGCGACAGCATTGAGGAATTCGAGAGCGCGACCGGGTTCGCCTTGACCAGACAGGGATTGATCCGCAGCGCGGGGACACGTCACATCAAGGACGATTCCACCGCCATCAATGATCCGCGCAATCACATTCTGGGCTGGTCAAATCGTGACAAGATTCGGCGGTTGGAGGAGGAGCAAAAGCAGTTGGCCGCCGCTGCCCAAAAGCAGGCCGACCTCATTGCCGATGCTGGACGACGTCAGCAAACGGCCACCACGCGGGCAACCCAGGCGGGTAAGTTGCAAGGTTTTCGCTTGTTTACCGAGATTGACTGGCGTTCATCGGTCGCGAGGCGCGAAGAACTCGAACAGCGGAAGCGCGAACTGGAGCAAAGTTCAGACAAGATCAAGAAGCTCCGTGAACAGCTTGAGGCGGTGAAGGCTCAAATCAGCGAATCCGACGCGACCAAGACAGCAAGAGTCGGCGACCGTGGTGGGCTTCAACGCCGTGCGCAAGAGAACAGCGAGCGATTGGAAGCGTGCCGAGCCACCTTGGCGGCCTGCGTGGAGGCCGATCTTTCGGTGTTCGACACGGCGCTTGTGGAACTTCTCACTGACACCGAGTTGACGATCTCCAACGCGGTGATGGCCGAACATCGGGTGGAAAAGACGTTAGGCGACAAGCTTATCGCGCTGGAAAATGAGCGCGGAAAAGTCGTTGCCGCCATTGTTCGGCTGATGGGAACTTTCCTAGGCGAATTTCCCGACCTCAAGGCCGATCTTCACGCGGGCGAGGAATTCATCGCGGACTTTCTTCGCTTTGAAGAAGGAGTGCGCCGCGACGACCTGCCGCGCTATGACCTCAAATTCCAAGAATTGATGAGCCGCGACGTGCTGGTGCATGTAGTGAAATTCCAAGATGCCCTTGAGGGCCATTGCGAAGAGATGCAGAGCAAAATCGGACATCTCAACACCGCCCTGAAAAGCATCGAGTATTCTCCGCGCACCTACATCACGATTCGCGCGACGCAGACACAGGACTCGGACATCCGCAATTTCCGCGCCCGGCTCAAAGGCTGCCTGGACTACGGCCTTGCGCCTGACAGCGCGGCGCGCGAAACCGCCTTTCAGAGGATCAGTGATTTGATTGACCTGTTCCGCGAAAAGCCCGAGTGGACGACGAAGGTGACGGATACCCGCAACTGGCTCGCTTTTGCCGTGGAGGAGCGTGACCGGGAGACGGGCAAGCAGGAAAACATTTACGAAGATACGAGCGGCAAATCTGGCGGCCAGAAGGCGAAGCTGGCGTTTACCATTCTCGCCTCCGCAGTTGCCTACCAATACGGCATCGCCAAGGATCGGCAGAACCCGGAGTCGTTCCGATTCGTCGTGGTGGATGAGATGTTCTCGCGCTCGGACGAAACAAACTCGCGATATGCGCTACGTCTCTTCGCGCAATTCCATCTGCAACTGCTCATCGTTTGTCCCTTTGATGCTCGCGCCCGTGTGGTCGAACCGTTTGTGTCGAGCTATCACCTTACGCTGAACCCTACGACGCAATACTCGACCGTCCGCACCGTGACGGTAGAGGAGGTCCGAGAACACCTCGCCCGCCAAGCGCCGATTCCCGTTACCAATGCTAACACCTGACCAAATCCACCGCCGTGCCCTGAGCCGATACCCGGAATTCCTGCGCTCGCTGTGCGGTGGTGAACCATTCTTCCCGCTCATCGTGTTTGGCGCAGGCATGGCAAAGCCTAGGGATTTTACTTCCGACCGCGACGGAATTCGTTTGCTGCAAGGCCAATCCAAGGAGCAGACCGGGTTTGGCTATGAAATCACCTGGAAGGAAAAGACCTTTCGGCGTTTGGGGGCGCAACGGATTCCAGCAACAGTTGCGTTCACGACCCAGGAGGATTATGTCCGCTTTCTGAAGAAACAGTCAGAAGTGCGGCAGTTTATGGCGGATTGCGAATTGATCCAGCATCAATGCCCCGAACTGCGCGATTGGGTGAGAGATAGGCCGCTCAAAGTGGTAGCACATGCCGGAGTATGGCAAGAGTTGCTGAATGTCTGCGTTCATTTGCGGAACAACCCCCGCCCAAACTGCTATCTCCGCGAGCTTCCCGTGGTGGTGGACACAAAATTCATCGAGAGCCACAAAGGCATTCTGTGCGAACTGCTGCCCATCGCTGCGCCGCAGACGGTCGGGCCGGACACGAGTAGTTTTGAAAGCTGGTTCGGCTTTCGGCTGAAGCAGCCGTTGGTTCGGATGCGATTTCTCCATCCCGCGCTGGCGAATCGGTATGGCTTTCCCATTGATGATTTCGCCATCCCGCTGGATACGTGCTGCAACTGTCGTTTCGGCAACAACACAGTCCTCATTGTGGAGAATGAAATGACTTTCCTGACGCTGCCGCAATTGCCGGGGACGATTGCCCTCTTTGGCGCTGGCGATGCCGCCGCGTTGCTTGCAGCCGTCGGCTGGTTGGAGTCCTGCCGGGTGTTCTATTGGGGCGACCTGGATTGCCACGGATTTGAAACGTTGTCCAATTTGCGAAGGACGTTGCCCCGCGTTTCCAGCATCCTGATGGACGAGAGCACGTATTCAACGCATTCGATTTTCGCGGTGAGCGCCTCTCCAACGCGCGCAACTGAACGGTTGAACCTCAACCCTGCGGAACTTGCCCTCTACGAGACACTGGTCGAGAATGGAAAACTCCTCGAACAAGAGCGCATCCACTGCGGTTATTCAACACCGCGCTTGACCGCGGCACTTGTGGTCTGACAAACGATGGGTGTAAATCATCATCGGCACGGCAGTGCGGGAGTCCGCCGTGACCAACGCGCGGTTTGCTGCGCTCGTCACGAGCGGCATCCGCAGAGGACCGCAAGAGCGTCACGCTTCCGTCTGGCGGTTGTCGTCTTCGGTCCGGCTTCGGGGCTTCACTCATTCCGTTTCGCCCGCTACGCCATCCGCTCAAGCCTCCGCCTCCAGACCGAA
>CALMTT010000399.1 GCA_937872615.1 uncultured Verrucomicrobiaceae bacterium | reverse complement strand
GTGCCCTACTCACCCACGCTCGCGGAGATCGCGCAGGCTGCTCCGCCGGCAAACCAGCCGCTCGATGGTGAGAGCCTTGCACCTCTCTTCCGCGATCCCGCGGCCTCGCTGAAGCGTGAGGCCATCTACCAGCATTTCCCGGGCTACCTCGGCGCTGGGGCGGACACGTGGCGCACCACGCCGGTCAGCCTCGTCGAGGTGGGGGATTGGAAGCTCATGGAGTTCCTCGAAGACGGCCGTTTGGAACTCTACAACCTCAAAGACGACATCGGCGAGTCGAACAACCTCGCCGCGAAGATGCCCGAGAAGGCCAAAGAACTCCACGCGAAGCTCCAAGGCTGGCGTGAGGCCATCAAAGCCCCCATGCCCGTGAAAAACACCCCGTCGCCCGACTCGGCCAAAAAGAAGAAGGGCAAGGGTAAAGGGAAGGGGAAGGGCAAAAAGGCGGCGGATGAGTAATCACGCCTTGCCAGGCACCGCGGCGAATGCTTCCCCCTGTGCAACTTCCCTTCGCTGCCCGCGTTTCAAGCCGACTCTATGCCCACTTTGATCGATGTCCTCGTCCAGACCGCCGCCTCCGCCGGTTGCGCCGAGCCCACCCGCCTCCGCCACTCGCTCGAACTCGCCGCGGACAAGCGCCAGCCGCTCATGGATGCCCTCGTGGACGCGAACATGGTCGATGAGGACCGCTTCTTTGAAAAACTCGCCACCGGTCTCGGCATCCCGTTTGATGAAAATGGCGCCTCTGATGCACCCGAAGGCATCCACAACCGCTTTCCGGCCAAAATCGCCCTGCGGCATCGTGTCTTTCCCACCCAGCTCTCGAACACCGAGGCCACGCTGATCACTTACAACCCCTTTGACCTCTCCGCGAGGCAGGCCGTGGGCCAGGAACTGCGCAAACGCGTGCACTGGCAGATCGCCACGCGTCATCGCATCCTTGAGGCCTTGCACCAGGGCTATGGCGTCGGTGCGGAGAACTTTGAGGAACTTCTCGAAGGTCGTGAAGCCGGTGACGACAACGACGATCTCAAGCAGGAGACCACCGTGCTCGACGAAGCCGACGAAGAGGCCACCGTGCTTAACTTCGTGAACCAGATCTTCCGCGAAGCGCTCAAAGAACGCGCCACGGACATCCATGTGGAGCCGTTGGAGAAGGATCTGCGCATTCGTTATCGCGTCGATGGCAAGCTGCTCGAAGTGCCGGTGCCGCCCAACATGCGCCTGTTGCAAAATTCGCTCGTCTCGCGCCTCAAAATCATGGCGCATCTCGACATCGCCGAGCGTCGCCTGCCGCAGGACGGCCGCATCAACCTCGAACTCGACGGCGAGCCCATCGACGTGCGTGTGGCCACCATCCCCAGCGTGAACGGCGAGTCCGTGGCGCTGCGTTTGCTCACCCGCAAGAAGTTCGACATGAACGCCATCGGTCTCGACGACAAGACCGAGGCCACGTTGAGAAAACTCATCGCCGCGCCGAACGGTATCATCCTCGTCACCGGCCCCACCGGCAGTGGTAAATCGACCACGCTCTACACGCTGCTGAAGGAGCTCAACACCAAGGACCGCCGCATCGTCACCATCGAAGACCCGGTGGAAAACAAGCTCGATGGCGTCGTGCAGATCGCCGTGAAGCCGGAAATCGACCTCACCTTCGCCGCTGGACTGCGCAGCATCCTGCGTGGCGACCCGAACGTCATCATGGTCGGTGAAATGCGTGACCAAGAAACCGTCGAGATCGCCATTCGCGGCGCGTTGACCGGTCACTTGGTGCTTTCCACCCTTCACACGAACGACGCCGTCGGCGGTATCTCCCGTCTGCTCGACATGGGCATCGAGCCCTTCATGGTGGCCTCAAGCGTGCGGGCCTTCCAAGCTCAGCGCCTCGTGCGCACGCTGTGCGGTGCCTGCAAGCAGCCCGCGCATTACGAGGAGTCCTATTTGAAGAACATCGGCATCCCCGCCGACTTCAAACGCACCTTCTTCAAGCCTGGCGGCTGCCGTTCCTGCCGCGGCACCGGCTTCACCGGCCGTCTCGCCATCATGGAAATCTGCGTCATGACCGAGGCGCTGCAGGACAAGATCAACCAGCGTGCCAACGCCATCGAGTTGAAGGCCCAAGCCCTCAAAGACGGCATGGTCCCGATGCGCCAATACGGCTTCCGCAAAGCCAGCGAAGGCATCACGACCCTCGAAGAAGTCCTCACCGTCACCGCGGCGAGCGAGTGAGGTTTGCCAGCAAACAAAAACTCCAGGCAGCCGAAGCCACCTGGAGTTTGAATGCGCTGCGTGAGCCTTCGATCAGGCGAGTTCGCTGATCTTGACGGGGCGACCGCCCTGCTCGGCGCTCTTGTCGGCGGCGAAGATGACTTCGAAGGACTTCAGCGACTCCTCAAAGCTGGTGAGCGGCATGGGCTTGCCGGCATCGAGAGCATCAAAGAAGGCCTGGAACTGGCTCTGATACGGATGATCGCTCACATCGCCGGAGTCGAGCATCTTCATGGAGAGCTTGCTCCAGGAATGCTTGTCCGTGTGAAGCTTCATCGAGTGGAATTTGTCATCGAGGAGGCTGCCCTGGCTGCCGCAGAGATGCGTGTGGAAGTAGTAGGGCTGCAGGCAGTCCACGATGGCGGCGGATTTGCCGACCGCGCCGTTTTTGAAGCGGATGATCGTCGTGCTGCTCGTGTCGTATTCGTAGGGCTTGAAGATCTCGCTGCTGCTCTTCGTCGAGAACGAGCTGACGCTTTCCACTTCGCTGCCCATGACCATGAGGAGGGCATCGAGAGCGTGGCAGCCTGCGGTGAGCAGGGCGCTGCCGCCGTCCTTCTTGCCGGTGTTCCAGCGGAACTGGCCATACCACGGGCCGATGCCGTGGTAATAATCGACTTCACCGTAGTGCAGATTGCCGAGCAAACCTTCATCGATGAGCGCCTTCGTGACGGTGAACTGGTTCGAGAAACGGCACTCGAAGCACACGCAGCCCTGCACGCCGTTGGATTTCGCGGCGGCGGTAATTTCGCGCACCTCCTGCAGGCTGTTCGCCATCGGCTTTTCGAGGATGATGTGCTTTTTGGCGTTCGCGGCGGCGATGGCCTGATCGCGGTGCTGGCTGGGGTAGCTGGTAATGTCCACGATGTGGATGGAGGGATCGGCGAGCATGGCGTCGATGCTCTGGTAGCTCTTGATTTTGCCGCCGTGCTTGGCG
>CALMTT010000398.1 GCA_937872615.1 uncultured Verrucomicrobiaceae bacterium | reverse complement strand
GTTTCGGGATGCCACGAAGTTCTGCAGATGAACCGAGCGTGGCAACGATGTTTAATTGAAATACAAAAGCGGGCTCACAAAAAATCAACTCCATTCTTCTGCTTCTTTTTTCTGCTCACGTTTATACACACGTGAAGAAACAAGCACCCCAAATTCATAGAGCGAATACAATGGAATAAACACGATAGTCATGCTTATCCAGTCGGGGCTGGGGGTTATAATGGCTGCAACAATCATTATAACAACAACGGAAGAGTTTCTAGCACACTCGGCAGAGCATCAGTGAGTGCAGTGGAGTTTATCGGCGACGCAACAACTGGACGCGGATCCGCGAGGGGCTGGAGCGCGATACCGGCAAGTCCCTGGACGCATGGGTCGAGATCGCGCTCCGGTGCCCGGAGACGAAGCCCAAGGCGCGTCAGAAGTGGCTGCAGGATAACTACGGCCTACTGCAGAACCGGGCCATGTTCGTGCTCTCCGAGGCCTTTCCCGCGACAGAATCCGGCTGGAACCGCGTCACCGACCTGAAAGGCGAGCTTTGGGCGGATGGCACGAACACCGCGATCTTCGATGCGGTCGAAAAGGCCGTGGCCCCCGCGCCTGGTCTCGTGGTCGGGCAAAGGAAAACCTACTCCGCGTGGTCGCGAGAATTCCAGTTCGCTGCTTTGCGCCCACTCAAAGGCGGCAAGCGTTGGCGAATCAGTTCGCAAAGGCAGCCGCATTAGACCTGCCTGACGAATGGCGTGCGGGGTGGGTTTCATTCTGCGAACGCAAGGCACAAGCAGCTTTGTCAGGCGATGAGGTTGCACCATTTGAAAGAGATGATTTGGTCGCAAATGAAGAGATGCTTTTGCTTGCAGCCAAGCTTCTTGCGTGGCGCGGTGAATCGCTGATTCGCTTTGCCAGCTGTGTCCTATGCGGCAATTCCAAACGGTTAGAGGAACTTGCAGGCACGGACAAAGAAGGCGAGTTGCGCGGGAAGCTTCGGGGCAAGCTGGGAAGGCTGTTAGAAGACATCACGAACGGAAAATTCCGCACGCTCGATGATCTGGGAATCATCCCCAATCCTCGTTTTGTTCTCATGTCTGGACCTCTGCAACTCCGTCTGGGTGGCGAATGGTTAGACTTGGGCAGGCTGCGCGGAGCATTCCGTCTCGCATTGGAAGACATTGAACGTGCCGAGGAAATTGCAACCCCAGCGCACCGATGCCTGACGGTCGAAAATGAAACTTCTTTCCACGAACTCGCCAAACTTCAGTCCGGCGAACTCTTGATTCAGACCAGCTATCCCGGTTCAGGGACGCTGAGGCTTTTGAGCCGATTGCCAGCCGGATTAGAGTTCTGGCATTTCGGAGACAGTGATGAGGCGGGATTCGATATTCTGCGTGTGCTTCGGGAAAAGTCTGGTCGTGAATTTAGACCGTTGCACATGGAGGTCGGACGCACTCCATTTGAACAAGAGTCTTTGGGCCGCCCTTCTCTTAATCGCTGGCCATTTTACGAATAGGATTTCGCCCCGCGCTTGCGGGCGTTTCTTTGCCTCCAATAGGCGGCGATGGCATCACTGGCGCGGGCCAGCCACTTCTCGTCACGACGAAGTTGTTCCAGCGTTTCCGTGGCGAAATACTTGGTGCAGTTACGGGCGGGCTTGCCGAGGGGTTTCAGGAGATTCGCGGCTATGAGCATGGGAATCTCGTGCGGTTCGAAGCCGAGATACCACGCGGCTTGCGAGGCGTCCAATCGCGCGGGCAGAATCTTCCAACTGAGGAATTCGTTTTGTTGTGCGGCGGTATTCATACGTGGACGGCGGCGCGTGGGGCACTGCGCGAGCGGGAAATCTTCTGGTGGTGACTTTCAGTCGTCTTCTGCTCAACGGTTTCGCTGGACTCGGTTTCGATCTGGCTCGGGGCTTGGTTTTTGGTCAGGTCCAGTTGTTCCTCAATCTCGCTCTGGCGGCGGCACAGGTGTTGGTAGTGTTCCTCCTTCTCGAATGCTGCGCCGACTTTGGTTTCCAACTCCTTGGCCCGCTTATGAGCATCTGCGATGTCGGCCTCCAGCTTGGTTGCGCGCTCCTCAAAACCTTGCACGGTGACTTCCAGTGATCGAATCGTCCCCAAGGCCGTGTCAGTGACGCGCGCGGCGTAGCTGTTCTTGCCGCGCACTACGACTTCGGCGGAATTGTTGAAGCTGGGACGGAGAAACAGATCGAACCCGGCAAAGCGACCGATGCGCACATCGTCGCCAAATCGGCTCTTCAACTTTTCGGCGCGGCGGAGAATCAACTCGCCAGCGATGCCCCGGTTGTTCGTTTCCTGCCCGTCCAATTCGATGATGAACTTGTCGCCCGTCGTGTCCTGCCGGACCGCCAGGTCTTGCCGAAGGTTCGTCAGACGGCTGGTAAAGATTTCGGCGTCCTCATGCGAGCGCCGGAGATTCGACCGGATACGATATTGCTCCTCGGCGTGGGCGGAGCGAAGTCGCGTCAGCCGAATCAACTCGGCGTCCACTTGGGCCTTTTCGATCACGAGCGGATTGCCGGAGGCGATGGCCTTCACCTCGGCGTAAGTCAGTGCGGCCGAATCGAGGTCTTCGAGGCGGCGAATGGTCATGTCACCGCTCATGACCTGGGCGATGAACTTGGCCTTCGTCTCCAACGTCTGCCACATGTAGGCGTCGAAGCTGCCTTCGGTGACGTAGCGGTAAATCTGCACCGAGGAGTTTTTATTTCCCTGCCGCAAAATGCGGCCTTCCCGTTGTTCCACGTCCGCCGGTCGCCACGGTGCGTCGAGATGGTGGAGCGCGATCAGTCGTTCCTGCACGTTCGTTCCTGAACCCATTTTCTGCGTGCTGCCGAAAAGCACCCGCACCTTGCCCGCGCGCACGTCGCGGAATAACGCCAACTTCGCGTTATCAGCATCGTAGTCTTGGATGAAGGCGATTTCCCCCTCCGAGACGCCGAGCCGTTTCAACTTATCGGCCATGTCGCGATAAACGGAGAAGCCTTTGTCCTGCGGCGTGGATAGGTCGCAGAAGACCAACTGAGTCAACCGATCTGCCTTGGTGACATCCCAAATGCGATGGATGCTTTCCACTGCGAGATTAACTTTGCTTTGCGGATCATCCGGCAACCCCGGTTTCATCAACCGCAAATCCAGCGCGGCCTTGCGTCCCTCGGTGGTGATCTTGAGCATGTTGTCGTCCCGCGGATCGACCTTGGTGGTTTTCATCTTCTCCGCGCGGGCGGCGAGGGAGGTCACGAACTTCTTCAACTCGGGTGTCGAGGGCGCCTGCACGATACGCGGCTTACCGCCGTCCAATGCCGGCACCGGGAGCTTGAGCATGTCGGCCGTCTGGATGTCGGCGACCTGCCGAAACGTCTGCATGAGCTCCGGCACGTTGACGAATCGGGCGAAGCGGGTGTTGAGCCGGTAGCCCGCGCCATCGGGGGCGAGTTCCATCGCCGTCACCGTCTCGCCGTAGGTCGCAGCCCAGGAATCGAAATGCACGAGCTTCTGCCGGCGCAACGTCTCCATCTGCAGATAGCGCTGCATCGTGAACATCTCGGCCATCGTGTTCGTGATGGGCGTGCCGGTGGCGAACACGACGCCGCCACCGCCGTTCACGCTCTGGACGTGCTGCACTTTGAGAAACATGTCGAAGGCGCGCTCGGACGCGGCCTGCGGCAACCCGGCGACGCGCGTCATTTTCGTAACGTAAAAGAGATTCTTGAATGCTTGCGCTTCGTCGACGAACAGGCGGTCGATGCCGAGTTCCTCGAACGTCAGCGTGATGTCTTTTTTGTGCGTGGCGGAAAGGCCGAGGATTCTCGACTCGAGTCGCTTCTTTGCCCGTTCGAGTTCCTTCACCATCCGGCTCCCGCGCGATCCGTCCGACTGCTCGCGGATGCACTGCTCCAGTTCCCCGAGCTGGCCGGTCAGGAAGTTCTTTTGCGCTTTTTCGGAGAGCGGCAGCCGCTCAAATCCGGAATGGGTAACAATCACTGCATCCCAATTTCCCGTCGCAATGCGTCCCATCAGTTCTCGTCGTCGTGAGCTTTCGAAATCCGCCTTGCCCGCGGCGAGGATGTTGGCACCCGGATACAACATCAGCAGTTCGGACGAGAATTGTCCGAGCATATGGTTTGGGACGACGTAGAGCGGCTTTCGCGCGAGGCCAAGGCGCTTCAATTCCATCCCGGCGGCAACCATCGTGAAGGTTTTGCCAGCTCCGACCACGTGGCCGAGGAGCACGTTCGGCGATTGGACGATGCGCCAAACGCCGGCCTTCTGGTGCGAACGCAGCGTGATGTTCGGGCTCGCACCGGGGAGCGAGAGATGATCACCGGAGAAGGTGCGGAGCCGATGGTGGTTGAATTCCCGGTTGTAGAATTCGACCAGCCGCTCGCGGCGGGCGTCGTCCTCCCATACCCACTCGGCGAACCGGTCTTTGATCTTCTGTTGCTTCTCCCGCGCGCTCTCGGTTGCGCCGGGATTGATGACGCGGTTTCCTTTTTCATCGGCATCATACACCGTGGGCGTCCGCAAATTAAGCGCGTCCTCGATCAACTCGTGCGCGGGCGCGCGCTCCGTTCCCCATTCGGCAAGGTTGGAGGCGTGACCTTTCACCTGCGGCCCGGCCTCGACCGACCAGAGACCCAGCGTGGGCACGTGGCGCACGTCGAGTTCGCGCGGGGGGTGCAGAACCCGATCGGGCTGAAGTGCGGG
>CALMTT010000397.1 GCA_937872615.1 uncultured Verrucomicrobiaceae bacterium | reverse complement strand
CATCCAGTGCGCGGAGCGTCTCGATGGCCTTGAGATTCTGCTGAAACTTCTGCTTCGGCCCGCCGTCGCCAAGACGGTCGGCTTCCGTGATGCGGTAGTTATTGAGATTGCGGGGCGGCTCGTCCTGGTGACGGCGCGCTATTCTTCGGATGGGAGCAGGATGTATTTCTCCCGCACCATTTCCCACGCTTGTGTCTGGGCCTGCTGCGCCGTTGATCCATGTCCCATCAACTGCGTGCGAAGCATGGCCATTTCGTCCTTGGTGTTGTTCTCCGCCTCCAGAAGCATCTGATGGAGGATGCCTTTCCGCTCCATTTCGCGGACCATCTTCGGGCGGTGTTCCCGCCAGTGCTTCTCGGCCATCCGGCCGTATTGGGTCAACGGTGTCATGGGTTGGTCGTCGCGCGCCAAACAGGTCTAGCTGCTGGTCAGATTCTACATGATTTCTGCGGATTGCCATGCCGTTCTCCTAGTGTTGGTTTGGCATGGCGGTTCATGGCCGAAAGAGTTCGCCGACTTCGACACCCAGGACGATGGCAAAGGCGTAAACGTGTTTGTCGGACGAGACACATCGCTTCGTTTCGATGTTGGCGATGATGTCGCGGGTGATTTTCAGGTCGGGAAACCGGACCTGCAACTTGGCGACGAAGGTGTCCTGAGTCCATTCGCGCTGGAAGCGGAGCTTGGCGACTTTGCGCCCGATGAGATTTGCGTCGCGGTTCATACGCAGTTTCTCTTGTCATAGGCTTTTCATCTTTCCTGCGGGTGTAGCTCCGACACAAAATGAGCATTGGTGGCTTTGGAGTCGGGTGACGATGCGTGGCGTTAAGGCCACGTGAGTGACTGCGAAACGGGCGACGCCTTGAAAAGGGTGTCACCGGCATGCTTGTCTGGGAGCGTGAATCGTGCGATAAATGGCGCGTCGCTGTTACGCGGCGACCGTCGGTTGGATTTGATCAAGGGCCTGTTCATGGATTGTGGATGGAGGATATAGAAACCGGCCCGAGCAGCGCTTCGATTTGAAAAATTCTCTCCACTGAATTCACGCTATCCGTTGGAAGTTCACTATGTCGCGAAAGCGCATTTCGGATCGAAATTGCAATTCAAACCGATTTTGCAATTTCGTTCGCTTTTCTTCCTTCGGGCTTCCGTGTAACATCCGGGTGACAAAATTGTGAAAGCGCCGACCCTTTATCATCGTTTCGCGTATTCGATGCCGTTGCGCGCCGGAGAAGTGGCGAAGCCATCAAAGATTCGCGATGGAGCTGCCTTCAGCGAGGTCACAGCGCCCTTGGGCAAACAGGGCTGGGAATACGGGCACATCCTTTTCAACTCCCCCTTCGACCACAAGAAGGACAAGAAGCTGGGGCACGACCACTTCAACTTCATCAAGCCCGAGGATCTCATTGTGCTAACGACGCGGCCGCCGCTCGACGACCGTCGTCATGGCGACAAAAAGCACATGGATGAGAGCTATACGCATCTGGAGCAGCAGATTTTTGCTGAATTCCGGAAATACCTCGCGATTTGCGCGCGCTCCCATGTTCAACTCACGCCAGCAGTTGGGGCGAATTTCGATAAAGCCGACTTGGTCTTCTACCAGCACAAGAGTGCCCGGCTAAAATCCTACAAACGCCTGGATGAGTTCCGAAACAAGAAGACGCCGGAAGATTCAGAAATCGCGATTGGCTTTTTCCTGCGAACCCCCTCAATCCCGTCGTATGGCTGCGGCCTGCTTGCCTGCTTCGGAATGGGAGGTTGGGAAACGCTGATTTGGAATCGCATCGTGCGGATGCGCTACCCGGAGTGGGTGAACACCCCTTCGTTTGTCGTCAGTCAGTTCGACATGAAGGGTTTGCCAGCGCGTCCCCACACCTTGGACTTCGTGGACAAGATCAAGGTGGAAATCCTGCTGGAGCACAAAATTACCGGCAAAGCATAGCGCTTTCGCGCAGCCGGTTTGACCAAGGAAGGTCAGTATTCCTCTTTATCCCGAAACAGAACCGGTGCAGGTTCTGGCTCTCGCCGTGGCGCTGGGCCCAGCGGGAGGATCACCACCGAGATGTCATGGACTGGACGGGTGCGCCGTCGGGTGAACATCCAAACGAGGAAGATTATGCAACAGAACGCGAAGCCCATGAACAAATAGTGACCGTGTTCCTCGATGATTCCATCGAGAAACCGCGTCACTTTTAGCACGTAATGGGTTGGATGTTCCATAAACTGGCGTGTTGTTCGTTACTTATTTTGCCAACGGCCTGATTTCCACGTCGCCGCTAGCGGTTCATTGTTTGAGGCGGCTTCCAACGGGCGCTCCAAGAATTTCACCAGCAGTAATGAGACGGTTGGCAGTGGCGGGCATTCACCTTTCAGGCCGGTCTTCAGCCAAAACGCCTGCCAGCCTCGTATCTTGGCCGGGTCGGAACTGAACGTCGGTGTCAAACCGGCAGGCAACCCCGTTGGCAAGGCAGTGCCCCGACGCTCAAAGGTCGCTGCAATCGATTTTGCCAGCAATTCACCGTCGAACGGGAATCTCTGTGCGAGGTAGTGCAGGTCGAAATAGTCTTTGAACCGCGAATTCAACATTCCCAGCTTCACAATCGCTTCCAGTTTCTCGGCAACCACGGTTTCACGCGCATAGGCGCGCAACTTGGGAGCGGTCATGTCCAGCAAGACGGGGAAAGTGATTTCCTCCGGCGCAACCGGCAGCGCGTCGCCGAAGCCCACGTCCACCTGCACCGGCACGACGGCATTGCCGATCGTGGCGCGCAGCTTGACCCGGATGCCGGCGTATTCGTCCTGGGCACGAATGTCCTCGCACGTCACGGAACGCGGATCATAGATGACTCCATCCGCTTCTACTTCAATGCCGCACAATTCGCGAAAAACCTCCGTCAACCGCTCTGGCGTCGGCTGGCCAAAGCCGAGCAGATCCAAATCGCGGGTAGCCCGGTGCAGCACTGAATCCCAAACCGCGAACAGCATCGCCCCTTTCAAGATGAACTGGTCGCGGTGGCGGGAGCGGGAGAGACGATACAGCAGCCGCTCCAGTGTGAAGCGCACCAACAGCACATTGTAATCCTCGCCGGTCTTGGCGCGAAGCTGGGCCAGTCGGGCATGGACTGAGGCAGCGAGGTTTTTCATGCGAGGCTGTCAAAATAGGGGCGCATCACGTTCAGCACCCGGCAGATTTTGGCGTGCTTCCAAAGTTCGTCCGCAGTGACCTTTTTGTTCCGCCAGGCGTCACGAAGCGCCTCGACGGCGATGTTCACCCCGATGCGATTCCGGAAACGGAAACAGTCGGCCACCGTCTTGGCGACGCAATAAACCGGCACGCTCACGCCTTGAATGTCGTGTCGTTCAATCCCCGCCGTCATCATCTGCCCCGAGAACCTCACCGGGCGCAGAGCCGGTGCGCCAGACTTGGGCGGCCGTGCTCCACGCGGAATTGCGATCCATACCGCAGCGGGATTCTCGGTGGTCAGCCCGTGGAAACGCAGCGCGGACAGCAGGCAAATGACTCCCTTGGGTGAAAGCTTGGCCGCTTCGGCCAGCGAATGGTTTTCGGTGAGGTCCGTTCCAGCAGCCACATAAAGTCCCCGTCCAGTCTTGAGCAGTTCGCCGCTTTCCACGAGCTGCTTGAGATAGACACGCGGGACGCCGACTGATTCCAGGTCGCGAGGCCGCAGCACCCCCAGCTTGCGCGTGAGTTTGAGCACTTTGCGATGATGAGTCTCAGCCATGAAGGGATTATTACAGAATGTATGCAGTTGGCAATAAGTGAATACACTCTGTAACCCCCGCAAAGAAAACACGGAAGTCTGCCGTTGTGACAAACTTCCGTGCGCGGAGGCGGTGCTCACTGGAGGATCAAACCCCAACCGCTTCGCCGCGGGTCTGCTGCTGTTGCCCCTGCGTCCGGGCAATCGTGCGACGCGCGGTGCGAGCGATCTGCGCGATGACATTCTCCTTCTGGTCCTCCGGGAGGTCTTTCACGAGAAGGTCGTAGGCGCGTTTCAACTCGGGGTTACGATTGATCTGCTTGAGCACGCCTTCGCGGATGCGCTGCTGGCGGTCGAGTTCGCGCACTTCGTTCAGCACGACGCTGCGCTCCAGCCGCTCGCGGGGCATCGCTTGGACGTAGGCCCAATACTTGGGGTTCTCTTTGATGTAGGCATCAA